>NZ_WWTL01000004.1:0-344991 GCF_009874105.1 Clostridium sp. BIOML-A1 | reverse complement strand
GTGACTAAAATATAACACAAAAGAAGTATCTCTGCTTTTTTTATATTCAGTTGTAACACATGTATTGTAATCCTACAGAAAAATAGCAAGATTACGTTTAAAACCGCTTGACACTGGAAAGACTTCTGTTGTACTATGAGATTTAGTTTAACAGCATAAATGCAAGGAAAAAGAGGAGTACCATAAAAGAACTGCCAGAGAGGAAGATCCACAGGCTGAAAGGTCTTTCGAGGAAATTTGTGGGAAGGTAGCTTTGGAGCAGCACATCCGAAATGTTCAGTAGGATGCGCCGGGTCGTTCCCGTTACAGAATAAGATGAGTGATAAATTAAGGTGGTAACGCGTAAGATACGCCCTTTGGAACAGAGATGTTTCAAAGGGCTTTTTCTATGTAAGAAGATTGATTCTGTAAAGGAAAAACGCTCCACTAAAGATGCTATAAAAACAGAAAGGATGGAACAGATGAAAGAACTGGAAAAGACATACAATCCGGCCGACATAGAAGACAGGCTGTACAGAAAATGGGAAGATAAGAAATATTTTCATGCAGAGGTAGATCGCAGTAAGAAACCATTTACGATCGTTATGCCGCCTCCAAATGTAACCGGACAGCTTCATATGGGTCATGCCCTGGACAATACGATGCAGGATATCCTCATTCGTTTCAAAAGAATGCAGGGCTACAGTGCATTATGGCAGCCGGGTACAGACCATGCAGCGATCGCTACAGAGGTAAAGGTAACAGAGAAATTAAAGGCAGAAGGCATTGATAAGAAGGAGATCGGCAGAGAGGCTTTCTTACAGCATGCCTGGAAATGGAAAGAAGAATACGGCGGAAGAATCGTAAATCAGTTAAAGAAGCTGGGTTCATCTGCTGACTGGGACAGAGAGCGTTTTACAATGGACGAGGGATGTTCAGAAGCAGTTAAGGAAGTATTTGTTAATCTCTATGAAAAGGGATATATCTACAAAGGTTCCAGGATCATCAACTGGTGTCCTGTATGTAAGACATCCATTTCGGACGCAGAGGTAGAGCATGTAGAACAGGAAGGACATTTCTGGCATATCAATTATCCGATCGTTGGAGAAGAAGGAAGATATGTAGAGATTGCAACGACCAGACCGGAAACCCTGCTTGGTGATACGGCAGTTGCTGTAAATCCAAAGGATGAGCGTTATAAGGATATCATCGGTAAGATGCTGAAGCTTCCTTTAACAGACAGAGAGATTCCTGTTATCGCAGATGAATATGTAGATATGGAATTCGGAACAGGCTGTGTAAAGATTACACCTGCACATGATCCGAACGACTTCGAAGTAGGTAAGAGACACAATCTGGAAGAAATCAATATTTTAAACGATGATGCTACGATCAACGAGAAGGGCGGCAAATACGCAGGCATGGATCGTTATGAAGCAAGAAAAGCAATGGTAGCAGATCTGGAAAAAGAAGGTCTTCTTGTAAAGGTTGTACCACACACACATAACGTAGGAACACATGACAGATGTAAGACAACGGTAGAGCCAATGATCAAGCCACAGTGGTTTGTCCGTATGAAGGAAATGGGCCAGGCAGCTCTTGATCTGATCAAGACAGATGAGCTGGAATTTGTACCGGAGCAGTTTGATAAGACATACATCCACTGGCTTGAAAATATCCGCGACTGGTGTATCTCCCGTCAGCTTTGGTGGGGACACAGAATCCCGGCTTATTACTGTGATGAGTGTCATGAGACGATCGTTTCCAGAGAAGTTCCGACGGTATGTCCGAAATGTGGATGCACACATCTGACACAGGATGAAGATACACTGGATACATGGTTCTCATCCGCACTCTGGCCATTCTCAACACTTGGCTGGCCAAAGAAGACACCGGAATATGAATATTTCTATCCGACTGACGTACTTGTAACCGGATACGATATCATCTTCTTCTGGGTTATCCGTATGGTATTCTCCGCACTGGAGCAGACAGGAAAGAGCCCATTTAAGCATGTTCTGATCCACGGACTGGTTCGTGACGATCAGGGCCGGAAGATGAGTAAGTCTCTTGGAAACGGTATCGATCCGCTTGAGGTTATTGATAAATATGGTGCAGATGCCCTTCGTCTGACACTGATCACAGGTAATGCACCGGGAAATGATATGCGTTTCTATTGGGAGCGTGTAGAGAATTCCAGAAACTTTGCAAATAAGATCTGGAATGCATCCAGATTCATTATGATGAATATGGAAAAGGCTGATTTCTCAAATGTAAAATTATCTGATCTTACGATCGCTGACCGTTGGATCTTATCCAAGGTCAATGATCTGGCAGTTGAGATGACAGATAATATGGAGAAATACGAGTTGGGTATCGCAGTTTCCAAGGTATATGACTTCATATGGGAAGAATTCTGTGACTGGTATATCGAAATGGTTAAGCCAAGACTTTACAATGATGCTGACGAGACAAAGGCAGCAGCCCTCTGGACATTAAAGACCGTTCTGATCCAGGCACTGAAATTATTACATCCATATATGCCGTTTATCACGGAGGAGATCTTCTGTAACATTCAGGATGAGGAAGAATCTATTATGATCTCTGACTGGCCTGTATATAAAGAGGAGTGGAGTTTCAAGCAGGATGAAAATGCAGTTGATACGATCAAGGCTGCGGTTCGTGCAATCCGTAATCTGCGTACCGGTATGAATGTACCGCCAAGCAAGAAAGCAACTGTATATGTTGTATCTGCTAAGAGTGAGATCCGTGATATATTTGAAGCATCAAAGAATTTCTTTGCAACACTTGGATATGCAAGTGAGGTATTCATTCAGGATAGCAAGAATGGTATTGATGAGAATGCAGTATCTACCCTGATACATGATGCCGCACTCTATATTCCGCTTGCAGAGCTGGTTGATATCGACAAAGAGATCGAGCGTCTGGAGAAAGAATCCGGTCGTCTGACCGGCGAGATCAAGCGTGCATCCGGTATGCTTGCAAATCCTAAATTTGTAGATAAAGCACCGGCTGCTAAGGTAGAAGAAGAAAAAGCCAAGCTTGCAAAATATACAGAAATGAAAGCCCAGGTTGAAGAACGTCTGGCTCAGTTAAAGAAGTAATAACAGAGACGCAAAGCTGTGTCCATACATGAATCAAAACGACAGTGTCGACAGAAATGATTCATGGTATAAATTCAAAAAGAAAGAAACAGGCTGGCTGATCCGCATATAAAAGCACTGATAATACAGATGTTTTCATATCGTATCAGACAGCCTGTCTGGTATAGGAAGATGATACAGGATATAGAACCAAAACGGTTTCATAATGAATATGCATATCGAAAACCGCCGAAGAATGATGATGCGATCCTTGCATTTTCCGAGAAACTGATCCTTGCCAAAAAGGTAGAGGATGAGCATGAGCTGGTCTGGCTCACTGTCTCGGAATATAAAAGCTATATAGGAATAAATGATACGGTCACGCAGGATGCATCATGGCAGGATAATCTGACATACCTGTTTGTGATCGATGACAGACAGTATTTTTTGTATCGACCGCAGGATCTTGTCCGGACAACAGAGCCTTATTATGCTGAAAGATCAGCGAATGGAGCAACTGATGTAAATTGGGGAGAGCGTCTGGAGATTCCGGGTTATGAATACCGGAGCATGTATAAGACCAGAAGCTGCAAGCCAAAGGCAGAAGTGCTTGCGGCGGCAACCGGATGGCATCTGTATCTGTGGTATTCGATGAACCGCTATTGTGGAGCCTGCGGAATGCCTGTGCTCCCGGATGAGAAAGAACGGATGCTCCGTTGTCCGTCATGCGGACATCTGATCTTCCCAGTGATCGCACCGGCAGTAATTGTCGGAGTGACAGATGGCAATCGCATCATTCTTACAACTTACGCTGCAAGAGAGTATAAACGATACGCCCTGATCGCCGGCTTTACGGAAATAGGTGAGACGGTAGAGGAAACGGTTCGGCGTGAGGTGATGGAGGAAGTCGGAATACCGGTTAAGAATATCCGGTATTACAAATCACAACCGTGGGGATTTGACAGCAATCTGCTGATGGGATTCTTCTGTCAGGCAGACAGAAAAAAGTCAGATGAGCATGGACCGGAATTGACCATCGATCATGAAGAACTTGCAAGCGGTGAATGGGTAGAGCGCGAGCAGATCCCGGACTATGGAGAACATCTGAGTCTGACACATGAGATGATGATGCAGTTTAAACGATATGGACAGGGTGTGTTTGATCTGAAAACAGACCGATCACTATAAAAAAATAAAGTTATAGTATTTGATATCTGAATAAAATAAAAAAAGAAAAGCATAAGGTTGACAATAATTTCATATATTATAAAACCTGTGTTAAAAAGTAATAAAAAACGATTTGTTTCTGAAAAGCTGTTGGTTGACAAAACAAAAGCGGATGGTATAATGAGCCAAAAACCAGCTGGTAATACCAGTGTACCATACGATTTTGCAATGAGGCATTGAGAATGATCAGTGCCTCATTATTGTATCAGGATGTATTTCTGTTACAGTAAACACTTCAGGAATTGAGTAATCAGAAAAGTGAGGTATTATCAAGATGAAAGAAATTAATGCAGAGGAATTAAAAGGAAATCTGATCGAAATGATCAACAAAAAGTGGGCACTTGTAACTGCAGGAGATCATGAAAAGGCAAATACGATGACAGTAAGCTGGGGTTCCTTTGGTGAATTCTGGTCAAAGCCTGTTATAACGATTTATATCCGCCCACAGAGATATACAAAGCAGTTTATCGATGAACAGAAGGAATTTTCCGTTTGTGTGCTTCCGGAAGAGTACAGAAAGGCACTGACTTATTGCGGAAGAACATCCGGTAAGGATGTAGCGGATAAATTTGCAGGAGCAGGGATCACCCTTGATTTCTGTGGTGATGTTCCGGTTATCAAGGAGGCAGGCATTACACTCATTTGCAGAAAAATGTGCGAAGGAGATATTGATCCTGCTACCTTTGCTGATCCTGAGGAAGGAGCAAAGGTATATCCGGATAAGGATTATCACAGATACTATATCGCAGAGATTGAAAAGGTACTTGTACCGGATGAATATTAAATTAATACGGGCGTTCGCGCCCGAGAAAGAACAGTCCGGCAGCGCCGGGACCGCAGTGGGATGCGGTAATTGTACCGGCATTTAAGATGCGTACCGGATGGGTGACATTCGGAAATGTCTGTAGGACGGAGTTCTTTAACAGATAAGCAAGCTCGGGGCAGGCAGCATGGGAGATGAAGCATTTTCCATTGTAGTCTGTCCCGTTTTCTGCGTAGTATTCCATCTCAGAGATCACCTCTCTTACGGCGCGCTTCTTGCCACGGACTTTTGTATAGGCATCTGCCATTCCGTTCTGATCCAGCCGGATCAGAGGATGAATGTTCAGGATCGATGCGATATGGGAAGCAGCGCCGCTGATCCGTCCGCTATGGTGCAGAAAGGTGAGATCGGTTGTAAAAAACTGATGATGGATACAGGTACGATGCTTCATGATCCAGTCGGCAGCTGTTGCCAATGAAAGACCTTCATCCCGCATATCGGCAACGTAGTCCGTTAACAATCCATACCCTCCTGCACCGCAGAGAGAATCAATGACCTGCAGCTGCTTTCCCGGATAGTTCTTTTTTATTGCTGCCGCCGCACGATAGGCATTATTTGCCGATCCGCTTAAGGCGGAGCTGAATGTGATATGAAGCACATCACCATTCCGTATCAGTCCTTCAAAGAAATCATAATAGGAAGCTTCGTTGATCTGGGAGGTTGTAGGCAGCAGCCCTTTTTCCAACATCTTATAATACTTCGGCATCAGATCCGGATTTCGTTCCATGTTATCCTCGTATACATGTTCATGAATGATGTAAGTATAAGGAATGACCGCAATTTCCCGTTCATTCAGATAAGAATATGACAGATCCGTTGTCGATTCACACGATAAGATAAAATTTCTCATGATAAAAACCTCCAATACAATTTCCGATATATTTCCTGTATTAGTATTACCGGTGTTGATGAAAATACTCTTTGAAAAAATTGTTATTATTGCGTATTTAGTAAATGACTTACTTGCATGGTTCATTGTAATATGGTTTGATCTGACTGGATATGATAATAAGTTTCAAAATATAAGATTGCATTGGCTGATTTTGATAATTGGAATAATACATATTATTGCAACAACGATTTGCTGCGTGTTTTTCTATAAGAAAGCGAGAACAAAGTATAAGATTCAAATTGGAAGCAAGCTGTTCGTATTCAATGAGATTATGGCATTATTGCCTTATTTGTATTTAATGTTCACTTGGATTATCATATAACTCGGAACTTACGGAGGAAAATAGTAATGGCACTGTTCCTACTGATTACATATATAGTAATTTTAATATTTCAAATAATATTATTTGTGATAACCATTCGCAAGAAAACAAAAAAACTTTGGCGGATATTGTTTTCGGCAGAACTAATTCCGCTGCTTATATCCATAGGACTGATGATTTACTATAATAATCTTCCTGGATATGGATTTATGCCAGGACTAACTTATTTGGAAGAAGTAATGTTTAGTTTTGGAGCGGTTGTTTTGTACTGTATAAGTTTCCTGATTTCTATATGCAGTTATATTGCAATTTCAAATAAACAAACTTAATTTGAGGTATTCCACTTGTGTGTTTATTTGAGTTCCTTGAATGAGCTTAAATATTATGTTAATCTTTTAAAGAAGTTGGCGTGTAGTTGAGTAGAAAGATAAATCGGAATTTGACGAGGTATTGGTAGAATGGTAGAAGTTAAATTTTATGACAATGTCGCAGATGAACTTTTGAAGTTTGCCATATTTGTTATTGTATACTAAATTTTGAAAATGCTGCATAATTTTGCGTTCAAAAAAAGACTGCACCATTTGTGTGCAGCTGCCATTGCCATATTCAGCTACCTGTTGTCAGGTGATGAATGCAAAGCTGTCATAAAGACGCTTGAAAGTAAATCTCCAGCGATTACTCCTTCCAATGGACAGCACCAGACGGCCGGCATGTTCTGTCAGATGTCCCGCAAACTGCATAAGATTACTGATCACCGTACGTATTCTTCGGCGATGTATTTTCTTCCGGCCGGGAGCATCCTTCTTTTTCAGCGATTCCTGCCCTATGATTCGAAGAATATTATATGCGATCATTGTCAGCTCCAGCACCAGTTTGTTGCTCTCAAACTTTCCCGACGGGAGTCTTCCAACATCCATGTCCGTCTTGATTTCACTGTGATACTGCTCACTTTCTCCGTGGGCATGGTAAAGATCAATGACTGTTTCGTCTGGCAGGGAAGTGTTTGTCCAGTATGTGCCCAGTTCTATATCGGGTACGATAAAATACTGCCCATATCGGTCAATGGTTCTTTCCGTGATCTCATAAATTGTGCGTATTCCGACAGTTTTCTCCTCGTTATCAGAAAGGGAATATGTCACATTCCGGAAGGTCTGTCCGATATAAACAGTTTTCCCATCACGTGGATGCTGGATATTCTGGCAGCATTCCCTGACGGATTCCAGCCATTCTTCTTTACTTTCCTGTCTGGGATTCCGTTTTATGATGAAAGACACATTGTTGTATTTATAGCTTTCTTCCATAAAGATGCCTATGTTTTCAGATGCATCGTTGCCGGAATCCAGCCGGATGAGCAGTGGTTTTTCCGTCAGCTGTCTGCACAGTTCAATGGTCTCTCTCAGGAAATCAGGAGTTTCTTTCTGGCAGTGCTGTTTCCCAATCCGCAGTTCAAGATTGACGAGGTATCCTTCTGTGCCGATATATGCCATAATTGGTGCATATCCGTCAAAACCCTTGTAGGTACGGGATACGCCTTCCTTATTGGATTTCGAATTGTCAAAGGGGGTTACATCAATATCGACAGGAACAAAGCCGTTATCCAGGGCTGTCGGCTCTATGTGCATTTCACGCAGCATGTCGACATTTGCCTGCTGGATGTCTTTGCGCAGGGAATCCCCGATCATGTCAAAACGCTGACGGAGTGTTTCGGCGGAAGGAATCGCATAGGAGATGCCTAATGCGTATTTGTAGTAGTCAGGGTCATCTATCATTTCACGGACAGCCTCATACTGGGGTTTTCCCTGACAGAGCATACCAATATAGGTGAGGAGCACGTCTCCATTTTTTATCTGTTTCTGCAGATAATCTTTTGAAATTGGAGCACGGTTGATTTTTTTAACAAAACTGCTTTTTCCAAGTATTTGCCCTACGAATACCAGACCACTGGGAGTAATGAGCCGCTCATCGCTGAATTCAATGTGTATTTTCTTCATTGCACTGCCTCCGCCTATCTTTTGATACTTTCATTATACAGGATAATGCATGATGATACAGTAAAAAAACAAAATTTTGTTTAACCTAGTGGGTGAAATAAAATGTATTGCGAAAATCAGTTTCCAGCAGGTATTATTGCTGAAAAAAAGGGATGTAACACTATGGTAAGTTTCACGGAATAAGGTGGATTTTCATTGACGCATATAACACCTTACAATATAATAAAAGCAAATATATAGCTTATAAAGGAGGTTCCTTAATGACGAAAAAAATAACCGCAATATTCTTGGCATTGTGCATGGCAATCTCCGTTTTGCCGATGACCATTCAGGCGGCATCAAAGCCCGATATTAAAGTTGGCGACTATGTTAAAATGGGCGCGTATAACAATGCCTCAATTCTTTGGCGATGTGTAAGCATTGACAATAACGGACCGCTTATGCTTGCAGACAAAATTGTTGACACCCTTGCATATGATGCCAAAACAAATGACAACAGCAATTCAAAATCACACAGCAGAAGCTATAAGCGTGATGATTACGGTTCTAACTATTGGAAAGACAGCAATATGCGTTCTTGGTTAAATTCGACCGCAGCTGAAGGCAAAGTCGATTGGCTTTGCGGCAACCCTCCGAAAGACGGATATGTAAGCGGTGTGGGAGCGTACAACGAAAAAGCGGGTTTTCTCAACGCTTTTTCAAAATCTGAAATTGCGGCAATGAAAACCGTTACCCAGCGTTCTCTCGTTTCTCATCCCGAATACAACAAGGGCATAGTTGATGGAGACGCAAATTCGGATTTGTTATACTACACCGATATTTCGGAAGCGGTGGCAAACTACGACAGTTCATATTTTGAAACTACAACCGAAAAGGTTTTTCTTCTTGATGTAAAGCAGGCTAATGCCGTGTGGAAAAATCTCAAAGGTTATTATGTTGCGTATAATAATGACGGTATGGCTTGGCCTTATTGGCTTCGCACTCCTGTTACCGATTGCAATCACGATATGCGTTATATCAGTTCATCGGGTCAGGTCGGTCGTTATGCTCCGTGGTATTCCGATTTGGGCGTAAGACCTGCATTTTATCTCGATTCCGAATATTTTGTTACAACTTCCGGCAGCGGCTCACAAAGCAGTCCTTATATCGGCTCTGCTCCAAATAAGCAAGAGGATGATTATACAATTTCGGAACCTGCCGAGGACGCAAATCCCGATTGGAATGTCAGCACCGAGCAAAGCATTCAGCTCACCCTCGGCCCGTGGTATTCAAATGACGGAAAATATTCTAATCCTACCATCCCTGTTTATACCATCCAAAAAACACGCAGCGACACGGAAAATATGGTTGTTGTCGTTTGCGGCGAGGGATACACAAAAAGTCAGCAGGGCAAATTCATCAATGATGTCAAACGACTTTGGCAGGACGCTATGAAATATGAACCGTATCGCAGTTATGCCGACAGATTCAATGTTTACGCTCTTTGCACAGCTTCCGAATCGACTTTTGACAATGGTGGAAGCACCTTCTTTGATGTTATAGTCGACAAATATAATTCGCCTGTTATTTCTAATAATCTCCACGGAAGTCAGTGGAAAAATCATATTTTTGAGAGATGTATCGGTCCTGAATTTATCGAGAAAATTCACGATGCTCATATCAAAAAAAAGTGTGATCCAAACACAATTCCGTCCGGTTCGGAATATGAGCCTTATTATTATGTTCACGATTATATTGCTCAGTTCGCTATGGTTGTAAACACAAAATCAGATTTCGGCGGTGCTTATAATAACCGTGAATACGGCTTCCATTATTTCATTTCGCCATCAGACAGTTATCGTGCGTCAAAAACTTTTGCACACGAGTTTGGACACGGTTTGCTCGGTCTCGGTGATGAATACAGTAACGGATATTTGCTTGACGATAAGGAACTTAAATCACTCAATCTTTCCTCGGTTGAAGACCCGGAAAAGATAAAATGGCGACAGCTTTTAGGTTTTAGAAACACATATACCTGCCGCAATGCTTACGGCTCAAAAATGCTTGTTTCAAATTATGAGTGCATAATGAGAGACACAAACTATCAATTCTGTGAGGTTTGCCGTTTGCAGGGCTTCAAGCGAATGTCTCAGCTTGTTAAGGATGTAGACCTTTATGTTGCAACTCCCGAGGTTAAGGAATATACGGGCGCTTATTCAAAGCCGTCTGATTTTACCGACCTTGAAACAAGTTCATATTATAATTACACATATAATCGCAATGACCGACTTTTGAGCGGCAACAGCAAAAGCAGATTTAATACTAATATGAACGGTAAAAAAATCGAGCTTAGAACTGTTATTCAAAACATTTCAGATAAAAATGCACGACAATTAAAATTCAAAATGTGGATTAAGCACTCCGACGGAAGCGTTGCGACCGATTCATCGGGGAATCCGCTTCAAACAGTACAAACCTTTGACATTCCTGTTTGGAATGATAAGGCAAATTTCTGGCCGCTCGGTGCTTTGGATCACATCAAAAGCGACTTTAATTCAGGCTTAAAGAGTTGCTCGCTTATTTATCAAATTCCGTCTGATGCACAGCTTAAGAGCGGCGATACCGTGGCATTTCAGGTGCTCGATGAAAACGGAAATGTGCTTGCAGACGACAATACGGAAACACAGCGCTACACAACCGTTTCAATTCAGTATAAATTTGAGGACGGCTCTGAAATTCCAAACACTGCCGGCGGAACATTTACCGTGCCATACGGCACAAAGCTTGATTTAACACCGGCAAAAACACTTTATGATTATGAATTTATAAAGGTTGACGGCTTGAATAAGCCTATTGTTTCGGACGGAACGGTTGTTACATATTATTACAAAAATAAAAACGAAGAACACACTCACAATCTGACTTTGGTTGCTGCGAAAGCTGCCACCTGCACTACTGCGGGCAATTCCGCATACTACACCTGCGATGGCTGTGACAAGTGGTTCGCAGATGCAACAGGATCGGTAGAAATTACCGATAAAACCAGTGTGAAGATTCCGGCTCCCGGACATACCGCAGGCACAGAATGGAAGTCTGATGATACTAACCACTGGCATGAATGTTCTCGTTGCCACGACAAAAAGGACGAAGCGGCTCACGATTACGGTTCTGACAATGTTTGCGACACCTGCGGATATTACAAAACTGTACCGCACACTCACAATCTGACTTTGGTTGCTGCGAAAGCTGCCACCTGCACAGATGGCGGTAAGGAAGCATACTACAAGTGCGAAGGTTGTGGCAAGTTCTATGAAGATGTACTCGGTACAAAGGAAATAACCGACCTTGCATCTTGGGGCAATATTGCTAAGATTGCCCACACCACAAAGCAAACCGTAACAAAGGCAACCCCAACAGCAAACGGCAAGATAGTAAATTACTGTTCGGTATGTAAGAAAACTCTTTCAACGACAGTAATTCCAAAGGCATCAAGCATAAAGCTTAAAGCAACATCATTAACATATAACGGAAAGGTTAGAACACCTAAGGTTATTGTTAAGGACAGAACAGGAAAGACACTTGTTAAGAATACTGACTATACTGTGTCTTATGCAAAAGGCAGAAAGTATGTTGGCAAGTACGCAGTAAAGATTACCTTTAAGGGTAAATACAGCGGAACAAAGACGCTTTATTTCACAATCAAGCCAAAGGCAACAAGTATTTCCTCACTTAAAGCAGGTTCAAAGAAGTTTACAGTAAAGTGGAAGAAGCAGGCTACACAGACAACAGGCTATCAGGTACAGTACAGTGCCTCAAGTAAATTCAGCAAGGCTAAGACCGTAACAGTAGGCAAGAATACAACAGTATCAAAGAAAATTTCAAAGCTTTCGGGCAAGAAAAAGTATTATGTAAGAGTTCGCACCTATAAGACAGTTAAGATTAACGGCAAATCCATAAGGATT
The DNA here is from genome assembly GCF_009874105.1 of Clostridium sp. BIOML-A1. Classification (NCBI taxonomy): domain Bacteria; kingdom Bacillati; phylum Bacillota; class Clostridia; order Eubacteriales; family Clostridiaceae; genus Clostridium; species Clostridium sp. BIOML-A1. The sequence goes on along the minus strand of NZ_WWTL01000004.1, from coordinate 332,712 downwards.
TATTCAGGCTGGTCAAAAGCTAAGACTGTTACAACAAAGAAATAAAAACTATACCGTAACCTTTGATTCTGCCGGTGGCTCTGCAGTAACGACTCAGACTATCGAAGAAGGTCAGAAGGCAACCAAACCTGCCGCTCCTACCAAGTCTGACGATACCACCAAGCCTTCGGATGATGTTCAGAATCCGCAGACCGGCGACAACAGTATGAGTGGCTGTGGATCGCTCTGCTGTTCGTCAGCGGCTTCGGAGTTGTGACAACTACTGTTTATACTAAATTAGACGAAGCAATTTCTGATGCTGTTAAAACTGGGAAAATCACTCAAGAAGAAGCGAACGCAGCTTACAAATAAATATACGAGGCTTGTCTTAAAAAAGACGAGCTCAAAATGACAATGAAACTGTCACTCTCTGGAGACACTAGGAGTGACAGTATAATCATCATAAATAAAATGAATCTTCGGCATCAACCCACATCTGCATAGTTCCATCAAGGTATAGTCTTGCATATTCAAGTGGTTCATCAATAGCAAGTGCATTTAATGCACAATCTAATATGGGTGTTGTTTTTAAATTCTTTTCTGCTTCCCAGCAGTCAATGCGGAGCATATAGCCAGCAGAAGTATAAACATCAATGCTGTTGCGTTGTGGATTGTATTCTGCAAATATTGTTCTCATCGTATCAAATCTCCTTATCATTCAATCAATCATTTGTTACAAAAATCAGAAGCATTTCAATCAGTTCACCATGTCGTTTTTATTTTGTGTTATACTGTTTTAGAGGATTTTCTTTTCCTTGTATTTTCCCTTATCAGGGTTCATAAATCCATATGGGAAGATATAACATAAGGGAAAGTCTAAGGGAAAGATCACCTGCGACAAACTTAGTGTTTTCAAGGGATTCAGAGATATTTGATAATAAAATATAACAATTATTAAATCCCTTGGAATACATGAAATCTCAATTCCAGTTTATGAGGATAAAAGATGGAACTTAGAGAATACAAGTCAACTGACTGTGAGCAGATGGCGCAATTGTTCTACAATACGGTACATAGCATAAATGTAAAGGATTATACAGAAGAACAGTTAAATGCATGGGCAACCGGTAGCGTAGATTTACAAGAATGGAACCACTCTTTTTTAAATCATAAAACAGTGGTTGCAGTGGAGGATGATGAGGTTGTTGGATTTGGAGACATTGATCAATCTGGCTGTCTGGCTAGGCTGTATGTCCATATAAATTATCAGGGGATGGGAATTACACTTAAAAACTATGTGATGGAGAAGAAAACTTCTAGCGGCTTTTCTGATAAAAGTTCAGGAGGTAATGAATAAAGGGATTTAATATGATAAAAATTGTGTGGTCAATAAACGATATAAATAAATATCAAACAGGAAATTTGCTGGATGGTGCAGTAAAGATAGAAACACCGCAGAGTGTTGGTGAACTGATGAAAAAAGCAGTGCCAATTGCTGTAATTTTATGTGTTATCCTTTTTATTGCTATGCTTTGTAAAACGATAATATGCAAGACCGTTGTAATCTCGCCAATATTTATTCTGGTCGGATTTGCTTTCGGTTTTTTACTGTTAATAATTCATGAGTGGTTACATGGAATTGTTTATCCTAAGGAAGCAGATGTAACAATAGGCAGAATAAAAGGAAAGGCAACATTTGTTGCATTAGCATCATATCCATTGAGGCGAGATCGGTTTATATTGATGTGCCTGTTGCCATTTGTTCTTGGGTTAGTTCCATTTATATTATTTGTAATTAGTCCTGCTGAATTTAGAGTATTAAATGGATTGAATTTTGGCATGGCATGTATGGGGATGATTTCGCCATTCCCAGATGTGTTTAATGTCCTTGTCGTTCTAAGAAATTCTGAAAAAAGCGATTTAATAATGTTCTACAAGAATGATATGTATAAGATTTCTTAAATTTTTGTTTGGAAAAATGCTTAATTATTCAAGTGAAAACATATAGCAATTAATACGGGAAAGAAAAATCGGAATTTGGAGAGGTATTGTTTATGAAGATTGAATATAGAAAAGCAGATATTACGGATGCAGAATTGCTAATAGATATTTATAATTTTGCATTTTATAGTGATTATATTAAATATGGTGAATGTCCGGCGTATGGAAAGACTAAAGAGATGATGGAAAAATCTATAATAGAATATCCAAAATTTATTATTTTATATAATGGTGAACCGGTCGGTTGTGTTTCTTGTAAAAAAGTGGAAATGCGAATATATGAAGTTGGGTGTTTGTGTGTTGTCCCAGAGTTTCAAGGAAAAGGAATTGGAACGCAAGCAATTAGATTTGTAACATCACACTATAGGGATTGGGATAAAATTACCTTAGTTACACCCATAGATAAAAAGGAAAATGTAAAGTTTTATACAGAAAAATGTGGATTTAATATAGTGTCTATGGAAATGGATGGAAATGTTAAAGTAGCACGATTTGTTTTAGAAAAATGATAAGAAAGACAGCCTTGGCAGGCCGTCGTGCAGCAATTTTGTTCCATTAGAATTTTATTAACATGTTATATTGAGAAATTGATTTCGATTTAAATCGAATTAGAGGTTGTTGTTATAGTTTGCGTATGGTATTCTGAACAAAATACAACCAGAAAGGTTCAAAGAGAGTTTTATGAAGAATTATAAGGTAATTGTGCGATAGCAGTGGCTATTGCAAAAAAAATTAAATGCTATAGCCATTGCATCCTAAGGTGACAATTAGGAGGACGCATATGAGCTATGTTAATGCAGATGAAGTCTTGCCAGAAGACTTGATTAGAGAAATTCAAAAATATGTTGATGGCAAAGTTTTATATATCCCGCGCAGGAGTGAGAAAGCAATGGGCTGGGGTGAAAAGAACGGTGCCAAAAACAGGCTTGCAAAGCGAAACAAGGAGATAGTAAGTAGATTCAATTCGGGTGAAACTATCGCAGAACTTGGCAAAATGTTTTTTCTTTCAGAAAAAAGAATTCAAGGAATAATACGTGAATATGAATCCTCAAAAAATCAAGATGGAGGATTCAACAATGAATAGAGAAAACAAGCGCAAGCAATACGAAAAGGGATATTATAAGACGCATCCCTGTAACGAAACGTTTGTTTGTAAAAATTGTGGAAGAACTGTAGCTCCAGAAGGGGCAGGAAGTGACCATAGAAATCATTGCCCGAATTGTCTGTACAGTCTACATGTTGATGTTGAACCAGGAGACCGAGAGTCCGATTGCGGTGGTCATATGGAACCAGTATCAGTATGGGTAAAAATAAGGGCGAATGGGCTATTATTCACCGATGTAAGATGTGCGGAGCATTGAGTTCTAACAGAGTTGCGGCAGATGATAATCCAATGAAGCTAATGTCAATTGCAATGAAACCTATTGGCCATCCACCATTTCCGCTTGAAAGGATTGAGAAAATGACAATGCTAATGGGTGGAGAGGGATATCTTAAGTAGTTAAATTAAAACATGGGCATCTGTCATTTGGTTAACGGATGCCTTTTTGAGTTTGGAGAAAATTGCAATATAAGGAGAGAACGTGAAATGATTATAAGAAATGAAAAAACAGATGATTATAGAGTTGTAGAGGAAATGATAAAGGAGACATTTTGGAACTTGTCTGTGCCGGGATGCAATGAACATTATTTTGCCCATTTGGTTCGAAATAGTGAAGATTTTATTCCGGAATTAGATTTTGTATTAGAAGAGGATGGGAAAATAATTGGTTCTATTATTTATGTGAAGGCAAAGCTGGTTGCTATGGATGGAACAGAAAAAGAAATCTTATCTTTCGGCCCATTTACAATTCATCCCGACTATCAAAGAAAGGGCTATGGAAGAAAGCTTCTTGAACATTCATTGGAGGCAGCAAGAAAGCTGGGCTTTGACACGATAGCGATTTGGGGGAATCCAGAAAATTATGCTTGTTATGGATTTAAAAATTGTAAGCGATATAATGTGTGTATAGACAAAGATGTATACCCGGTTGCTCTTATGGTAAAAGTTCTTGACGAGGATGCTCTTGAGGGAAAAATGTGGAAATATGTTGAAAGCCCTGCACATGAGATGGATGAGAGTGGCTTTGAAGAATTTGATAGTTCTTTTGAGCAGATGGAAGAAGGCTATAAATATACACAAGAGCTGTTTTACATTTATTCAAGATCGAATGTATTACGATAGTTTGTTACAGTTAAAAAACTGGAAATTGTATGTTTGATCAATTACAGATTCTAAAAATGAATAAATCAGACATTAAGAGTAGATAACCTGGAACATGGTTATCTATTTTTAATTGCCTTTATTTTTCAAAGACAACACAAATATAACCAACAGGCAGTCTTATAACGGGACTGCCTGTTTTTTCGTGAATTTTACAAAAGAAATATACAACTCTTGCAATCTTTACGGAAGTGTGATAGCAGGCACATGCAGGCATATCTATAATAAATACAGAAATGAAGTGAGACCACCTCAAGGAGTAGGCAGGTTCGCCTCATATGTATAAGGAGCAGGCAGCCGAAAATGAAAGAGACAGAGAGAAAAGACAAAACGACAAGAAAAACGGATAAAAAAGCAGATGGGCATCTTGTTTTATTTGTGAGAAGAAACGCAGTATATATCGCGGTTTTCCTGATCGGAGCAGCCTTTCTTCTGGCGGCAGGTTCATTTGATTGGGATCGGATCAACAGCTATACAATGTACAACAACGACAGCAGGACATTCGTAAGAGGGCGGGTAGTATCTGTCGATAATGAGCGGCTGGAGACAGATCCATATGATCATTCCAGATATCTTGGGGAACAGGAGCTTACAGTTCTGATTCTGGAAGGAGATCAGAAAGGCGACAAAGTATCGATTGATAATTATTTGTCGCAGACACATAACATCTATGTAAACGCTAATCAGAAAATAATCGTATGTGCAGATATGCCGGAGGGAGTAGCTCCCTACTACACAGTATTCAATTATGACAGGTGCCTGCCACTTGGCATCCTTGTGGTGGTATTTGCCGCGGTAATGTTGTTTGTGGGAAAAGGAAAAGGCTTACGGGCATTAGCCGGTGTCGTTTTTACACTTCTTCTGGTAGTACTGTTTATGGTTCAGGCGATCTACCACGGATTTCCTCCTGTAATTGTCTCAATCCTGACCATATTAACAGGAACAGCAGTCAGCCTGTTGTTGTTAAATGGCTGCAGCAGACGGACGGCTGTATCCGCACTTGCTACTGTACTTGGAGTTGCAGTAACAGGAATTATTTTTTACATAAGTTCAAAAACCTTACATCTTACAGGATTTAACAGTGACAATGCGGAAGAACTTCTGGTCATTCAGGGAGCGACAGGACTTTCGGTTCGATCACTTCTGATCGCAGGCGTTCTGGTATCTTCCCTTGGAGCCGTTATGGATGTGGCAGTTTCCCTTACGGCAGCGCTTATGGAACTGGTCGCTGTAGATCCTTCGGTAACCGCTCGACAGGTTATGAAGTCGGGATTTAATATCGGAAAAGATATGATCGGAACCATGAGCAATACGCTGATCCTTGCATTTGCGGGAACGGCACTCAATACGATGCTGGTATTAACCGCCTATGGAGTGAGCCGGACACAGTTCATATCATCGGACTACCTGGCGATCGAGCTTGCACAGGGATTGTGTGCAACGATCGGAGTGATCCTTACCGTACCGATAACGACAGGAATCTGCGCAGCAATGCGCATTTCACATAGATAAAATGAAAAGATGAAAAGAGGAAAATGAATGAAAAAACACAGACGTAAGACAACAGGAAGACTTTCTGCACTTTTGTCATTATTGTTGGTAGCAACGATGGCACAGCCCCTTTTTCAGACAAGGGCAGCAGAGAATGATGTAACAATGGATGGAAATGTAACATGGAGTTATCTGGATGATGGAAGCGACCCGGCAGGCGACAGCATAGCAGCAGGCTATGACCGGACAAGCTGGACCAAGGATGACTATGACATATCTGCATGGAAGACAGCGACAGGTCCTTTTGGAGCAAAGAAAGGAAAAATCAATGATCTGGGTGGCGGATGTACACCAAAGACATTATTAACACAGTACAAGGCAGATGGAACAACCGATATTGAAGCGTTTTTCTTCCGTACGGATGTAACGATACCGGATGCTTCTAAGGTAACGAAGATATCAGGAAGTGTGATCTATGATGATGCAGCAACCGTATATGTAAATGGTGTGAAGATTGCAGGCTTTGATGATGACAGCATAACAGGCAATCTTCAGTATGGCGGTTCCAATGCCGGCGATCCAAAGACTGGAACGATCAGTACCAGTGATCCGGCAGCACTTGCGGCAGTGAAGGATGGAAAAAATGTTATAGCAGTAGAGCTTCATCAGGGACGCTCATCCAGCTCGGATATTTATTTTGATATGCCGACTCTTACATTTGAGACGACAGTATCCGTACCGGTATATACACAGAAGAATATCTCATGGACGGTTGGTAAGGATGCGTCTGAGATCAATGTAACCTGGTATGCAGATGTTGATGGAACAGGCACACTTCTGGTTGCTAAGAATTCAGAAGTCAGTGGGAACGAGATGCCGGCAGATGCAAAGAGCTTCACGGCAAATGAAACTGCATCCAACAAATCCGGTTACTACAACTATCAGACGACAGCAACCGGACTGTCAGCTGATACGACATATGCTTATCAGTTGGTAAATGGAGAGACAAAGTCAGAGATCCGTTCCTTTACAACCGGTGGAACAGGCGCATTCTCATTTGCAGCAGCAGGTGATCCACAGATCGGTGCAAGCGGAAGTTCTGTAAACGATACAGACGGATGGGAGAAGACGCTAAAGCTGATTTCCGGCAACAGTGCATTTGACGGTGTGGACTTCCTGTTATCAGCAGGTGATCAGGTAAATACAGCATCAAATGAAGATCAGTACGACGGATATCTGGAGCATGATACTTTACTTGATCTTCCAACCGCAACAGTGGTAGGTAACCATGATTCCGGTTCTGCGGCGTACGATCAGCATTTTAACAATCCGAATGAAAGCAGCTATGGAACGACTGCAGCAGGCGGAGACTATTATTTCGTATACAATCATGTACTGTTCCTTGCACTGAACAGTAACAATACATCGACAGCCGAGCATAAGGCATTTATGGAACAGGCAATGCAGGCAACTGCAGGTCAGGATATTACATGGAAGGTGGTTGTATTCCATCACTCCATTTATTCCGTAGCAAGCCATTCTTTGGAGAGCGGCATATTGACAAGACGAGAGGAACTGGTTCCGGTATTCAAGGATCTTGATATCGATGTGGTTCTTATGGGACATGACCATGTATATTGCAGAACCTACATGATGGATGGACTTGATCCGATGACAGATGCATCGATCTATAATGATGCCGATTATTCATCGATCACAAATCCAACAGGAATCTTATATGTGACATTAAACTCTGCATCTGGTTCCAAGTTCTACACGATCAAGAATGCAAGCTTCCCATATTCCAGAGTGATGAATCAGGAAAATGTTCCAAACATTTCAAGAGTAGATGTGTCAGACAGCCAGTTTAAGGTAACAACATATAGAACCAGTGATATGAGCGTGGTTGATTCATTTGCAATCAATAAGAAGCATGTACATAATATGAAGGCAGTATCTGCCGGAGAAGCCACCTGTCTGGATGAAGGAAATATCGCATACTGGTACTGCGATGAATGCGGCAAATATTTCCGTGATGCAGACGGTGAACAGGAAATCACACTTCTTGATACAGTAGTTGCGGCAAAGGGTCATCAGTATGGCGCATGGCAGGTTGTAACAGCAGCCACAACATCTGCTACAGGAATAAAGAAGCATGAATGTACTGTTTGTGGAAAGGTAGAGACAGCCGCTATACCGGTTATACAGGAGACGACAACGGAGAATGTGACGACTGAAGAAGAAACGACAGAAAAAGTTACGACCGAGGATGCTACAACCGAGACAACTCAGAAAGCAACCACGGAGGATACAGATTCAGACAGTGATGAAGATACCACCGAGGAACATACCGGTGAGATGGAAGATACAGAATCAACAATATCTTCAGAGACTACTAAAGATACAGGTACAACCGAAGATAAGACCGGTAAAGATTCTAAGCTCGTAAAAACAGGTGATACAACCCCGATCGTTTATGTAGCAGTTCTTGCAAGCTGCGCATGCTTTGTTGGAGCTGGCTGTGTGTTCGCAAAGAGCAGAAAGAATAAACAGTAAGTGTCAGTCATACAGAAAAATATAAGAATCCCGTTTGGTGTATGCCGGGCGGGATTCTTGTGGTATAATAAACATAAAATTACTTGCTTGCATATTTTGAGAGGGAGGTATGTATGATGTGTTATACAATTGAAGAAATCAAAGATAAAACAATACCAATTGCAAAAAAACATGGCATATCTCGTATGTGTTTGTTTGGTTCTTATGCAAGAGAAGAAGCAAATGATGACAGTGATGTAGATCTTTATGTGGATAAGGGAAAGATGACGAGTTTAATAAAGTACATGGCGTTCGTGTATGATTTAGAAGATGAATTACAGTGTCATGTTGATGTCGTTACGACGGGTATAAAAGACAAGATATTTTTAGACAATATTCAAAATGAGGGGGTGGTTCTTTATGAAGAATAATGATGTAGAGATTCTTAAGAAAATAATTGGATATTGCGATGATATTGAACTGCTGAAAGAACAGATTAATAAAATCATTTAATATTGTAAGAATGAATCAAATAAAATATGGGAAAAGACTGTTGTTTGAATAATTCAAACAGCAGTTTTTTTGATTTTAAAATAGTCGAAAAAATGATAAAAATATCGTTTTTATTATATTTCTATAAATAAAAAAATATTATTATATTTATAAATTAAACAAGGACGTAACTATATAAATGAGATAAAACAAACGGATAAAATCAGGAAAAGGAGTATGATGGATATGAAGAATCAGGTAGTATTGGATTGGAATCAGTATGTAGCACTTGCAAAACAGACAGTAGCAGAAGGTTGTGTTCTGCTTGAGAATAAAGATCAGGCACTTCCGCTTGTAAAAGATGAGAAGGTGGCAGTATTTGGAAGAATCCAGAACCACTATTATAAAAGCGGAACCGGTTCAGGAGGAATGGTAAATGTATCAAAGGTCTATGGAATCGTAGATGGTCTTCGTGAGAGTGGTCAGGTCATCCTGGATGAGGAGCTGATCAGGATCTATCAGGACTGGGAAAAGACACATCCATTTAATGAAGGCGAAGGCTGGGGAAATGAACCGTGGTGTCAGGAAGAAATGGAGCTGACCGATGAGGTTGTGGAAGCAGCCGGCAAGCGATCAGAGACAGCTATCGTGATCATCGGACGTACAGCAGGCGAGGATAAGGATGCAAGTGATACCAAGGGCTCTTATCAGCTTACAGATGTGGAAGAAGATCTGCTCACAAAAGTAAGAAAGAACTTTGATAAGATGATAGTTTTATTAAATGTCGGCGGCCTGCTCGATATGAGTTTTACAGACCGTTACCAGCCGGAAGCCGTTATGTATGTATGGCAGGGCGGCATGGTCGGCGGACTTGGAACGGCAGATGTATTAACAGGAGCTGTTTCACCATCCGGTCATCTGACAGACACGATCGCATATAAAGTTGTTGATTATCCTTCTACACCATATTTTGGTGATCCGGATAAGAATTATTACAGTGAAGATATCTATGTCGGATATCGTTATTTTGAGACTTTCGCAAAGGACAGCGTCAGATATCCGTTTGGATATGGTCTGTCCTACACAACATTTGAAAAGGCAGTCGTTGTATTTGCAAATGAGCCGGAGAAACAGCAGTTTACACTTCATGTAACTGTTTCAAATGTCGGTTTAAAGAAAGGAAAAGATGTTGTTCAGGTCTATGTGGAAGCTCCGCAGGGTAAGCTTGGAAAAGCAGATAAGGTTCTTGTCGGATTTGCAAAGACGAAGGAGCTTGCACCGGGTGAATCAGAAGAACTGGATATTACCGTTCCATACAGCCGCTTTGCTTCCTATGACGACTCCGGTATTACAGGACATGCTTATGCATTTGTATTAGAAGCAGGCACATATCATGTATTTGCCGGCGAAAATGTCAGAAGTGCAGAATGTGCAGGCGCGTTTGAGCTTGCAGATGATCTTGTGATCGAACAGCTTTGCTCTGCACTTGCTCCGGTAGAAGCATTTGACAGAATGAAGGCAGCAGAGACAGAGAACGGATATCAGGTCATGATGGAAGCAGCACCACAGCATGCATCAAACGAGAAGCAGAGAAGACAGGATCATCTTCCACAGGAGATCCGTCAGACGATGGGTACTCATACATTATCCGATGTGGCAGATGGTTCGATCGGAATGGATAAATTTATTTCAGAATTGACAGACGATGACCTTACTTGTATCATTCGAGGAGAAGGCATGGGAAGTTCACTTGTAACACCGGGAACGGCAGCAGCATTTGGCGGTGTATCCAAGTCACTGATCAACCGTCATGGAATCCCTTCGGTATGTTGCAGTGATGGACCGTCCGGTATGCGGTTAGACTGTGGCGTGAAAGCATTCAGTCTGCCAAACGGAACGATCATCGGATGTACATTTAATACAGAGCTTGTAAAAGAGCTTTACACCTGTACCGGTTATGAGATGATCTCACAGAGGGTTGACTGTTTACTGGGACCCGGTATGAATATTCACCGTCATCCGTTAAATGGAAGAAACTTTGAATATTTCTCGGAAGACCCATATGTGACAGGATGCTTTGCCGGTGCGGTGTTAGAAGGTCTGCATGCAGCAGGTGTAACAGGGGCAGCGAAGCATTTCTGTGCAAATAATCAGGAGATGAGACGACATTTTGCAGATCCTGTTGTATCAGAACGTGCACTTCGGGAGATCTATCTGAAAGGCTTTGAGATGATCGTAAAAAGTGGTGTCTGCGATGCGATTATGACGACATACGGACCGGTAAACGGAGTATGGACAGCCGGAAATTATGATCTCTGTACGACAATCCTCAGAGAAGAATGGGGATTTAAAGGTATCGTCATGACTGACTGGTGGGCATCCATCAATGAGCGTGGACAGGAGCCGGATAAGATTAATTTTGCGGCAATGGCACGTGCGCAGAATGATATCTATATGGTATGTCCGGATGGATCAACAAATGCCAGCGGAGACAATACAGTCGCAGCACTCGTAGATGGACGGCTGAAGCGCGCGGAGCTTCAGAGAAATGCAGCGAACATCTGTGGCTTTGTACTTGATACAGAAGCAATGCGCAGAGCAATGGGCTGCCCGACAGAGGTATCGATCATCAATCGTCCGGCGGAACCGGATGATGTTGATCTGTCAGAGGTTGAATTTGTCAGATTAGATGGCGACTATGAATTACGACTTGATACCAAGGAGTCGAAAGCCGGTGTAAATTATGTACTTCCGTTTGATGTACAAAAAAAAGGAATTTATGAGATCGAACTGATCGGAAGTTCCGATCTCTCAGAACTTGCCCAAATGCCATGTACGTTGTATTATACCAATATACCGAGCCTCAGTTTCACATTCCATGGAACAAATGGGGAAGACATGGTTATCAAAAAAGAATTTGATCTGCATACCAGATTTTCAGTTATGCGTCTGAATGTCGGTAAAAATGGTCTTCATTTAAAACAGATCAGATTCAGATATTTAAGGGAGGGCAAAATTTGGAATTAAATATTTTACTGAAGATAGCAATTATCTTTCTGTTTTTTACAGTCGTTGATATATGCGGACATTTCATCTTTAAGACAAAGAGAAATGTCCCAGAATGGCTGCTCACGATAGGGGTAGTTCTGGCTTTTGCCGGGACTACCTTTCTTGGCGTCCGGGCATATTTTACGGACGCAGATACAAATGATCAGAATATCTATATGGCGTATTGTTATATGAAAGAGGGCAATATCGATCAGGCGGCAATCCTTCTTGACGACATTGCAGGTTCTTTTGAAGAAAAAGAACTGCTCAGTGTGGCATGTGATGTCATGAACGGAGATTATATTAATGGCCATTTTAAACTTCAGGAGTTATCAGAACAAAACGGGATCAGTAAGGCAGGAAAGGCATATCTGACGGCTCTTGATGACTATTGCTCCGGGAAACTAGGAATGATCTCCGGAGGAGAAAAGGCATATACAGATTATGAATCTTATCTGTCTGATCTGGAAAAAGAAGATGGCGTGCAGGAGACTGCATGGAGTGGGGAGTCAGATGACACGGGTAATGCATCAAATGAAACACTGACAGATTCACTGACTGCCTATATCGAAGATCTTGATTTTACCAGAAAAGAACAGCGGGAGTTTGAAGAAGCGTATGAGCTTGACAATAAGATCCATGGCGTGGCAGTTGCTGATCTTACAGAGGATGATATCAGGGATCTGAAGCATACATATGGTGAGACAGAAGAAGTACTCCGGCGGGAGATCGGTTATTATGTATATCAGAATGATTTTGATAAGGCAAAGGATATAGCCTCCGAGCTGAACAAGAATTTTAAAAGCCCGGAGAATACGGTTATATATACGGATGTAATTGTCGAAGAAGTATATCGAAATACCAGAGATCAGAACTATACGGAAGACTCATTCGATATGAAGGATGATGAGATCAAGAGCCTGGTGAAGAAGGCGGAGCGCGCGAAAGAGAAGGCACAGAAGCTGATAGATGATGAAGGTTATGACGGAGCACATGCAGATGAGATAAATGAATTGCTGGAGGAAGCGGATTCCTATTATAAGGATGCAAGTTATGTACCGATCAAGCGTGCAGTTAATTATGTTCTTGTACAGGAGCCATATCGTGGAGACGATACGGGATTTTACGAACTGCAGTTGTCCAAATTGTATCTTGCAATGGATGACAGAGATACGGCAAACGAGCATCTGCATAATGTCATTGATAACAGTGCTAAGATCAGTGATTCATCATTATTAAAAGATGCAATTGATGAAGTTGTGACACAGTACAATCAGATCTCCGATGACAGTTATAATGCTGAGCTGAATGCTGCCGTTAACGATATGGTAGATAAACAGAGCAGTCAGGTTGTTCCTGTATCGGAAGAAACCATAAATGGTTCATTTAATTCGTACGTTGCAACCACATTAAAATACGATAGGATCAACATTCATATCAGCCGTATCGATACTTCGGCATATCCATCCATTCAGGCATACATTAATATCAATGGAACAAAGGACTCCAAAGAAGAACTGGCAGATCAGTTTACAAAGGAAGATTTTACGGTGATCGATACGCAGTATGAGATCACGGATTTTACACTGAACAGCGGGGCAGAGAGTGAAGCTGTCAGTATCGGTATCGTAATGGATAAGAGCGGCAGCATGGAAGGTGCGGCGATCGCAAACGCAAAGCAGGCCGCAACAGAAGCGGTAGAGCATATAACCTCAGAGAAAATGATGATTGTTTCATATGATAATGAGGCATATCTGGAGCAATCGTTGACATCCAGAAGCGGAACGCTGAAGAACTCTATAGCAGCTATTTCAGATGGTGGTGGAACCAACATATCTGCCGGTCTAAATCTTGCACTTGATAATCTGGAAGCGGAAAAAGGCAGCAGAGCAGTTATCCTGATGTCTGACGGACAGGACGGAGGTTCGGAAGAAGATATGCAGGCTGCAACTGACCGAGCAGCAAAACTTGGAATCAGTGTATATACGGTTGGATTTGGCGAATGTGATGACGCATATATGCAGGCAATCGCAGAAGTAACCGGTGGTAAATTCGTAAAGGCATCTGCATCTACGGAGCTATCGGATATCTATCTGTATCTTCAGAAATATATCGTAAATAATTACAGCATATCATATACGGTAACAAAGAATCCGGATGTAGATCCTAGATTCCTTACTGTTGATATCGCAGAATATAATGCAACAGCGACAAAGAATTATTATTTGAAAGAAGAGAATAAACCGGAGGATTCAGATGATGCAGGATTTATCCGGAAGGTAGATGAGAATACACTCGGAGTATCTTCGGTAACGCCGGGAAATGTATCTGTAAAGGATGTGCAGAATGGTATCACCCTGACTGTAAATGGCGGCGGATTTTCTGATGTTGCAAGTGTGACAGTTGGCAATCTGGCATTAACCGATATACAGGTAACAGATAAAACGAACCTTACAGGAAAGTTAAATGGTGAACTGACTGCCGGTATCTATGATGTCAAAGTAAAGACAACTGATGGTCGTCTGGTTGTAGGAAAATCTCTGTTTAAGGTATTCAAGACAGGCACAACAACTTTGATAAGACTTGGTGATATGACGATCACGGCAGACGCTATCGGTCAGACAGCGGATGATCGCCTGGCGGCCAGTGGAAATGTCATGATCAACGGATTTGTTCACAGCTCAGGTGATATGGAGATCATTGTGGACGACATGGATCCGGATCTTTCCCTTGTGGCAAATAAGACGATCAAGGTCGGCGATTCCGGTAAGGTTCAGGGATATGAAAAACTCTATATCAGCTATGCAGATATGGAACAGACAAATGGAAGCTTCGCCAGCCTGGTTATGGGAAATAAAGATTATGTGATCGGTAAAAATGGATATTATGTAACGGTCAGCGGATCTGATATATCATTTGATCAGACGATTGCCAGTCTGAATCTTTCCGTGCCGTTTATCATGGATATTGATGTTGCAAAGGTAAATCTGCACAGTAACCGGTTACAGGTGGATATCTCATCATTCCGGCTGGATGAAATTATTGGTTCAACAAAGAAATCACTTCAACATAAGACCGGAGCGAATAAAAAAGAGTCTACTACGAAACGGAGCAGCTTAAAGCAGTTTGGAGCAAAAGAATTCTTTGGTGGATTGGATGGCGCTTTATCAATGGCGATCACACCGAATGGTATTCAGTTTGGTGGCGAGGTGACATTCTCCACAGATGATAAGATTAGTTTTGGAACTTTTGGAATCAATGAATTATCACTAAAATTAAATTCTCTGGATCCTGATCACGAATATTGGAAGATCAGTGGAAAGATCGATCTGGCAACATCCATACCGGGATTTTTTGACAGCCGGATTGCCGGATTTGATGGTTCGTTTTCTTCTTATTACTGGCTGCCGGATAAAGTTACGATCGGAGCAGCATTAGATCCGGGAATAACGGTTTATAAAGTCATTGACATCAATCAGGTTGGCGGAGAATTGCAGGGCATGAGTACGATCGCTTTAGATCTGTATGAATCGGTGATCCCGGAGAAAACATATAATATTATCGGTACCGGTCTTGATAATACTTTATATGATAAGCAGGACATTATACTTGCAGGAACTGCGGGTGCAGATATCAACCTGTTTGCTTCGTTTAACGGCAATAATGCGTTGATGAAGAAGTTCAAGTCATGGGGTGAGATCGGTGAAGCAAATGGTAAGGTAGAGATTAATTTCAGTGATCCTGAATTTGTAATCTCGGCTGATCTGTCACTGCTTGGATCAGAAAAGGCGAAGGCAGCAGCAAAGATAAATAAAGATGGTCTGGATGTATCTGCTTCTGTAGAACTTGGAATCTCAGGATTTGGCTGTGAGGTAAAGGGAAAAGCAGATGCTAATCTTGGTGGTAATCTGACCGGTGGATATATCAAGCTTGGTGTAAATGGTAACGTGGATATGGCACCTGCTAATGTACATGCAAAGGGAGCTTCGAAGCTTGCTGTTGACTGGGATTGGGACTTTAATAAAGCCAAGGTAACATTAAATTACAGTGGAAATAACGGCAAAGAGAAAGAAGCATCCATCTGGTACGAAGATAATGGAGAACTCTTCCTGTGGGATAAAGTTCATGCATCATCCAACTAAGGGGGTAACAGAAGCATATGAAAAGAGAGATAAGCATAATAAGAAAAATATGTATATGGCTGTTAATGATGATTGCCGTGGTCGGCTGTCTGGTACTTCCGGTTCATGCAGCAGAGACAGAGGTAACGATCGATCTGGGTCGTGAATATACAGAAGCGGTCTTCTATGTAACATGGGAAAACTATGAACAGACAGGAACCGTAAAGCTGACATCACCATCCGGTAAGGTCTACAGTAAGGACAAAACGCCGGATCAGGTATATGAGTCAAATGGTGAAGCAATCGTTAATGTAGGAAAAGGAGAAGAAGGAACCTGGACGGTTGTGGTGAGCGGCGACAATATTGGAACTGTAGATGTAACAGTCGGTGAACTTCCGAATTCTTTAGTGATCAGCAAATTTGCAGTAACACAGAATACAGATGGAAGCGTTACAGCAGATTATAAGATCATGGACAGTCCGGACGAGATCTATGTAGAAATATTCGCCGATACAGATTCTGAGGGATTTGACGGAACCTGTGTTTACAGTGAATATATGGATAAGAAGGGAACTGCTTCCTTTGATCTGGACAGCCTTTCAAGTGGTGAATATCATTTTTATATCCGTGTATCTGTGGATGGAATCTATCAGCGGGCGTACAGTGATGGATTTGTCAGTTATCAGAATCCAAATGATTCACAGAAGGTAGATGGCGTAAAAGGCGGAACCTATAACGATGGTTATTATATTTCATGGAATGCAGCAGAGGATGAAGCTTATACAGTCCTTGTCTGGGATGAGAACCATAACCTGATAAAGGAAGAAGATGTTGGAACAGCAGAAGCGTTTTATGGAGATTTTTCAGAAGATGCTTCTAAAGTATATCTGGCAGTTGTGAGAACAAATGAGAGCTGTATGTATGATCTGATCACTGCAGATCCGGCAGTAAAAGTATCGGCAGATGTAGCCTTTGATACGGATTCGGATATGACAAAAAACAGTTTCATAAATGCAACGGTGACATTAGATACTAACAGCACATTTGATGCATATCTGGGAGAACAGAAAATTCTGGAGGGAGAAAAAGAATCCGGCATGTATCGTGTGAATCTGGAAGATGGTGATAACACAGTTTCATTTGTAGTAACAGATGGAACAGGAAATGCAGCCGAATTTTCAAAAGATATCTATGTAGATACGATTCCACCGCAATTATCTGTATCCGAAGACATAAACGGAAAAGTAGTAACGGAAGGCAGCATCTATCTGAATGGATATACGGAAGCCGGTGCAGTTCTTACATTAAACGGAGAACCTGTTGAACTGACACAGAACTATTTTAACAAGAAGATAACGCTGTCAGGCGGTGAGAATACGATAACATTAATTGCCGAAGATGCTGTGGGAAATCAGTCGGTATATTCAGCGACAGTCACCTATGAATCAGGAAAAACAGTGAAGCGGATATTTGAATATATCGCACTTGGCGGCTTGTTTCTCGTATTGTTGATCCTTTATATCATTGTATTCGTAAAGGGCAGGAAAAGGAGGAAGCAGTCATGATCGTATATACTATTATTCAGATCCTTCTTACACTTGCAGGTGCGGGTGTGATCGGTTACAGCATCTATCTGACAATACAGGTATCAGGAGATAAACTGCTGACGCTTGACAGTGAGCTTGGCTACCGTTATGCTACATCCTATCATCGGTGGCAGTTATATGCCGGGATTGCGATCGTTTCCCTGCTTATCTTATGGATCGTATATATTCTGATCGTTCGGGCATACAGGGTAAAACACAGAGAAGAACGTCTGGCGAAGAAAGCCGAGAAGAAAAATGAGAAGAAGATTGCCAGAGAACAGAAGAAGCAGAAAAAAACTACATCAGAAAATCAGCAGTCGGAAAGCGGAGAATATATACAGCTTGTAAATGCTCAGAACATGCAGCAACCATATACACAAGGCTATTATCCGAATGCGCAAAACTATTACCCGGATGGCTATACGGCAAATGAGCAAAACTATTACCCGGATGGCTATGTGGGAAATGCGCAAAGCTATTACCCAAATGGCTACGAAACGGATGAGCAGGGCTATTATCCGAGCGGTTACGAAGCAAATACGCAAGGTTATTATCCGAATGGCTACGAGGCAAATGGGCAGGACTATTATTCGAATGGCTATAATGCGGATGAACAGGGCTATGCATCAAATTCCTATGACGTAAATACAAAGATATATGATCAGAAGGCTAATAGTCAAGATATATCATCAGATAAAGCAGATTCTCAAGAGATGAAACAGGAATGGAATGGGAAAGAGTTGTAACCAAGAATGTATTACCAAATGCAGTCGTAGTCAGCAACCTGGCCAGAGTCCTGCGGATAGTAAATAAAGAAGAAAAATAGAAAAGCGATTGTTCATATCGTAAATTAAAAAGAAAGAGACAGTACTATTATGAAGCAAGCCTGTCCGAATGTCGGTGCTTATTGAACTGCTGAAAGCAGTGAGCTTAGAACCGTTACATGATAACTGAGACCTTAGCGAGGCTTTGCCGAGCTTAGTTCAAAGTTATACAGAGTAGGATAGAACGAAAGTGTCTTGCGTAATAATAGGTACTGTCTCTTTCTTTTTGCTTTATTATCTAGCCTATCTCGCCATGCTTTTCATAGCTGGTGATACGGGAGATGGAATTGTCTTCATTTACAAAGACCACCGTTGGTCGGTATTCTTTGGCTTCTTCAGGTGTCATAGAAGCATAACACATCAGAATGATATGGTCGCCTACCTGAACCTGTCTGGCAGCGGCACCATTTAAACACATAACACCGGATCCCGGTTCTCCGGCAATCGTGTATGTCTCAAAACGATTTCCATTTTCAATATCAACAATCTGCACCATTTCATATTCAAGAATTCCTGCTTCCTTCAAAAGCTCAGAGTCTACCGTGATACTGCCGACATAATTCAGTTCAGCCTGTGTAACAACTGCTCTGTGGATCTTACTTTTTAACATGGTAATATTCATTGGAATGACACCTCTTTATTCTTTCTCATCGCACATACTATAACATAAAAAGAAAAAATGCAATATAGAAATACAAGAAATTGTAGAAAAAGGATGCAAAAAGGATGCAACTATATTGCATAAAATATGTAGTGGTCATGTACATTTAATATGTCGGGAAAAATGAAAAGAAAGCTTAAGAAAGTTTAATAAAAAAATAGACCCGTATTAATGAACAAAATCGATGGTTTGTGTTAATATTTTTACAGCGCTGAAAAAATATATTAATTTTGTTTGTTAGAATGCAGGATCACAGCAGGAGGTAATTATTTTGAAAAAAATAAGAAAAGACACAGCAGGTATTAAGAAAACACAGGTAAACAGAAAGCTGCATTATAAAAAGATGGCAGCACTTGCCGTAGCAGGAGTTCTGGTTGCAGGAAGTACACTTACAGGCTGTGGAAAGAAGAATATAGATTACAGTGTAGATGGTGGATCAGGAAATGGAGGAAGCGCAGACAGTGGAAGTCTTCAGGATAAATACGGAATTCCGGAATCCTGTGATATGACACTTGAGACAGGCGACAGTGGCTTGAGCAAGCTTGCGATCGAAGCAGATGAGGTATCAGTTCCAAGTACAATGGATCTTCCAATCGTATATGCAAAGAAAAAAGAAATTTCAAATGATGCAAAAAAGCAACTTGTAGAATCGCTTGTTGAAAAAGATAAAGGTATCTATGCATTTGATTATGATAATATGACAAAAGCAGATATTCAGGAACAGATCGATCAGTACGAAAAGGAGAAGAAGAATTCTGCAGCGAATGGAGATACTTCCGGCTCAACCTGGTATGATTCCATGATCGATGGTTTAAAAGATCAGCTTCAGAAGGCTCCGGATGAATATCCGGCAGCTGATGATTATTCCGGTACTGAATTTCTGGGAGAAATCGGTGGTAGAAAATTCCTAGTTAATGTAGATGATCAGGGAGGGGCAAGCGGTTCCATGGGTCTGAAAGATCAACTGATCACTTACCGTCCAAAGGATGGTGCCAGCGGTGTATATTTTTCCACACCGGATACCGGTGATGATCTGACGGATGTTGATATGTCATCCACAAATGTATGTACATTCTCAAAAGATGAAGCACAGTCGATCGCAGATGAATTTGTAAATAAGATCGGTATGGCAGATGTAACACTGAATAAGGCACAGGATCTTTACTGGTATTATTATGGAGCAGATGGTAATACAGATTCAGTAGAGGTCGATGGATATGTATTTTCCTATACAAGATCGATCAATAATCAGCCGACAGCATCTGCCGAAGTATGGAATGTTGATAATCTTATGCAGGATGATGCCTCTGTAAGTATTCCATCAGAAAAGTGTGAAGTATACGTTGACTCAAATGGTGTTATATCTGCAAACTGGGTAAATTATTTTGAGATTACAGATAAGACGGAGAGTAAGGATCTGTTATCATTTGATGAGCTTCTAAAGAAAGCAAATACAAATATTGCGGAGTATTATACAACTTATCCAACCAGATATAAGAAGGTTGAATTCAATGACATGAAGCTTGCTTATTATCTGGAAAAGACTGATGAAGACGGAGTATTCAAATATGTGCCGGCATGGATATTGACCCAGTACGAAGATATGGCAGATGAATCAAATAATGCAGACTATCCGGATCAGATGGTGGTTTTAGATGCTGTCGACGGATCAGTGATCGACCTTCTGGAACTGTCTAAGTCGCTTGGAACATATCAGAATTATGATACTGATACGATTGCAAGAGATGTCTCCGATGAAGGCGATTCATCGATAACCTCTGTCGGAGATACAGATTCATCAGAGGATACAACAGATGCTTCTTCCGATACAACCGATGACACAACCGGTGACACAGCTGAAAAGTAATGAAATGACTCGGTAAATACATTTATAAATTAATCATTTACTGGATATGATCCAGAAGCTATAATAATGAGAGAAGAAAAAGAGGAGGTTCTTATATGCAGAACAAAAAAAACAATAAAGTGGGATTTCGTACATATCGTAAGAAAATGGCAGCTATGCTCTTGGTCGGTATGCTGGCAGTCAGCACAGCAGCAACCGGATGCGGAAAGAAAGATGTGGATTATGATGTAGACGGAAATGGAGGATCTGGAAGTGGAAGCAACGCAGACAGCGGAAGTCTTCAGGGTAAATATGGTATTCCTGAGAGCTGTGATACACAGATCGCAACAGGTGATTCCGGTATTCAGAAGATTGCCATTGATGCAGAAGAGGTGATCGTACCGGATACAGGAGATCTGTATGTTGCACCTTGCAAGAAGAAAACCACGACAAATGATGATAAGAAGCAGACAGTGGAGGCTGTATTTGATAAAGATAAGGGTATCTATGAGTATGATTATGAGAAACGTACCAAATCAGATATTCAGGAAGAAATCGACATGTATGAGAATGAAAAGAAGAAAAATAGTTCTGATACAGATATGGTATCATACTATGATACATGGATTGAGGATCTGAAGACGGAAATGCAGACTGCACCGGATGAATATCCGGCAGCCGGCGATTATTCAGGTGATGCATTTATCGGATCGATCGGAGATCAGAAGTTTACGATTTCAACACCGGATGAAGATAATGGTTCTACCGGATATTCATTATATTTTACCGGAGATACCTTAACCTATCGTCCAAAGGATGGGGCAAACGGCTGCTATTCCACAACTCTTGATGATTATATGCAGTATGAAAGTGACGATGCAGGCTCTGTAGATGCAAACATGAATAAGTGCACATTCTCAGAAGATGAAGCCAGACAGATGGCAGATGATTTTCTGGCAAAGGTTGGATGCACAGATGCATCATTAAAGAAGACATCAGCACTTTGCTGGGTTTATTATGATAATGATGGCAATAATTTAGAAACTGAAGTAGATGGTTATACATTTATATATTCAAGGGCGATCAACAATCAGCCAACTGCTACTGTAAATGCATGGAATGTTGAAAATCTTCAGCAGGATAATGCTTCTATTGATATTCCGACGGAAGAATGTTCGGTTAGTATAGATTCTAACGGTATTAATGGAGCAAACTGGTGCGAATATCTGGAGGCAGACGGAGAACCACAGGCAGCAGAGATTCTCTCCTATAAAGACCTGCTTGCAAAGCTGGATGAAACGGTTCCTGAGTATTACAGCAAATATCCATCTAATTATAAGAAGATTGAGTTTAACGGAATGGAACTTACATACTACCTGAAAAAAGGCGAGAAAGATGGTGAGTTCGATTATGTACCTGCATGGATTCTGTCCCAGTATGATGAATATCAGGATTATTCAGAAAAAGACAATCCTACACAGATGGTAGTCATAGATGCAAGAGACGGATCAGTGATCGATCTTCTGGAACTGTCCAAGTCACTTGGCACATATTATACATATGATGACACACCGACAGAAGACGGAGAAGATATCGATGATACTGATGATACTTCCTCCGAGGATAACAGTACAGAAGATACTTCCGCTGAGGACAATAGTGCAGAAGATACTTCTGAAGAATAAAACTATAAATTAAAACTGTAGATTAAAAAGGCACGTCCATCGCCTTCTCTATATAATTAACATCGACATTTGTGTAGTTTCGTTATGAGACTTGCACTAGCTGTCAGCACCAAGCCCATGTTTGAACCCGTCAGGGTGAGTTTGGGCGACTGCTGACAAATCAGTAAGTCCTACTAAACTCAGACTGCACCTTTGGTTTGTCTTCGCTAAGGGGACTTACATGGTACGCACTAAACTCAGGCATCGTCGTTGACTCGCCTTCGATAAGTGCTCCACACAAGCGTGCAAGTCGAATAGAAACGCAACAAGTCGTGTAATTATATAGAGAAGGCGATGGGTGTGCCTTTTTGATTATTCAGGAAATGTACAGATATGATGCAAAAATGATTGCATAGTGTGTTTTAATTAGAAAGTCGTAAGATGCCACGGATGGCACGGTGATCGATCTGCTTGAATTATCAAAGGCGGCAGGAAGCTTTTATAGTGGGGAATAAAATGGATGAAATGAAGGAGTGAAAGGCTATGAAAAACAAAAGATTTAAAAGAGAGACAGCATGGCTGGTGGTTGGTACGCTGATGGTATCAACGATGCTTGCCGGCTGTGGCAAGAAAAATGTAGATTATGATATCGATGGCAGCAACGGAAATAAGGACAGTGGAAGCCTTCAGGATAAATATGATATTCCGCAGTCATATGATGGAAGTATTGCGGTCGGAGATTCAGGGCTTAATGATATCACCGTGAAGGTCAGTGACATTTCAGTACCGGACACAGCCATAATGTATACAGAGAAATTATCCAGGAATGATACAGGACAGGAAGGGCGGAAAAAGGCAGCCGAAGCTATATTTGATAAGAGCAAGGGAATCTATGCTTACGATGAGGATAATATGACAAAGGCAGATATAGAAGCTCAGATTGATTCCTGGGAGGCATATAAGAAGAATCTGGGAACGGATGCAGACCATATCAAGGAGGCAAATGATGCGATCGCAGAGCTTCAGGATAAACTGGAGAAAGCACCGGATACTTATCCTGCGGCAGGTGATTATTCTGCACTTCGTTATCTGGGAACGATTGGAGATCATAAGTTTATTTTTACACCGCCAAATGATGAAGATACAGATTACAGTCTTGAATTAAAAGAGGATATAATATCGTACCGGTCACCGGATGAACCGATGGATTCGATAAGGAGTGGACAGTATATAGAATTAAACAGAAGCGTAGAAAATGGTAATGCAGGAGCAGAAGAAGCACAGAAGGCGGTAAATGAATGTAAGTATTCAGAACAGGAGGCACTTGAAATAGCAGAAGCTTTTCTAAAGAATGTCGGATGTAATGATATGTCTCTTAGTTCGACATCGGCGCTTGCATGGGATTATAATGATTTTTACAGTACGGTAGAGATAAATGTCGATGGATATTATTTTACATTCAACCATATGATAAAGGATCAGTCGATCGGAGAGGGACTATATGCGTGGAATGTTGATAATTTTACACAGATACATGCTGAAGTAACCATTCCTACGGATTCCTGCACGATCGTAGTCGATGATAATGGTGTCATCGGAGCGGATTGGACAAATAATCTTTCTTCTGAGGAAGAACCGGAAGCGGCAGAGATGCTCTCGTTTAAAGAATTGATGAAACGTGCAGATTCTTCAATCCCTGAATATTATGCCAAATACAGTACACAGTATAAAACGATTGAATATAACCGCCTGCAGCTTTGCTATTGCCTGAGACAGGGCGAGCAGGAGGGAGAATTTGAATATGTACCGGCATGGATATTTACACAGGTTGAAGAATATACAGACGATAATGGAAATGTTGAGGATGAATCAAATCCGAATCAGATGGTGGTGCTTGATGCGACAGATGGTTCCGTTATTGATATCGTGGAAGTATCAAAGGCACTTGGTACATATCGAACTATGAATGTAGAATCAGAATAGCAAATAATAAACAGTATCAGAATAATTTTATCTGAAATAAGAGGGAAAACGGGAAATTCTATGACAGGAAAGGATGAAGATCAATATCAATATGAAAAAATCAGGTATGAAACAAAGAAAGGGAATGGTGTTGTTATTTGCAGGCACATTAATGTTTACAGCCATAACTTCCGGCTGTGGGAAGAAGGATATCGATTATGATTCCGTGCAGCAGGAGGAAACGACACAGACAGGGCTGGATGCAAATGGCGACAGTGGAACGGTTTCTGCCGGTTATGATATACCGGAATCCTGTCATCAGACGATAGATCCGGCAGACAGTGAGCTGGAATCTATCGAGATTGCAGCAGACCGGATTCAGACATTTGATACGTCAGGTACGATCCGTGAATATGTGAAAAAGAGAAAACGGACACCGGAATATAAAGAAAAGGTGGTAAATGCAGTATTTGACCGTGACATTCAGCTGAGTGGCGAGAAAGCAAAGACAAAAGATGATATACAAAAAGAACTGGATGCGGCAAAACAGGAATACGAGGACGCAAAAGCAAGAAAAGAAAACGGAGAAGCGATCTTTGAGGAGCAGTATACAGATGAGATAAAGAGACTGGAAAAGATGATAGATGCAGCATCGAAGGATGGAGTAGCAGCTGTTGATTATTCCGCTGATCTGTATAAGGGTATCCGTAATGATATAGAATTCGAGCTTGGTTTTCCATGTGCAGAATATCCGATGGCACATTTTAAGATGACACAGAGTTTGATACAGTATCGTCCGCAGGATGGAGCATCCGAAGTAGATATGATCCAGCTTCCGATGATGTCTGTAGAAGAATATAAGGAGCAGTCGGCGGCCATGGAAACGGGAACCAAATCATCACAAGGAAACGGACAGGGCGGAACGACAGAGGAAGAAACGGAAGCTATGGTGCATGATAATAAATGTATCTATTCAGTCGATGAAGCAAAGACGATTGCTGATGATTTCCTTTTGGATCTGGGAATCAGTGATGTTCAGGTTAAAGGTGTCAGTGATCTGATGTGGGCGTATTATGATGACAGCGGCAATCCTGCCGGTGCAAATGAATGGGATGGTTATATTTTCCTGTATGGACGGGCAGCGGGTACACAGCCGGTTGCTGATTATGCATATTACGATACTGATTATCTGTCAGGGGAAGATGGTGATATAGAACTTGATCTTCCGCATGAATCTTACACGTTATATGTAGATGGAAATGGTGTTATCAATGCCGGCTGGAAAGATTATCTGGAACCGACAGGACAGGCAGAACCAGTCACGTTACTTTCATTTGACGAAATGATACAGAAGGCAGAGAAAGCGATACCTGAATTCTATAAGAAATATAAGACCGGCTACAGAGAAGTTATATTTGATCATCTGGAGCTTGGTTACTGCCTGAGACAGACGGAGGATCAGGATACATACTGTTTTGTGCCTGCATGGATATTCAGCAGGCAGGAGGCAGCAGATAATGATCATGATGATCCATATATATCACAGCTGGTAATTTTGGATGCTGTAACGGGTGAGCTCATAGATCCTGTGCCACTGTCTGAGAGCCTGAATATTGCGGCAGATGAAGACTGGGGCTTTACAGCTGAGAATTAAATTTTACTTGATATTCACCCACGGTTATGTGAAAATGGTAACAGGTGAAAATGGGTTACGTGTATATTAAGGAAGAAAGTATATGAGTACACAAAACAGTCTTGTTATCATAAAAGAGAAAATAGAAGGTATCATGCTCGATGATAAACGTATGAAAGCAGATGACATTGCAAAAAAGGTCCTGAAGGGGAGAAGGCATGAATGTAGTGATCCTCCAAAGTGGATGAAGGATGAGTTTGAGATCACAAAGGTCGAAGAAAAGCTTAGTGTATGTTATTATGTGAAGCCAAAAGGAAAAGAGGTTAGAAATTTCTTTTTCTATATTCACGGCGGCGGACATTGCATGGAGATCAATAAAAATCAGTGGGAATTTGTTGCATCCGTCATCGAGAAAAATGGTTATGGTGCGATCGTTCCGATCTATCCATTGACACCGGAGTTCTGCGCACGGGATACATTTGACATGTTGATCGGAGCATATCGTCATCTGACAAAGAAAATGTCAATCGACCGACTGGTAGTAGTCGGAGACTCGACCGGTGGCGGACTTGCGTTATCACTTGCAGTTCTTTCATGGAAAGAAGGTATCAGGAGACCGGATAAACTGATCCTGTTATCTCCGGCGATGGATACTGAATTTATGGATGGTAATATGGCGAACCTAATGCTGGATCGCAAGAAGGAGATGCGGAAGTATTATTATCGTCCGGGAATAAAAGAATTTTTGAGAAAATACTGGATCAGGGATTTGTATCATCAAAATGAATATACATGTCCGGTATACGCAGACCTGACGGATATCTGTGATGAGATTGCCATTTTTACGGTAGAAGATGATCTGTTAAACGGATATGCAAGATATCTGTATGATCGACTAAAGAAACAGCAGATCCGAATCCATTATTTTGAATATTTCGGGATGCCTCATGATTATATCGAGCATCCGCATATTCCTGAGTGTCGTATGATCATCAATCGTATCAGTGACAGTATTAAGGATGAAGCAAAGCTCGTAAACCCGGAGATCAAGCGGGCAGTGTGGGCAAGATCCATGGTGGCGGAACGCTATCCAAAGATTTATCAGGATGATGAATCGATTAAGCTTGCAACCAAATTGAATGTTTCCCATAAGGATCTGAATGCGATGTATCCGGAATATGATCGTCTGGTTAAGATGGGAAGAATCGTAGAGATTGACAAACGGGTAAAACAGTTTATTATGAGGTATGCAGATGGGATCATTGTAAATGTCGGGGCGGAACTTGATACTATGTTTTCGCGGATGGATAACGGAAGGATCCGATGGTACAATGTTGATATGCCTGAGACAATGGAACTTCGCCGCAGAATGCTGGAGAGCAAGGATAGGGAGCAGAACATTGGAAAATCTATCTTAGATTTTACTTGGCTTGACAGCGTTAAGAAGAATCAGGGAGAAGCGATATTATTTGTATGCTGTGATGTTACGAAGTATTTTACAACAAAGAAACTACAGGCGTTTCTTGATGCTATATGGCAGCGGTTTCCGGGGGCTGAGGTTTTGTTTGATGTCAAGAATTCTGTTGGCAGAAAGCAGGCAAATCTGAAAGTATTAACAGGAAAGAAGAAAGGCGCGTTTATTAAGGTAAGTATCGATAACTGTACAAGTCTGATGTATGACTGGAATATCAAATACAGAGTGTTATATGACAGAGCGATTCTGAATAAAGAAGATATTACAGATATGTTTTCGGATAATGTGGCAAGACGATATCGCCATGCGATCAGACGAAAATATGATAAAATTATTCAATTGAGACTTGGTACAGAGCGAATCCAATTTTAAACGGCTTGTGGCAGACATGAGAGAAATAGACAGAAAAAAACAACTAGAAAAACGTATGAAATATGCGGTATGCATTATAATTGGTATTGTGATCGGTATTATAGCGGGTATCTGTATAGGAGTGGAGCATAATAAGACGACAAGGTCGAAGCCTACGTTATATACAGAAGTAACTTATGGAGTGGAGCTTCCACCGGGCGAACTCGCAAATCTGATCTACGAGAATTACTGGAATTATATCAAGCAGAGTTATATCATCGTCGGTGATGATCGTGAGACCTGCCAGCTCTATAAGATCAGTAGCAAGGTAGCCAGACATAATTATGATCTGGAACGATTTCAGCTGGATGATGATGGGTATATGCGTTATTCAGATGATAATATCAAGAATGCAAAGCTGGGAATCGATGTATCCGGTCATCAGGGAACGATCGACTGGGATCAGGTAAAAGAAGCCGGTATCCAGTTTGCAATGATCCGTCTTGGTTATCGTGGATACACTCAGGGTGGATTGGCATTGGATGATAATTATGTAACGAATATAGAGACTGCACTCGAAAGCAAGATGCCGGTCGGTGTATATTTCTATACACAGGCGGTAAGCTACGAGGAAGGCGTGGAAGAGGCACAGTATGTGCTCAAGAACATTGCTGATTATAAGATCAGTTATCCGGTAGTGATCGATACGGAGAAGATGGAAGCGGACGGCGCCCGTGCCAATGATATCTCAAATGAGGAACGGACGGATGCAATCGTTGGATTCTGCGATACGATCAAGGATGCAGGATATACACCGATGATCTATGCAAACAGGAACTGGTATGCACAGAATCTGGATATGGATCGGCTGGGAGATTATCAGCTGTGGCTGGCACAATATTCCAATGTACCCGATTTCCCATATTTGTTTACCGGCTGGCAGTACACCAGCGAGGGAAGTGTGCCGGGAATCTCCGGCTCGGTGGATATCGATGTCTGGATGAAATAAAGAACTTTAATAATGTGGTTATAGTACAGAATCCATCTGCTTCACAACAATATAGAGCAGATGGATTCTTGTCTATGATAAAAGATAAAATTATAAAATTATAAAATTAAAACATCCATATTTTATAATACAGATAAATGCTGTAAATAAAGATATGGATGTTTTTTTATGTGATAAATCGTCTTATTTAATTGTAAAGATTACGTTCTGAACCTTGCCGTTCTTTGACCAGATGGTCAGGGTATGTGTACCCTTTTTCTTAACAACTGTGTTCTTCTTAACTGCTTTGCCGTCCAGTTTCATCTTTACAAGGCTCTTGCTGTTTGATACTGTGATCTTCTTGCCGGCTTTGTATGACTTGTTGTTCTTAACGGCTGTTGTCTTTGCTGTCTTGGTTGTCTTAGCTGTAGAAGCGTAAAGATTCTTTTTCTTTGAAGCATCCTTGATCGTCCATTTTACTGTTTTTGACTTGTTGGACAGTTTACCGTTTGTTGTCTTGATCTTAGACTTCATGGTAACATTGGTCTTCATAAAGAACTGGATGTTTGACAGATCATAATTGTCGTTAGCCTGAAGCTCTGCTGCTTTGCTGGTAAGCCCTGCGATACAAGACATGTTCTTTGCGGCGTTATCAGGATCAAAGGTTGCATAGAAGAAATCTTTGGTAAGACATACATTTGTATATCCGGCTTCTTCTAACAGCTTCTCAATATCTGTCATTTTTGCATTTTTTGCAGATGCTGTAAAGGTGTGGTAGGTGATGCCGTTGATTGTCTTTTTGGCATATACAGCTCCTGATCCTTTCAGTTCTTTGATGAGATCTTCTGTTGTGGTTTCACTCATGGTTGCAATAGCGGATAACAGTTCATCGTCATAGCCAACCTGAATAGAGAAGTCAGCCTTAGTTGCCGATTTGACTTTTATGGTAGTTGTAGTTTCTGATGCACAACCTGTCATCATAAGACCAAAGATACAGACACATAAAGCCAGTAATAAGTGTTTCATTTTTTTGTTCATAGATACCCTCCTATAATATAATTTTGTCTACAGCCTTAGTCTATCATCCGCGATTTCTAAAGTAAAGGCAAATTCCGGATTTTGTAGCTTAATAAATCTTATCTGTGGTATAATCCTTGAAATAGATAAATAATTTCATATATCGGAAATATGAAAAAAGAGATTATTATGAATGAGCCTGCAAAGATACAGAAAATCATATAGTAGGAGGTCGTGAATTCCTTGAAGTTCTTACTGGCAGCATTAAACACAAAATATATTCATTCAAATCCGGGTATTTATTCCCTGTATTCTTATTCGGTAAAGAGACAGCCGTCTCTTGCAGAATATATCGGGATCGCAGAATATACGATCAACAATCAAAAGGGAGAGATTCTTGCAGATATCTATAAGAGAAGACCGGATGCAGTTGGATTTTCCTGTTATATATGGAATATCGAGATGATCCGTGAGATCATAAAAGAATTGAAGAAGCTCCTTCCGGATACAGATATCTGGGTCGGTGGTCCGGAAGTAACCTATGATGCTGATAAGCTTCTTGCGGAGATGCCGGAGCTTACAGGAGTTATGGTTGGAGAAGGAGAGGCAACCTTTTATGATGTGCTGAGAAGATATCTTGATATTGGAAATATTCATAATACTGCGAAGTCCTATGATATTGGGAACGCTTGTAATACTGGGAATTCCTGTGGTATTGAAAATTTCTGTGATACCGGGGGTTTTCGGGATATTGACGGCCTGGTGCTTCGGGAAGGAGAAGATATTCTTTGTACGAAGCCAAGAGGACTTACCGATCTGTCGGAGCTTCCGTTTCTGTATTATGACTTGGACACTTTTAAAAATAAAATCATTTATTATGAGAGCAGCAGAGGCTGTCCGTTCCGGTGCAGTTATTGTCTGTCGTCGATTGACAAACGGGTTCGTTTCCGCAGTTTTGATCTGGTGAAGAAGGAGCTGCAGTTTTTCCTGGATCATCAAGTAAAACAGGTGAAGTTTGTAGACCGGACATTTAACTGTTCCCATGAACATGCGATGGCGATCTGGAGGTATATTAAAGAACATGACAATGGAATCACGAATTTTCATTTTGAGATCGCAGCAGACATTTTAAATGAGGAAGAATTGGAGCTGGTCAACAGTCTGCGGCCGGGGGCAATACAGATGGAGATCGGAGTACAGTCGACAAATCTGCAGACGATACGGGAGATCGATCGTGTAATGGATGTTGATAAGCTGGCAAAGATCGTTGCCCGGATTCATCAGGGACATAATGTGCATGTGCATCTGGATCTGATCGCGGGGCTTCCGTATGAGGATTATGAATCATTTGCACATTCCTTTAATGATGTATATGCGATGAAGCCGGAGCAGCTTCAGTTAGGTTTTTTAAAGGTACTAAAGGGTTCGAAGATGCATGACAATGCAGAACGGTATGGCTTACAGTATACGAGCTGTCCGCCGTATGAAGTCTTATTTACAAAGTGGATATCTTATGATGAGATCCTGCGATTAAAGCAGATCGAAGAAATGGTAGAGATTTATTATAACAGCTGTCAGTTTGAGAGCACGCTGCCATTCCTGGTGGAAGAATTTGATTCGCCGTTTGATTTTTATGCGAGCCTTGCAGCTTATTATGATGAAAAGGGGTATTTTATCCAGACACCGGCGAGAATCTACCGGTATCATGTACTGCTTCATTTTGCAGAAGAACACTTCCCTGAGAAGACAGAACTGATTCGGGAAATGCTGGTATTTGACTTATATCTTCGTGAGAATATGAAGACCCGACCGGATTTCGCCCCGGAACAGGAGGGTGTGAGAGATTTGTTCCGGGACTTCTACATCCGTGAGGCCAACGACCACAGATACCTTCGGGAAGAAGACTATCATGGCTGTGACTGGAAATCTATGTCCAGAATGACACACATAGAAAAGATTTATTACAACAGAGAGACGGGAAATCGTCTGTCTGAAGTATGCTATATATTATTCGATTACAAACGCCGTGATCCGCTGACCGGGGATGCAAAGTATATGATAGTAACACCTGTCGCATCCATGTGATATAAAGTTTGGCTGCCTTATGTTGTCCGGGCTACTGTTATTCTGCGGGTGTATATGTATCCTATCTCATGTTGTCCGGGATACTGCCGGTATACTTTGTATGTCTTGTTTTTTTCTATTCGTTGCAAATGTCTGATTCGCTCATGCTCCTGTGCCAACTCGCCTTTCAGGCTCAAACAGGCACCCGCATTCGCTGACAATTTGCATCTCATAACGAAAAAAAGCAAACGACAGTACAAAGTGTACCGGCAGTCTCCCGGACAACATGAGACAGGATACATATACACCCGCGTACCGGCAGTAGCTCAAACAACATGAGACAGGATACATATACACCCGCGTACCGGCAGTCGCCCGGACAACACGAGACAGGTTACATATACACCCGCGGAACAGCGCTGTTGACGAAGATTGGATTGATCGGAAATGTAACCGTATCACCTACCGAGATATTACATCCTGTTGTATCCACGATAACGGAGTTCATACTGATCTGACCTAACACCGGAAGTCGGCAGTCTTTAAAGCTGGCAGCCGGTGTCTTTTTATGGAAAGTGCCTTTTAATTTATAATAAATACGGATCGGAGAGAAGAAATTTGTCCGGGAATCGGTGTGGCGTTCCATTCCAAGCCCATGATAATATCCGGCGGAGATAACGGCTGTCTTTGCATTGTGTGACAGTTTAAAGCTGTGACCATAGCCAATGTTGTGACCGACCGGCAGTTCATAGATATCGTCCACACAGGCGGACAGATTGCAGACCTCACGAAAACCATAATCATTTGGAACCGCAAGTCTGCCAAGAAAGGCAGAACCGATGCGGATGGCATCTAAGTTCATGGAAGGATATTTTATCATCGAAGTTGAAGATGAGATATGACGGATGCCTACCGGGACGCCATCTTTCCGGAGAGCATCACAGAGATGGGTAAAATCCTGAAACTGTTTCTTCACATAGTATTCATTTCTGCAGGCTGCCGCATGAAAATGAGAGAAGATGCCGGTGATTTTTATATGCCTCAGTGATTGAATTGTATTGGCAATCTGTTTTTCATCTGAACATAAGAAGCCGTATCTGCCAAATCCGGTGTCAATGCAGAGATGTGCATGGACTGTCGGATGGTTCATGTAGGCAGCCGTTTCATCGATCACATGCGCACAGTCGGTACTGGTGATGCTGAGCGTGATATCGTGATCGATCGCAGTCGTAATATCTTCTGAGTTATATAATGGAGTCATCAGCAGGATATTTCCCGTGATTCCGTTTCTGCGTAAGGTGACAGCATCTGACAGTTCGGTTACACCATAGTTATCAATACCCTTTGATTGTAAGAACGATGCAAATTTTGTAAGTCCAAGCCCATAAGCGTTCCCCTTTAATACTGCTATGACCTTTGCGCCGTTTGCCAGACGTTTGATGATCCGTATATTGTTATCCAGTGCATTTGTTTTGATTGTAAGAGTTGTCATGTCCTCAAGTTCCTCCGGTTTCATGTAAGTATTTATATTATTGGTCATCTACAGACATATGGTCTGTTGTCGAAACTCGCTGCCCGGGCATGAGCGGTTGTTCATTTATTTGATGTATCTAGCATATATTTGAAATGCATCATTTTTGTATATAAACCGACACAGAAATGCAATATCTTTGAACTTTTTTTGCATCGTTTGTATGCAATCCGGAAAAGTGGATGTTGTATAAGAGAAAAATGTGATAAACTATTTATAAGTAAAAACAGGATGGAAACCGTTTATGCATACACTGATAACAGAGATTCGCGATAAACAGAATATTACAAAAGAACAGCTTCAGCTTCTGCTGGGAACAGACGATCAGGAAATGATCGAAGAATTGATGGTATGTGCCAGAACGGAAGCGCAGAAGGTATATGGAAATAAAGTCTATATGCGTGGACTGATCGAGTTCACAAATTATTGTAAAAATAACTGCATTTATTGTGGAATAAGAAGAGATAACTGCCATGTTGATCGGTACCGGCTGACCAAAGATCAGATTCTTGACTGTTGTCAGAGTGGATATCGGCTCGGTTTTCGGACATTTGTGTTACAAGGAGGCGAAGATCCGTTTTATACAGATGACCAGATCTGTGAGATCGTATCAGAGATCAAACACCAGCATCCGGACTGTGCGATCACATTGTCAATCGGAGAGAAAAGCAGGGAAGCCTATGAGCGGTATTTTGCTGCCGGGGCGGAACGTTATCTGCTTCGTCACGAGACTGCGGATAAGGCACATTATGAGAAGCTTCATCCGAGAGAAATGTCATTTGACAACCGGATCCGGTGCCTGCATGACCTGAAAGAGATCGGTTATCAGACTGGGTGTGGCTTTATGGTCGGTTCACCATATCAGACGGTCGATACGCTATATGAGGATCTCTGTCTGATCAAAGAACTGGAACCGGAAATGTGCGGAATCGGACCTTTTATTCCGCAGGCAGACACACCATTTGGAAAAGAGGCTGCCGGAACACTTGAGATGACCTTACGGCTGCTGTCAATTATCCGTCTGATCCATCCTACTGTGCTGCTTCCTGCGACAACAGCACTTGGCACGATCCATCCGCTTGGCAGGGAGAAGGGGATTCTTGCCGGGGCAAATGTTGTGATGCCGAATCTGTCACCGGTCGGTGTCAGGAAAAAATATCTGTTATATGACAATAAGATCTGCACCGGGGAAGAAGCCTCGGAGTGCTGTGGCTGTATGATGCGGAGAATGCAGGGAATCGGATACGAGGTTGTGGTTGACCGCGGCGACCATCCATCGTATGACAAGAAAAGATGAATGCATATATTGGAGAAATGCAAACATGGGAGAGGCTTTTTAGCTGAAGGTGAAAATATCTCTGTTATTGCAGATTTTATGAAAGAAAGATGTTGGAACACATTCTGATTATTAAGAACTGCATGTTTTACATTCTGCAATAAGACAGCAAATAAAATGGGCGCTATGTTATTGTCGGTTGCTAAATTTTCGTCAGCAGAATACACATTGTCAACGAATGCGGGTGCCTGTTTGAGTCCGAAGGACGAGTTGGCACAGAAGCATGAGTGAATCAGACATGTGTATTCTGGTAGAAAATTTAGTTGCGATAATCCATAGCGCCCATTTTATTTGCGTTCGTACTACAGAATGTCGATGTACTCATCGGCGAGAGCCTTGTTCATACTGCGGACAGCACAGAACTTGCCGCACATACTACAGGTATCGGAGTGATCATCCTCCGGCATACGACTGTCGCGGATCGCTTTGGCTGTAGCAGGATCAAGTGCGCAGGCATACTGTGCATCCCAGTCCAGGACACGTCTGGCATCCGCCATCTTATCATCGATATCTCTGGCGCCCGGAATACCCTTTGCAATGTCGGCTGCATGAGCAGCGATCTTTGATGCGATGATACCCTGTTTTACATCATCTACATTTGGAAGTGCAAGATGCTCGGCTGGGGTAACGTAGCATAAGAAAGCAGCTCCGTTCATGGCAGCAACAGCACCACCGATCGCGCTGGTGATATGATCGTAACCGGGAGCGATATCTGTAACCAGAGGCCCGAGAACATAGAATGGTGCGCCCATGCATAAGGTCTTCTGAACTTCCATATTTGCAGCGATCTGGTTAAGTGGTACATGACCGGGACCTTCCACCATAACCTGTACATTGTGTGCCCAGGCACGCTTTGTCAGCTCGCCCAGACGTACCAGTTCTTCAATCTGGCATACGTCAGTCGCATCTGCCAGACAGCCCGGACGACATGCATCTCCGAGGGAAATCGTAACATCATATTCCTCACAGATATCTAAAATCTCATCGAAATATTCATAGAACGGGTTTTCCTGACCGGTCATACTCATCCATGCAAATACAAGACTTCCGCCCCGGCTTACGATGTTCATTTTACGTTTATGTTTCTTGATCTGATCGATCGTTTTTCTTGTGATTCCACAGTGTAAGGTTACAAAGTCAACACCATCTTCTGCATGAAGACGGACAACATCGATGAAATCCTTTGCTGTCAGCTCTGCAAGATCACGTTGATAGTGGATGACACTGTCATAGATCGGAACTGTACCGATCATGGCAGGACATTCGCTTGTCAGCTTCTGACGGAATGGCTGTGTATTTCCATGACTGGACAGATCCATGATCGCCTCTGCGCCCATATTAACTGCGCTCATTACTTTTTCCATCTCAATGTTATAGTCCTTGCAGTCTCTGGATACTCCAAGGTTTACGTTGATTTTGGTACGCA
This sequence comes from Clostridium sp. BIOML-A1, assembly GCF_009874105.1. NCBI lineage: Bacteria > Bacillati > Bacillota > Clostridia > Eubacteriales > Clostridiaceae > Clostridium > Clostridium sp. BIOML-A1. The sequence continues at coordinate 296,419 of NZ_WWTL01000004.1, read as the reverse complement.
GCATACTGCCGACACCTTCAGGATTCAGACAGGTGTGTTTCTTATTAGCACAGATGGCAACCTGTCCCTTTGCAACTAAATCCCTGAGCGCCTCGACAGCCATATGTTCCTTTTTCGCTACGATCTTCATCTCCGGAGTGATGATCCCTTTTCTGGCTGCGTCCATTTGTGTTGTGTAATTTTCCATATTATCCTCCTTATCACAACCAATGTTATTTTACGTGGCAGAAAGTGGTGCTCCCGATCTGCCACAGAGCAATAAAAAAAGATGCCGCAGGGCACCTCTAATACACATCCCTACGTTAGCATTACCTAAATCAGGTTCACAGGTCGAGAACTTCATTCTCCTCTCAGCCGGCTAATTTGTCAGCTCCCTGAATATATAAATATTGGAAATATTATATGCCAGAATACGACATAATTCAATGATAATTTTTCAACATAAAAGATAAATAAGGGCTTGCGTCCGATACATGAATCAGGTGCAGTACCGGAAAGTACGATCTGTCAGGATCCTTGCAAATATCAGACCGAGAGGCAGAGTAATAATGATCATGATCGCAGATGAAAGCCATGAAACAGCCTCTGTTAAAGACATGATACCAAGATTATAGAAAGCACGGTAAAGATAAAGTCCCGGAACCATGATAACGATGGACGGAACGGTCAGAGAGATTCTTGGATATCCGTTATTCCTTTTTATAACGGAGGCAAGAAGACCTGCGGTTAATGCGCCTGCAAATGCGGCAACAGCCGGAGGAGTGCTTGTATAATCGACAAGCTCCAGCCGGAGAGTATTTGCAACTGCTCCGATACAGGCAGCGGTGACAGCCATCGGAATCGAGCTGTTAAACATAATGGAGAAACCGAAGACTCCGCAGAAGCTTGTAATGATCCGCAGGATAAGCTTTGTACCTACAGCCAGATTCAAAGCGGAGAAATCCTGAGGATGAAAATGTAACAGCAATGCCATGATCCAGGCGAACATAGTGGCTACTAAAACTATGATGACAGAGTAGCTCAGACGTTCAAGCCCGGACCGAAGATCCAGTTTAGCCAGGTCAATGCCGCTTGTTATGAATGGAAATCCGGGAATGATAAACAGCATTGAGCAGATATAGCCAGCTTCATGGAGTGCAGATACGTGGAAGAAGATTTCTGCAAGGTGAAAGCAGATGGCATATGTCAGGCATGCGGCTGATATGGATACTGCTATGTTAAAGAAAAGGGTAAAATGGTGCTTGATCATTTTGGTACGGATGACATTTCCAACACCGGCTGCAATAAAAGCCAGGATCATTTCAACAGGACCGCCGCCTAATAGGAAGGTAAATGCACAGCAGGCGAGGGCCGAAGCCAGACCCAGTTTTGCAGGTGAATAAAGTGTATGGATCTTCTCAATCTGATCAAGACGCCGGTGGATTTCCTCACCCGTCAGATGGGCTTCTTCTTTTGGAAAATTATCAACGAATTGTTCCATCCGATAGAGCTTCGAGGTGTTTACACCGGTATTCGCAATGCTCAGAGACTGTGAAACGCAGTCGGTTCCATCAAAACAGTTGAATTCAATGGACATCAATCCGACATCAACGGTGCAGGTTACGCCCAGTTCTTTGGACAGGCGGTTCATGGAGGTACGAACACGCCAGGCACCTGTTCCACAGGAGAGCATAATTAACCCGACCCTTCCAATAACAGAGGCTTTTTCTATCAGCCCAGCCTTGGCGATCAGGACATTGCTATCATTTTTTACATAATCATGCCATGGAATTTCCATATGGTTTTTTTCCATGATATCTGTATAATTACTGTTCTTTGGCATAGATGATCTCCTCCGCTTTTTCAATATGATGTTCCAGATTCGTCAGGAATAATGAATTTGGAAGGAATATGCCGATTTCATCATATCGGGAATTGTTTTTCACCAGAGAATCTTGTCCATAGAAAATGTAGGACATAGGAAGCTCCTTTTCCAGTGCGATCATAAGATCCCATACAGCAGAATATGCTTCTGCCTCTGTCTCCTTTTGCTTTACAGTATCGGGAAGCTCGCGGATCAACAGTACACCGTCACTTTTTTCCAGAATCTTCTGTTCCGGTTTCATGTCATTTGCGGCATAATCGTGACTGTATCTGTATGCGCGGGCGAGATAGACATTTTTGTTGTTCCCAAGTGTCTGATAGATCTTATGAAAATGACGATATTCTTTTTCCCGGATCGAAGTTTTGTATTCAGGAAGCAACTGACCATTGTCATCTGTCATAATGACAGGATTTGTTTTGCCATCTGCGTTGAATCGATATGGGATCAGAAAGGAATTGCGCAGAAGATCAAACAGGGTATTGTTGCAGATCGCCATAAGAAATGCAGACAGATCCCGGTTATGATAGGAATTGAATAGTGCCTGTGCAAATTCTTCTGCCGGAAGTGGTGCGTCGTAAGCATCATCGTTATAGCACAGGTAATTTGCAAATGTTTCCTGTAATTTCTCACATGCCCATGGATCATTCAGGATTTTTTCAAATAAGAAATCTGCTCTTTTTTCTCGTGGAAAAATTGTAGTTTCGTTCATGCTTAACCGACTTCCTTTCTTTTTCTGTTCTGCACAATTATACTATTGGCAAAAAGATAAGTAAAAGATATAATTGATATGACAGACATAATCATTTGATATGATAAAAGAAACGGAGAAGACAGATGAATATTAACTTTGAATATTATAAAATTTTCTATTATGTGGCAAAATATCATAATTTTACAAAGGCTGCGAAGGTTCTGGAAAGCAGCCAGCCAAATGTTACAAGAGCGATGAACTGTCTGGAACAGCAGATGCACAGTACCTTATTTGTAAGAACCAACCGGGGCGTTCAGCTTACACCGGAGGGAGAAAAATTATATATGTATGTGTCGGCAGCTATGCATCAGTTATTAACGGCAGAGGATGAACTGGCGGACTATTCGGGCATGGTACATGGAAGTATATCGATCGGAGCCAGCGAGACAGCGTTAAATATATATTTGTTTGATAAATTAAGGTCATTTCATACTGCATATCCGGGAATTCGACTGAGAATCTATAATCATTCCACGCCGGAGGCAGTAGATGCAGTAAAGAGCGGTAAGATTGATTTTGCTGTTGTGTCGACACCGGTGGAAGCAGACTCGCCCCTTGAAACCAGAATGTTGAGATCGTTTCGGGAGATCCTGATCGGTGGACAATCCTTTAAAGAGCTGCAGGGAAAGACGGTGTCTTTAAAAGAATTAAAGAATTATCCGTTGATCAGTCTTGGAAGAGAAACGATGACATTTCGATTTTATGAGCGGCTGTTTTTAGCGCATGGGATAGAATTTGCACCGGATACGGAGGCTGCGACAACAGATCAGATCCTGCCGCTTGTCCGTTGTGAGCTGGGACTGGCATTTATACCGGAATCCATGGCAGGTGAGGCGCTCGAACGCGGAGAAGTAATACAGGCAGTCCTAAAGGAGAAAATTCCTGACCGGCATATCTGCATGATATATGACAGCCAGCATCCACTGAATACAGCCGCAAGATCATTTCGCAGATTATTGGAAGCAGACTGCGAAAAGGTAAACACCCTCAACCGGGGCATCGATTGAGAACAGAAAACGTCTGGTATGCAGTTATCAAGTTCAACATTCATACATTAAATATCCCCCAGGCATATTTGCAGAAGATGTATGACTGTTTTGTGAGGAGGACAGCGGAGGAAGATTGTTGTATTGTTTTGCACGAAAAGGATACTCTGGGTGAGATTGATTTATTTGCACGCGATATTGTATCAGAGTATGAGACAAAAGCAGCAATGTATATGCTTGCCATGCAGTCATGCATACAATCATTGCTAGTTGCCATAGCCAGAAAATCAGAAAAAATCGATGTTCAGAAACGGGGGAAACACGCAGATACCGGGTTATCGTTTTATCATATTCTGGAGTATATCGATATGCATTCATCAGATCCCCTGGAAATACAGAAGCTGGCAGAGATGTGTAATATGAGTTATTCTAATTTTGCGCGGTTATTCCGTGAGAATTACGGAAGATCGTGCAAAGAATATATACAGTACATACGGTTGAATAAAGCACAGGAACTATTGTTAAATTCGGATTATGATCTAGATTATATTGCACAGGAAACAGGATTTTTTGATTGTAGTCATTTTATAAGGACATATAAAAGATGGCGTGGAATCACACCAAAACAGGATAGAATGTTAAACAAAGAATCAATATAGTGGAAAAGAGGAATAAGAAATATGAAGATCAAAAGAATTGCATTGATCGGACTTGGAGCCATGGGTGTATTTTTTGCACCAAGATTATATGAAGCATTTGGAGATGATTTTTATATTATTGCAGGTGGTGAACGTAAAAAACGCCTGGAAAGTAAAGGAGTTACGATCAATGGCGTCAACTACAGATTTCCGATCGTGACACCCGAAGAACAGGGAGAGCCGGCGGACCTGGTCCTGATCGGTGTAAAGGGCTATGGATTTGTGCAGGCAATAGAAGATATCCGCCATCAGGTAGGTGAACATACATTGATCCTGTCTTTGCTAAATGGTGTAGACAGTGAGGAACAGTTGATTCAGGCATTTGGCGAAGAACATGTATTATATGCATATATGAGAATGTCCATTGTTATGAAAGATGGAAAAGCAGACTTTGATCCGTACTGGGGCAAGATTCACTTCGGAGAGAAGAAAAATGATGTTCTGTCAGATCGTGTACTTGCTGTAAAAGAAGTATTTGATCATGCCGATATTCCATATGAGATCGATCCGGATATGTTAAAGGGACTCTGGTTTAAATACATGTGCAATATTGGGGAAAATATGACCTGTGCGTTGCTCGGTATCCCATTTGGATTTTTCCGTATCAGCGACAGTGCGAATTGGATTCGTGACAATGCCATGCGGGAAGTGGCTGCGATCGCGCAGAAGAAGGGAATCGATATAGGTGAAAAAGAAATAGCGGAGCAGGATGTTACAGTAAAGACGATTCCACCCGAGAACAAACCATCAACCCTGCAGGATCTGGAAGCAGAGAAGCTGACTGAGGTAGAGATGTTTGCCGGCAATGTCATAAAGATGGGAAAAGAGCTTGGCGTGCCAACTCCGATTAATGAGATGTTCTATCATGGTATCCGCGTAATGGAGGAGAAGTTTACAAAAAGATAATATTTGAATTAGCACTCAGCTGTTTACAGTGCTGACAAAAGGTGCTATAAGTAATATAAAGCAAGCGTAAAAATAACGAAAAGATATTTTATAATATGTGTCTCTAAATAAAATACAGAAAACGTTGGTAATGTAAAACAGATATAAAACCAGAAATATTAATAGAAATGAGGTAATTAGGATGGATAGACCAAGTATTTTTTCAGATAATTTTGAGATGATGAATGGCTTTTTTGATGATTCCTTCTGGGGCAGCCGTTCCGGACTTCGTACCATGACTACAATGGCAACTGATATATTCGAAACAAAGGACGGATATGAGATAGAGATGGATCTGCCGGGATTCCCAAAGGAGAGCATCAAGGCGGAATTAAAAGGCGGATATCTGACGATCCTTGCAAGTTATGCCGGATCAGATCATGAAGGCAGAGAGGGAAGTTATATCAAGAGGGAACGATATTCCGGTCACTATAAGAGAAGCTTTTATGTTGGTAATAAAGTCAGTGAACAGGATATTAAAGCAAGATTTGCAAATGGCGTTCTTTATGTCTATGTACCAAAATTCGACGGCCAGCCGGAAGTAGAAGAAAAGAAGATTATCTCAATAGAAGGATAAATAACAAAATAGCAGATGGCTATTTGTGCTACACATATTATTACGCAAGACACTCGCGTTCTATCCTCGGCGCAGCGGTACATAAGGTTGCAAAATACGCAACCTAAGTACCGGCGCTCGGACAGGCTTGCTACATAATATTATAGTACAAACATCCATCTGCTATTTTGTCTGCTACCCTAAAATCCCAGATCTTCGTTTACAAGGATGACCTTGATACGGCCTTTGTGCTTGGAATAGCGGGTGGTTAAGAACTGGCAGCAGATTGTTTCCGGTGACAGACAGTTTGCACATTCTCCGGTTGTGCTGCAAGGAGTTGAAAGTCCGAAGCGCTGTGCATTGATCGGAGCTGCTTCATTTCTTGCACGGCTTAAAGCATCTTCTTCTGTTCGTACTACCTTGTTCATTCCTGTGATCACGATAACATGGGAAGGACCGTAGACAATGGCAGCCACACGATTTCCATTGCCATCGATATTTACCATTATGCCGTCTTCAGTGATCGCATTGCAGCTTGTTAAGAAGTAGTCTGCAAAGAAACACTCTTTGGAGATCCGGTCTTTTTCTTCCGGTGTTTTTGCCGTATCACGGTTCAGCTCTTTGTAGTTTCCCTCGATAACAGCATCTAAAAGTCCGGTTGCTTTTACGGTCATGGAACCGCCCCAGCCGACAGAGCTTCCTTCCGGGATCAGACTCAGTGCAAGCTCCTTAGCTTCTTCCTTTGTCTGGACATAGAAGCCTTCCATATTTCTGGCAGCCAGCTTGTTTATCATGGCTTTCGCCAGTTTGTCGTTTCTCATGTTTCTAAAAGTATCCATTTGATATACCTCCGTTTATTCAGGAAAATCCAGATTATTTTCCGCAAAGAAATTCATCACTTCAAATGCAGAAGTACAGTTCTGATTGATACATACGATCAGGGCAGCATCCTGTGGAAATTTGGGATACAATACGGCATTTCCGGAGATTGTAAGTGCACGCTGGATCTCTTTCAAATTCATTCCGGCGCATAATGCCAGAAGAACCAGCTTGTATTTTCCGGGATGTGGTTTCCTGCCGTTTAAGATCTGATAAGCATAGCCGCGGTCCAGATTGCTTCGTTTTATGACATCGGCGATCAGAAGCTCCGGGTGATCTTTAAAGAACAGATTAAAATAATCCTGCAGATTGTCACAGGACATATCATCTGCATGAGATGTTATAAAAGATTTAAAATGTATATTTGAATCATCGGTTGATAATTCATTCAGTAGATCTGTTGTTCTGGTCGTTTTCATGATCGATCCTGTATTCTTTCCCTTGATAATTTTTATCAGTACCATATAATATTTATTATACTTGTCGATAATGCAATTTCAAGATAAACAATAGGAAAATGATATGAATTTAGAAATACAAAGTCGTCTGTCCTTTTATCGCAGACTGGAAGAAGTAGAGCATAAAAAGGGAATTTCTCTGGTGCGGCATGTAGAGACCGGACAGATTTATGTGGAAAAAGTTCTGACGCAATATGATAAATCTATATATGATTGGCTACAGCAATCAAAACTCCCTTACGTTCCACAGATTTATGAATGTATGGAAGAGGATGGTACGTTATATCTGATCGAAGAATACATACAGGGGATCACGTTGGAAACATATATTGAACAATTTGGATGTCTGGATTTGGATGCTGCCGGCAGGGTGATCGAATATCTTTGCCGGACATTAGAAAAACTGCACAGTCATATACCGCCGATCGTACACCGGGATATCAAGCCGACAAATGTAATGCTTCAGGGAGATTTCAAAAAGGGGCAGGGAATCGTATCTGTATATCTGATCGATTTCAATACCGCAAGAGTTTTTGACGCAGAGAGAAATCGGGATACCGAGCTGATCGGTACAAGAGGATTTGCAGCACCGGAGCAATATGGTTTTTTGCAGTCAGATGCGCGGACGGATATCTATGGACTTGGCGTATTATTAAATTATATGTTGTGTGGAAAATTAATCCGGGACGGAATCTATGAAGATTATCCGGAAGTGTCACAGATAATCAGAAAAGCAACCCAGATCGATCCGGAGAAACGATATCAGACAGCAGAGGAAATGATGCAAGCTGTTTATCAGAGTATGTGTTTCGATACATATACGGATAAAGAGTCGTTGAATGATAAAACGGTTACAGTTGAAACATCTGCTATATCAGACCCTTATGAGCGTAAAGGAAAAATCCGCCCTGCATGGACTCGTTTTCTGCCGCCGGGATTTCGGGAAGGGAAAGTCCTGAATATGGTTGTTGCAGCCATTTATTATATATTTTGGATATATTTCTGTCTGACAGTAGAAGTAAAAGATCATGGAGAACCGCTCTCCGGAACTTGGTTATATGTAAATCGCTTTGTATATTTTATGATGTTTATTATTACTCCGTTTTTTTGGAATAATTATCTGGATGTTTGGAATTATTTTCCGCTTGTACGTTCACCGAAGAAGATATGGAAGCTGGTTGGATTATTTTTATATACAGTGGCATGGTTTTTCTTAGTAATGTTTGTATTCGTTATAGTAGAAGATATATTCCGATAGTGTGCTGACAGCACACCAGCTCTTTCTGATAATTTTATAAGATAGAATATGCAGTGGTTGTAATTATATCAAAATACCCTGAATGATGACTGATGCCGGGGGATTTTAATATAATAGCAAGAACACTTATAACAGCAGAAAGAGGAGAGAATTTATTATGGAAAAGACAAAGCAACCTTTATCAACATTCAGACTTGTAGCAGGGATCATAACAATCGTGTTATCAGTCTTAGTAACATTTCAGTCCTGTGCGGCAGGATTATCAAATGCACTGGAAGAAAACGGGGAATCCGGAGGCTCTGCAGGTGTATTACTTGCAGTTTGTTTCCTTGTCGCAGGAATTGTTGGAATTGTAACCAGAAAGTCAACCGGAGCAGGCGGTGCATTCACAAGTGCAGGCTTCTACATAGTCGGCGGTCTGATCGGCCTTATATGTGCAGGTTCCTATGCCGATTTGGTAATCTGGGGCGTTATCTCCGTAGCATTCGGTGTTATATTCATAATCGCAGGCGTATTAACAAAGAAGAGAAATTCTTAATTTATATAAAACACCTATAAAAAATAAGTCCATCCGGTTGTGTGGGGGGTATGACTGTATTCACCCTATATGACTTACTGCGGTTTCTGTTCTCTGCACATGTCTGATCCGTAAATACTCCTGTGCCAACTCGCCTTCGGCTCAGACAGGCACTCGTATTTACTGACAATGTGCAGCTCACAACGAAATCCTCATAAATGTCATATAGGGTGAATACAGTCATACCCCCCACACAACCGGATGGACTTATTTTTAATTATAGGAAGAAAAACTACGCATACTTCCGCCGGAAACTGGAAAAAATACTAAAAGAATATTGGAATATAGGGGATTTTAGGATATACTATAAAACAGTGTGTTTAAAAAAATACAAACAGCGATGGAGGAACTATGTTAGAGTTAAAAAACATCTCATATATTGTAAATGAGGATGGAAAAGAGAAAGCAATATTAAAAGACATTAACCTTACAGTAGACGAACATTTCGTAGCAATTACCGGACCTAACGGTGGCGGTAAATCAACACTTGCAAAGATCATAGCAGGAATCATCAGACCGACGACAGGACAGATTCTTTTAGATGGCGAAGATATTTCAGAGCTGAATATAACAGAACGTGCAAAGAAAGGAATCAGCTATGCATTTCAGCAGCCGGTTCATTTTAAAGGGCTTACCGTAAAAGATCTGGTATCTATAGCATCCGGCAAAACGATGAATGTTTCACAGATCTGTGAGATCCTTTCCGAAGTCGGTTTATGTGCAAGAGATTATGTGAACCGTGAAGTAAATGCAAGTCTTTCCGGTGGTGAGTTAAAACGTATCGAGATCGCAATGATCATTGCAAGAGGTACGAAGCTGTCATTATTTGATGAGCCGGAGGCAGGCATCGATCTGTGGAGCTTCAACAGTCTGATCAAGGTATTTGAGAAGATGCGGGAGGAGATCAACGGAACGATCCTGATCATTTCCCACCAGGAGCGAATCCTTAATATAGCAGATAAGATTGTTGTGATCGCAAATGGTCATGTTGATGCAATCGGAAGCAGAGATGCGATCATGCCAAGACTGACCGGCGAATCAGCCACCTGCAAGGTGCTGGAAGAAAAACAGAAATAAGTTGTGAGGTAACAGAACATGGATTTAATTCAGAAGAGTTTATTGCAGCAGGTAGCAGGACTTCATGATGTACCGGAGGGCGCATTTAACATTCGTGTCAACGGACAGCTTGACAGTAGAAATACAACTGCAAATATAGATATTGTAACAAAAGAGGATAAACCGGGAATCGATATCATCATTAAACCGGGAACAAAAAATGAGAGTGTGCACATCCCTGTTCTTTTGAGTAAGAGCGGTCTGCAGGATATGGTATACAATGATTTCTATATCGGAGAGGACTGCGATGTTACGATCGTAGCCGGATGTGGTATTCATAATTGTGGTGTGGATACCTCCAAGCATGACGGTATCCATACATTTTATATCGGAAAAAATGCAAAGGTAAAATACATCGAACGTCACTATGGTGAGGGAGATGGAAATGGCGAGAATATCATGAATCCTGAAACCATCGTGCATTTAGAGGAAGGCGCATCGATGGAGATGGAGACAACCCAGATCAAGGGAATTGATTCGACCGTCAGAAAGACCAGCGGTGATCTGAAGGACAACGCATCCTTAGAGATCCGCGAGAAGATAATGACACATGGGAAGCAGTATGCAAAGACTGATTTTGATGTAGATTTAAACGGAAAAGGCTGCAGTGCAAATGTAGTATCCAGATCGGTTGCAAGAGATCAGTCCAGACAGGAATTCTATTCTACGATCAATGGCAATAATGAATGTAAGGGTCACAGTGAATGTGATGCGATCATTATGGATAGCGCAAGCGTATCGGCAAGTCCGAAGCTGACGGCAAATAACATTGATGCAAACCTGATCCATGAGGCAGCGATCGGCAAGATCGCAGGCGAGCAGCTGATCAAGCTGATGACACTTGGGCTGACAGAGGCAGAAGCGGAAGAGCAGATTATCAATGGATTTTTAAAATAAAAACGTTTACAATAAATCATATAACCTATTTGACATTAAAGGTAGATAGTGATAGTTTGTAAGAGTAAAAAATACAAATCATAAAATCATAGCGAGGTATCAAAAATGCAGGAAATGAAACCGATTAAAGAGGGTAAAGTACGTGAGATTTATGATAATGGTGACAGCCTTATCATGGTAGCAACAGACCGTATCAGTTGTTTTGATGTCATTTTAAAGAATATCGTTACAAAGAAGGGTACAGTCCTGACACAGATGTCCAAATTCTGGTTCGATATGACAGAAGATATTCTTCCAAACCATATGATCTCGGTTGACGTAAAGGATATGCCTGAATTTTTCCGGCAGGAGAAATTTGACGGAAACAGTATGATGTGCAAGAAGTTGGAAATGCTCCCTGTTGAGTGTATCGTTCGTGGTTATATCACAGGAAGTGGCTGGGCAAGCTACAAAGAAAACGGTACAGTATGTGGTATCAAGCTTCCGGAAGGATTAAAAGAATCCGATAAGCTTCCGGAACCGATCTACACACCTTCCACAAAGGCAGAGATCGGAGATCATGATGAGAATATCTCATACGAGCAGAGTGTTGAATATCTGGAAAAGAGATTTCCTGGCAAGGGCGAAGAATATGGCGCAAAGCTTCGTGACTATACAATCGCTTTATATAAGAAGTGTGCAGAATATGCATTATCAAGAGGTATCATCATAGCAGATACCAAGTTCGAGTTTGGTCTGGATGAGAATGGCAATATTGTTCTCGGTGATGAGATGCTCACACCGGACAGCTCCCGTTTCTGGCCTGCTGAAGGATATGAACCGGGACATGGTCAGCCATCCTTTGATAAGCAGTTTGCGCGTGACTGGTTAAAGGCAAATCCGGATAACAACTGGGAGCTTCCTGATGAGATCGTTCAGAAGACAATTGACAAATATCTTCAGGCATATGAGCTTCTCACAGGCAAGCCTTTAAAGTAATAAGCAATAGGAAAGTAATAGAATAGCACTTAATTTTATTAGGCGGTGTAGGTACGAAGTATTGTATTTATACCGCCTGAATTAATTTTCTGAATATTTGACAAAATGTCTGTAAAATCCGACAATTATGGGTTGACGCTTAAAAATTGGCATGCTATAGTCAGCTCATAAGAAATACGACAGATAAAAAATTACCAGGGGTTTTATGGTGATTATAATAAAAAGATGGAATCTTATTACAATGGGGTGGTAAGATTCCATCTTATTTTTTTGCGTTGTCAGGGAGATTCTCATTATAAGAAATCTCATTCTGTAAAGCGGAAATATGTCTGGGAGCTTGTTTCAGGACAAGGCTCATGTGTATTATCTGAATGAATTATATGTCTCTCCGGCTTTCATTGTTATACCGCGAAGCTCAGCCATTTCGCTGATGGTTACAAGCTGATAACCATTTTTGATCAGTCTCGGAATAAATGTCTTTGATGCAATAGCTGTTGATTCATGCAGATCATGAACTAAGATGACAGCACCGTCATAAGCCCCATCTACTACTCTTGTGATCGTTGTAGGAGTACTTCTTGTTTCCCAGTCTCTGGTATCGACCGACCACAGGATCATCGGAAGCCCAACATTCTTTCGTACAGTTTCGTTAATACAGCCACCGGGTGGACGCATCAGTGTAGGTGCTACACCGATCGCACGGACAATGGCGTCTGATCCTTTTTTGATCTCATCTTTGATGCCGGCTGCCGATAATTGGTTGAGCCATGCATGGTCATAAGTATGAGTACCGATCTCGCAGCCCAGGTTATATGCCCGTTTTACATAGGATGGATAAGCAGGAACACGGTTGCCGACCACGAAGAAGGTTGCAACGGCATCATATTTTTCCAGAGTATTCAGTACGATAGGAGTATAAGGAGATGGTCCATCGTCAAATGTCAGAGCTACCATTTTCTTATTTCCATCTACGGTACGGTAGATAGCACCATTTTTATCTGTGTAGTACAGACAGTTACCGATTCTGAATTTTCCGGTTTCAATCACTCCGGATGCATCGGCATAGTACCATTTGTTACCTGTCTTGAATTTTCCGGTTTGGATCACGCCTACTGCATTTGCATAGTAGGTAGAATTTCCAATCTTAAACAGTCCGGTTTTAAGGACACCTGAATTAGTTGCATAGTATGTGTTATGACCGATTTTGAATTTGCCGGTTCGTATTACGCCTTTATCAGTAGCATAGTATCGTTTGTTACCGACTTTGAATGCTCCGGTTTTGATCGCACCTTTTTCTGTTGCATAGTATAGTTTATTATTGATTTTGAACTTTCCGGTGTATACATGACCGTTTTTTTTGAAATAATACCAGTGCTTTTTTATCTTGTGTTTTCCGGTATAAGCAGCACCGCTTTTTCCGAAATACATACGGGAATTTTTCGGAGTGATCTTCCAACCGGTCTTGATAACACCGCTGGTTGTTCCGGTATAATATCGTTTGCCTGTTTTGTAATTCTTACAGAAGCCTTTCAGCATGCAGCCTTTATCTGAAAAGATATAAGTCTTTTTGTTTATTGTCTTTTTTCCGGTAACTGCGGTTCCGTTCTTTTTCAGATAATATTTATTACCTGCCTTTGTCGTGTACCAACCGTTTGTCACCATGACTCCGGTTGCAGGATTAAAGCAGTATGTATATTCCCCTATGTATTGTCTCCCCTTTAAGGATTTTCCATTTACATAATAGTGTGTACCGTCTGCTTCCTTCACAAATCCGTTTTTTACAACAGGAATTTCTTCTGCAGAATCCGGAGTGACAGGAGCTGCTTTGCTGACCGATGGATGACAGAAGAGAAGTGTAGCCGAGATAAGTAATAGCGACAGAATCAGAAATCTGAATCTGTGCCATTTTTGTAAATTGCATTTCATTCGTATTCCTCCTTTTTATTCAGATACGATAGGCCGTATCTGATGCGCAAGCAACATACTAACACAAATAATTTAGCGTTTCCATAGAAAAAGTCCTTAAATATCGGTAAAAAGTGCATAACATGTTTTTGTAATGTTCTTCTAACAGAATGGTAACAGAATATCAATAAAAAGCCTATTTTAGAAAACATAAGCAGATAAAGATAATGCTGATAAAGGCGCAAATACAGAAAAGATATAACTTGCATGTAAAATGTGAGATGAGTATAATGCATTATTGGATAAAAAAGAAAGCAGGAATATTGTGTTTAAACATAAGAAAAAACGGGATACAAGTACATATTTATTTTCAAATAAAGATCTGGTCAGATTATATGTGCCATTGATCATTGAACAGATGCTTGCGATGTTAGTCGGACTTGCGGATTCGATCATGGTATCTTCGGTAGGGGAATCGGCTGTTTCGGGTGTATCGCTGGTAGACAGTTGTTTTCAGTTGATCATCAACCTCTTTGCAGCACTTGCGACCGGGGGTGCGGTTACGGTCGGACAGTATCTGGGACAGAAGAATAAAGAAAAGGCGGGAGAGGCAGCTACACAGCTCATATGGTTTTCGTTGATCCTGTCGCTCGGAGTCATGACGCTAATGTATGCAGGCAAGGGACTGATCCTAAATCATGTGTTTGGTCAGATCGAAGCAGATGTATATGGTCATGCAGATACTTATATGATGATCGTAAACGCATCGATTCCGTTTCTGGCACTTTATAATGCCGGTGCGGCTATTTTCCGTTCCATCGGTAATTCTAATATATCCATGCGGGTATCTCTGATCATGAACGGGATCAATGTAGCGGGAAATGCCATTTTGATCTATGCATGCAAATGCGGAACGGAAGGCGTTGCGATTCCTACCCTGGTTTCCAGACTTGCGGCAGCGGTTATTATGATCATATTGCTGATTCCGAAGAAAAGTGCACAGGCGAAGCAGGACAGTACACGTATTTATATAAAGAAAAGTCTGCATTATCGGGCGAACTGGCATATGTTAAAAAGCATTCTGTTGGTAGGTATTCCAAACGGACTGGAAAACAGTATGTTCCAGCTTGGTAAGATCCTTGTGCTCAGCCTTGTCTCAACATTTGGCACATATGCGATCGCTGCAAATGCAGTCGGTAATGTAATTGCCGGATTCCAGTTGATGGCGGGTATGGCGGCATCCCTTGCCATGGTCACAGTAGTATCAAGATGCGTGGGAGCAGGAGATTACGAGCAGGCAAAATATTATACGATCAAAGTTCTGACCATGGCATATATATGTATCATAGTTACGGTATTGTTTACATTTGCGGTTCTTCCTCTGGTCATGAAAGCGTATGGACTATCTTACGAAGCGCAGTCTGCTGCCGAGAAGATCCTGATGCTTCATGGTATCGCGGCATCTACGATCTGGCCGGTAGCATTTACGCTTCCATGTACATTCCGTGCAGCCGGTGATGTTAAGTATAGTATGATCGTTTCCATTTGTACGATGTGGATCTGTCGTATCGTGTTCAGTTATGTGCTCGGCAAATATATGGGTATGGGTGTATTCGGTGTCTGGGTTGCTATGATCATGGATCAGTTCGTACGTGGCGTGCTGTTCATCCGGCGGTACCTGAGCGGCAGATGGATCGGCAAGAAGGTAATCTGACCGTATGCGGCATAATATGAGTAAGTTCGTAGAAAAAGTAGAATTTTTCAGATGACAGATGACTGCTTGGTATGCTATATTAGAAAAGTGTTTGTTCTATGAGAGAATTTGGAGAGGCTTCCATAGAATCTAAGAGGATAACAAATAAATTAGAAAGAGTCTGTGATATACAGACAGGGGTAAACAAAACATGGAAAAGAAACGTAATACTTTTTCCGGCTCGCTTGGATTTGTTCTGGCGGCCGCGGGAAGCGCAGTAGGACTTGGAAATATCTGGCGTTTCCCATATCTTGCAGCAAAGGATGGCGGTGGACTGTTCCTGGTTATATACTTGATCCTTGCACTGACATTTGGATATACACTTTTGGTGACAGAAGTATCAATCGGTCGGAAGACCAAGCAGAGTCCGCTTACCGCTTATAAGAAGCTGAATAAGAAATGGGGATTTCTGGGAATCATTGCCAGTCTGGTTCCGGTTATTATTTTCCCATATTACATAACGATCGGTGGCTGGGTTGTCAAATATTTCCTCGCATTTTTAACCGGTAAGGGTACAGAGGCAGCGCAGGACGGTTATTTTACAGGCTTTATTACATCAGATATCGAACCCGTCATTTTGATGTTGATATTTCTTGCTGTTACGGCATTTATCGTATTTCGTGGTGTTAATAAAGGAATTGAATCTTTTTCCAAGATCATCATGCCGTTACTGATCATTCTGGTTATAGGAATCGCAATCTTCTCCATAACGATCAAAAAGACCGGAGATGATGGGATTGTCAGAACCGGTGTAGAAGGTTTGAAATTATATCTGATTCCGAATCTGGACGGACTTACTGTGAAAAGCTTCTTTACGGTATTATTGGATGCAATGGGACAGTTATTCTTCAGTCTGTCTGTTGCCATGGGTATTATGATTGCTTATGGTTCTTATGTAAAAGATGATGCAGCTCTTAATAAATCAGTTGGACAGATTGAGATTTTTGATACGGTTGTAGCATTCCTTGCGGGTGTTATGATCATTCCTGCTGTATATGTATTCTCAGGAACAGAGGGAATGGCACAGGGTCCAAGTTTGATGTTCGTATCACTTCCGAAAGTATTTGCCCAGATGGGTAAGGTGGGAAATGTGATCGGTTGTCTGTTCTTCGCAATGGTATTATTTGCGGCATTTACCAGTGCAGTGTCTGTCATGGAAGCAATCGTGGCAAGTATCATGGATGAATTCCATACAAGCAGAACAAAGGCCGGTATTATTGAGTTGATCGTTGCGATCATTGTTGGAACGATCGTATGTCTTGGATATAACAAGCTGTACTTTGAAGTAAAGCTTCCAAACGGATCGATCGCACAGATCCTTGATATCATGGATTACATCAGTAATAACATTATGATGCCGATCGTAGCAATCGGAACCTGTATCCTGATCGGATGGATCTCCAAACCGCAGACGGTTATCGAAGAAGTGCAGAAGAACGGAGAAAAATTCAGCAGAAAAGGTATGTATGTGGTTATGGTGAAATTCATAACACCGATCCTGTTGTTTATCCTGTTCTTAAAGTCGATAGGTTTATTGACATTTATTTAAAGCTGTAAAATAAAATATAAATAATTTGTCAGCAATATTAAGTTTTCAAATGAATATTATCTAATATAGACCGATCGTCGGAAGCCGGATATTAAATCTTGCATCGACGGTCGGTTTTGCAATATGAAATATATTGAAGAATCTGTGGCAGACAGACCTCAAATGATAGAAAAATACAGATAAGAAAAAAACAGGTCATGGCATAAATAACAGTATTCCGCTATAATAAGGAAACAGAGGAGAGATGATTCATATAATAAATGGAAATAATTTATGGAGCGTGAATATATATGATATTAAGTTTAATTGTTGGTCTGGGACTGCCGCTTCTTGGAACGACGGCAGGAGCAGCCTGTGTATTTTTTATGAAGAAACAGATGAATCTGTTATTGCAGAAAGCATTGTCCGGATTTGCGGCGGGTGTTATGGTGGCTGCATCTATCTGGAGCCTGCTGATCCCGGCGATGGAGCAGTCGGAAGCAATGGGGAAGTTTGCATTTCTTCCGGCAACTATCGGTTTCTGGCTGGGAATTATATTTTTATTACTGATCGATACTCTGATGCCACATTTACATATTGACAGTAAGGAGGCAGAGGGGGTCAAGAGCAATTTCAAACGTACGACTATGATGGTATTTGCGATCATCATACATAATATTCCGGAAGGAATGGCAGTCGGTGTTGTCTATGCCGGATGGATCAGTGGCAACACGAACATTACGTTGACGGCGGCACTTGCATTATCCATCGGTATTGCGATCCAGAATCTTCCGGAGGGAGCGATCGTGTCAATGCCGCTTTGTTCGGAAGATTGCAGTAAACCGAAAGCATTTGGCTATGGATTCTTTTCCGGTATCGTAGAGCCGATCGCAGCGCTGCTTACGATCGCACTTTCTTCGATCATGGTGCCGGTGCTTCCGTATTTTCTGGGATTTGCGGCAGGAGCTATGCTATATGTTGTAGTTGAGGAATTGATACCGGAGATGGCAGAGGGTGAGCATACGAATCTTGGTACGATCATGTTTGCGGTAGGATTTTCATTGATGATGGTGCTTGATGTAGCACTTGGATAAGAGAACAGTCAGAACGTGAAAATGCAGGATATGGTTATTGTAAAAGGATAACTATATGCTGCATTTTTATGATTTGTATAACTATATAACTGCATTTTTATGGCAGTTGATATTTTCTGAGTGTTCCACTATACTATTATTAAGTATAGCTTGAAACATAACAAAGGTCTGCTCACGGATATATTGATTTTATAGAACGCACGAGGCAGACCGGATGATTGTACAGGAAGAAGAATTATATAGCAGAAGAAAAGAGGCAGATACAAGTGTATGATGTAAAATCATTAAAAGCAGAAGAATTTATTTCAGATGAAGAGATCAGAGAGACATTGACATATGCCGATGCGAATAAAGATAACGTACAGATCGTTGATGAGATCCTTGCAAAAGCCAGACTAAAAAAGGGCTTGACGCACAGAGAAGCGTCCGTGCTGCTGGCCTGTGAGATGCCGGATAAGATCTGGGAGATGTATGATCTGGCAAGGGAGATCAAGGAAGATTATTACGGGAATCGTATCGTGTTATTTGCGCCGCTGTATTTGTCCAATTATTGTGTGAATGGATGCGTTTACTGTCCATACCACAGCAAGAATAAACATATTGCAAGAAAGAAGCTGACACAGGAGGATATCGTAAGAGAGGTTACCGCACTTCAGGATATGGGACACAAGCGTCTGGCGATCGAAGCCGGTGAAGATCCTGTGAATAATCCGATCGAATATATTCTGGAATGTATTAATACAATCTACAGTATCAAACATAAGAACGGCGCAATCCGCCGTGTCAATGTCAATATAGCAGCGACAACAGTTGAGAATTATACGAAGTTAAAGGATGCAGGCATCGGAACCTATATCCTGTTTCAGGAGACTTATCATAAGGAAAGCTATCTGAAATTACATCCGACAGGTCCGAAGCATGATTACGATTACCACACCGAAGCCATGGATCGTGCCATGGAAGGCGGTATCGATGATGTAGGACTTGGTGTACTGTTCGGACTGGAAATGTACCGGTATGAATTTGCAGGTTTACTGATGCATGCAGAGCATCTGGAAGCGGTTCATGGGGTAGGTCCGCATACGATCAGTGTTCCGAGGATCAAACGTGCAGATGATATCGACCCGGATGTATTCGATAACGGAATCAGTGACGATACATTTGCAAAGATCTGCGCACTGATCCGTATCGCAGTACCATATACAGGAATGATCATATCTACCAGAGAGAGTCAGGCAGTTCGTGAGAAAGTGTTGCCGCTTGGTGTTTCACAGATCAGCGGAGGTTCAAGAACAAGTGTAGGTGGATATGATATCCCGGAGACATCAGAAGATATCACATCGGCACAGTTTGATGTCAGTGATACAAGAACGCTGGATCAGGTTGTGAATTGGCTGATGAAGATGGATTATATACCAAGTTTCTGTACAGCATGTTACAGAGCAGGAAGGACCGGAGACCGTTTTATGGCACTCTGTAAGAATATGCAGATCTTAAACTGCTGTCATCCAAATGCCCTTATGACGCTTAAGGAATATCTGGAAGACTATGCAAGTTCTGAGACGAAGCAGATCGGTCTGAAACTGATCGAACGTGAGCTTGCGCGGATTCCGAATGAGAAGGTCAGACAGATCACAGCGGATCATATACATGATATCGCAGAAGGTCAGAGAGACTTCCGTTTTTAACAGATGATCGAAATAAGAGCTCCATACAGATAAAAGAGATTGCAGATAAATGCTGAAGCAGACAGCGTATAACAACAGGGAGGGCAGCACATGGCAGGGTTAAATGAGACACCATCCGGAAATCGACTTCATATCGGAGTATTTGGAAAGACAAACAGTGGAAAATCATCCTTTATCAACCGGTTTTCCGGGCAGAATATATCAATTGTAGCAGATGTTGCAGGAACGACGACCGATCCTGTATATAAAGCGATGGAGGTCTATCCGCTCGGCCCTTGTACACTGATCGATACAGCAGGTTTTAATGATGAAACAGAACTGGGGGAGGAACGCTTAGAGAAGACAAAGCTTGCAGCGGAAAAAACAGATATAGCGATCATATTACTTACAGATACCGATATGGACGAGGAACTTCATTGGTATGAATATTTCAGAGAAAAGAAGACTTCTGTCATATGGGTAATCGGTAAGGCAGATATCCGGAATGATACAGAGAAGATAAATGAAAAGCTGTATCAACAGACGGGACAGCATGCAGTTATAGTCAGTGCCGCGACAGGAGCCGGTATGGATCAGGTAAGAAAAGAGCTTGTGCGGAACCTGCCGGAGCAATATGGTGCTTCTTCGATCCTCGGAGAGCTGGTAACAAAGAGAGATCTGGTTATGCTGGTTATGCCGCAGGATATTCAGGCACCGAAGGGCAGACTGATCCTGCCACAGGTGCAGACACTGAGAGAATTGTTAGATAAAAAATGTCTTGTTATGAGTGTGACAACAGATCAGTATGTTGAAGCTTTATCCCATCTGACGGAAGCACCGAAGCTTATCATAACGGATTCTCAGGTATTTGCCTATGTCTATGAGCATAAGCCGGAAAACTCCATGCTGACATCCTTTTCTGTGTTATTTGCCGCATATAAGGGAGATATCGAATATTATATAGAGGGGGCAAATGCGATAGGAAAGCTGAATGGGGAATCCCATGTGCTGATTGCAGAGTGCTGTACACATGCACCGTTAAAAGAAGATATCGGACGGAAAAAGATTCCTAAGATGCTGCGGAAACGGTATGGAGAAACCATGAAGATCGATATAGTCAGCGGAACGGACTTCCCGGATGATCTGACAGGATATGATCTTATCATACAGTGCGGAGGCTGTATGTTTAACCGCAAATATATTATGTCCAGAATCGACCATGCGAAGGAACAGCAGAAACCGATGACCAATTACGGAGTAACTATCGCATATCTGACGGGGATACTTGATAAGGTTGTCGTACCTCGATTCTAAAAGAGAAATAAAATAGCAAATAAAACAGATTAGTTATAAAAAATAAGATGATAAAATACAGGAGAATAACCATGAAGCATTTAGTAAGGATTGCGTCTGTATCACCAAGAGTTCACCTTGGCAATGTTACAAAGAATTGCGAGGAGATCGAAACAGTCTATAGAACATATGCAGAACAGGTCGATGTTATTGTTACACCGGAGTTGTCGCTGACCGGATATACCTGCGGTGATCTGTTTGTGAATCGTCGTCTGATCGACAGAGCAGAAGAAGGACTGTTACAACTGGCGGAAATGACTGCAGAATACGGTAAAAAGGGTGCAGCACTTGTTGTCGGTGTGCCATATGAAGTAGACGGAGAATTATTTAACTGTGGAGCTTTTTTATGGAACGGGACAGTACTTGCGCTTACACCGAAGGTATATCTGCCGAATTACGGCGAGTTTTACGAGAAGCGTTGGTTCAGTGGAAGACGTGTAGAGAACCGGACAGTTGAGATGGCTGACGGTTCGGAAACCTTATTTGGCAATTCCATTCTGCTCGAGATGACGGATCCGAATCAGCAGGAGGAACATGTTACATTTGGTATGGAGATCTGCGAGGATCTCTGGACACCGATCGCGCCGGGAAGACTGTTGGCACTTCAGGGAGCAGAGATCCTGCTCAATCTGTCGGCATCCAATGAAGTGATCGGAAAGGAACAGTACAGAAGAACACTGACAGGAAGTATGTCATCCTCCTGTATCTGTGGATATGTCTATACATCGGCTGGAGCCTATGAATCAACCTCAGATCTGGTATTTTCCGGCCACAATCTAATGTATGAAAACGGAAAATTATTAGGCGAGATCAAGCCGTTTGAAGATGGTATACTGATCCGTGATTTTAATATGACAAAGATTCGCCATGATCGTCTGGCAAACAAATCCTTTGCGGAGTGCAAACGGAATTTTGATGCTGGAGAATACATGACGGTAACCTGCGAAAAAGTATTTGCAGAGAAAAAAGAAGTATGCGCAAGGGTGTCTATGACCCCATTTGTTCCGTCAAAGAACAGACTTGAACGATGTCGGTCGATTTTTGCGATGCAGGTTGCCGGTCTGCAGAGAAGGATAGAAGCCACGCATGCGTCCTGTATCGTTGTGGGTGTGTCGGGTGGACTGGATTCTACGTTGGCACTTCTGGTATCGGCACAGGCAGTAAAGAACCTCGGACTGCCGCCGGAGACAGTAACCGGTATCACGATGCCGGGATTTGGAACAACGAAACGGACAAAGAGCAATTCAACTACGCTTATGGAGCTGCTTGGATGTGACATCCGGGAGATCAGTATCGTAGATTCTGTCCGTCAGCATTTTGCAGATATCGGACAGGATGAAGCAGTACATGATATTACATATGAGAACTGTCAGGCGAGAGAGCGGACACAGATCCTGATGGATGTAGCGAATAAAGAGGGCGGATTTGTGATCGGAACCGGTGATCTGTCAGAACTTGCACTTGGCTGGTGTACCTATAACGGAGACCACATGAGCATGTATGCGGTGAATACCAGCATCCCGAAGACTCTGGTCCGGACTCTGGTAGATGAAGTTGGACATGATATGGATCGAAATGGATTCCCGGGAATCAAGGATGTGATCGAGGATATCATTGATACGCCTGTAAGCCCTGAACTGCTTCCGCCGAATGCTGACGGAACGATCGCACAGAAGACAGAGGATACTGTCGGATCCTATATCCTGCATGATTTCTTCTTGTATTACACATTGCGTTATGGCATGGAGCCGGAAGAGGTCTATGACCTTTGTAAAGAAGCGGTAAGACAGAGTGTAGAAGCTTCGCAAGATGGGGAAACAGAAGCATATATATTTACAGATGAAGAGATAAAGAAATGGCAGAAGGTATTCTATACCAGATTCTTCCGTCAGCAGTTCAAGCGTAACTGTATGCCGGATGGCGTAAAGGTCGGTACGGTATCGGTAAGCCCAAGAGGGGATCTGAGACTGCCGTCCGAGATAGAATTTGAGGATTTCCTTACTTTTGAATAGAACCGGAATAGAGGCAAATATGAACCGTTACAAACGATAATTAAGATTATTAAAGATTGTTTCAGAGTTGAATTATGATATAGTAGATGGAAATTGCAACCTGAAACTGATCGTACATTCATAACAGGGATATGAATGTCGGTTCATAAAAAAGGAGAGAGATATGAAATTAGAATTACAGGGCATCAAAAAGAGCTTTGATGGCACAGAGATCCTGCATGGGATCAACTTCTCGGTAGAGGGTGGAAGCGCACTCGGACTGCTGGGAAGAAATGGTGCGGGCAAGACCACAACGATCCGGATCATCATGGATGTTTTCCATGCGGATGAGGGGCGGGTCTTATTAGATGGAGAACCCTTTGTCTATCAGCCGGAGCAGGTCGGATACCTGCCGGAGGAACGTGGCTTATACCCGAAACGTCTGATCAGTGAGCAGTTAGTATATCTGGCAAAGCTTCGTGGGATGAATAAGAAGCAGGCGGAAGAGAATATGAGGAAATGGCTGACCCGTCTGGATGTGATCCAGTACGAGAACCGGAAGCTGGATACGTTATCGAAAGGTAATCAGCAGAAGGTACAGCTTGCGGCAACATTGGTAGCAGATCCTGACATCGTGATCTTAGATGAGCCGTTTTCCGGTCTGGATCCCGTGAATTCACAGATCTTAAAGGATGTTATAAATGAACTGATCGCAGATGGAAAGATCGTTATCTTCTCCAGTCACCAGATGAGCTATGTGGAAGAATTCTGTGAAGATATCGTAGTGATCAATCATGGTGAAGTGGCACTGGCAGGGAACCTTGACAAGATTAAGGAAGAATACGGAGAAGGTCACAAAGCAGTTGCGGCTGTCGGAATGGAATCGGAAGAACTGGAACAAGTTCTTCGTGATAAGTTTGCAGATCAGGTACAGGTGATCAGTCATAACAAGCATCATGTTGTGATACAGATCCTGTCGGAACAGGATGAATGGCAGGTGCTCTCCCGTTTTAAAGAGCTGGGAATCAGGCTTAGAAGTTATGGTGTCTATGAGCCTTCCCTGAATGATATATTTGTATCGGCAGTCGGAGATGAGGAGACACCGGAAGAAATAAAAGAAAAAAATAATATCGGAACTTCTTTTTCTGAATTTGAACCAAAGCAGAAAAAGGGTCTGTTTGGAAAGAGAGGTTAAGATATATGAAAAAGATTGGTACAATATTAAAGTTTGAACTGGGTAATTATTTTGGCAGTAAATCCTATCTGATTTCAACGATCTTACTGGCACTTCTTTGTGTAGGCATCATGTTCGCACCGAGAATTAAGGAATCATTTACAAGTGGAAGCCCTTCATCTGATAAAGAGACAGATGCAGAGGACGAATCGGATCAGGAGAATGAATCCGTATATGCATATTATGATGCATCCGGTATTATGGATGAAGGTTTGCTGGCGCAGGTATATCCGGATGTTAAGCTGCAGAAATGTAAGGATGCAGCAGAAGTAGAGTCGCTGGTTAAAAGTGAAGATGCGGAACTTGGTTATGTAGTTTATAGTACGTCAGAATATACATATTATGTTTATAACAAAGGCGTGTTTGATGATTACACCGGTGCCTTTGACAGTTATCTGTCCATGCTTGCTAAGAAACAGTACAGTGAAGCACATGATCTGGATTTTGATGAACTTATGAGTCTTGATTATACAGATATCCAGGCAAAAGAAGTTATCCTCGGTAAGGACAGCACAAGCAATTACTGGTATTGTTATATTCTGGTTATCGTGATCTTCATGCTGATCGTTATGTATGGAATGTCGATTGCAACCGGTGTGGCAAATGAAAAGAGCAACCGCTCGATCGAGATTCTGGTAACGACAACGAACTCCAGAGATATCTTATTCGGAAAGGTATTTGCCGGAACAGTTGCTACGTTCTTTCAGGTAGGGCTTATCATGGCAGCCCTGCTGATCTCATATAACTTTAATAAGGAATACTGGGGCGGATTTATGGGGACCGTATTAAATATCCCATCTGATGTTCTGATCGCATTTGCGGTATTCGGCCTTGGTGGATTCCTGTTCTATGCATTTATGTATGGGGCACTGGGAGCACTGGTATCTAAGATCGAGGATCTGAACAAATCAGCCGGTACGGCACAGATGATCGTAATGATCGTATATTTCGTTGTACTTATGAACCTGACAAATGTCGATGGTCTGGTTATCAAGATTTGCTCTTATCTTCCAATCAGTTCTTACAGTGCAATGTTTGCAAGAGTTGCGATGGGAGATGTAGCAACATGGGAAGTTGTTATATCAGCAATAATTTTATATATATCGGTGATCGGTATGGGTGTTCTGGGAGGTAAGATCTTCCGTAATTCAACACTCCGATATGGTAATCCGATTAAGCTTTCCGGAGCTGTAAAGGAATTAAGACATAAAAAATAAACTCGGTAAAATGACGAAAAATAAATGGATGATAGGGGCTTTTAATATAAAAATGCAGAAATTATATTCGACATCTTTACATTAGAAGCCCACTGTGGCATAATCACTGTTGAGAAAAACGAACGCAGTTGGTACGTTTGTGGGGTGACAGGATATTATAAAAGGTTTGATAACCTAGATTCTATTGATACAGCAGGATGTTAACTGTATTATCTGTTGCCACTGTTTTATAAAAACAGTATCCCGTGTTATTTATTTTACGTGTTATTTATTTTAATAGAAAGGTCAGAGTCCCATAATGAAAGTGATAGATTTTCATTCTCATATTCTTCCCGGTATAGATGATGGAAGTAAGAATGTAGAGACATCGATAGAGATGCTTCGCCGAAGTAAGGCAGCGGGTGTTGACATCATGATCGCAACGCCACATTTTTATGCAGATTGTGACCGTATCGAACGATTTACAGAGAAAAGGCTCGGAGCATATCAGAAGATAGAAGATCAATTGGGTAAAGACACTCCACAGATCTTACTGGGGGCGGAGGTCGCCTTTTTTGAGGGAATGGATCAGGCCGAGAAGATAGATCGGTTGACAATTAACGGTTCGAGGATTATGTTATTAGAGATGCCTTTCCGAATGTGGAGACAGAAGGATATAGATCAGGTAAGAAATCTGATCGAGGAGAGAAAGTTTTCGCTGATCATTGCGCATCTGGAACGTTTTATGAAAACGGCAGGAAATAAAGAATACATAGAAGAACTGATGTCACTTCCGGTAACGATACAGATCAATGCAGAGAGCTTATCGGACTGGAAACAGTCACATACGTTGATAAAGATGTTCAAAAGAGGACAGGCACATATTTTAGGAAGTGATTGCCACGGAATTCATCATCGTCCGCCGAATCTGATGGAGGGACGACAGATCTTGGGAAAAAAAGCAGGCGAAGCCTGTATCAGACGCTTGGATGAATATGGAATGGATTTGCTGCAGCAGATCAAGAATGATAAAATGCAGGAATAACAGCCGAAGGATAAGATTTCAGGTGACAGAGTAATACGGAGGATATCGATTATGTCGAAAAAAGTTGCAATTATAATAAGTGTAGTTTTATTTATGATACTTATTGCATTGATTATATGTGAAAAAGCATTTCCGACAGGTGGATCTGATCTGATAAGCAGTCTGTTTTAAGGGTGGTTTGAGATGTCACGAGTGATTCACAGCAGACAGGAAAAAAGAAAATTATATAAAAAACTGATGATTACCATAGTGGCTGTTGCAGCATTCTGTATCGTATTGGCGATGGTATTTCGTGTAATTGACAGACAGAAGCTTCGGGCACAGCAGGCATATGAAACGGAGCTTGGAGTGGTCACGCTAAATGGTAAGAAATATGTTCCGAAGAAGAATATAGAGACATACCTGTTTATGGGTATAGATTCATATGATAAAGTAGAAAAGGTGACGGATTATGACGGAGGACATCAGAATGATGTACTGATCCTTATGGTTCGTGATATCAGTGCGGGAACATTTAAGACAATGGCGATTAATCGTAATACGATCACAAATGTAAAATCGCTTGATCTGGATAATTCTTATCTCGGAGAAACGGAGATGCAGATTGCATTGGCGCATTCCAGTGGCGACGGACTGGAAGCCAGTTGTGAGAATACGGTAGATGCTGTATCCGAATATCTGCACGGACAGGAAATTGATGGATATGCAGCGGTCAATATGGGTGCTATCGGTACGATCAATCATATGGCCGGTGGAGTAACGGTTACGATCGAAGATGATTTTTCCGAGATCGATCCGGATCTTAAGCAAGGTGAAACAATCTGTCTGACTGATAAACAGGCGGAAGAATTTATTCATGACAGATGGGGCGTTGCTGATGAGACAAATGAGAATCGTATGCATAGACAAGCTGTATATATGACTGAATTAAAAAGGCTCATCAAAGAAAAGTGTCAGCAGAGCAGTACCTATCCGCTAGACCTGTATGAGTCCGTTCAGGACTATATGGTTACCAGCATCAATAAAAGTAAATTTAGCAAGCTTGCGCTTCTGGTTGCAAAGGAAAAGGATGAGGGAGAAGTTTCCGTTGATGGTACAGTTGGAACGGATGAACTTGGATATGCCACATTTGAGCCGAACGAACAGAGCCTGGAAGCGGCAATAGCAGAATTGTTTTACGAAGAATACGAAGAATAAAAAGTAGTTTTACTTTTTACGGAGGAGAATATGAGTACAGAGAACAAGAGAGTATCGGAATCGGATACAGCAAAAGAAGAAAAAAACAACTATATCAGAGTTGTTCAGGCGGAAGAAGACGATAAAGAGATCGATCTGGTCGATCTTGGATATGCATTGATGGATAAGCTCCATTTTATCGTTCTCTCATTTCTGCTCGGAGCAGTTTTGTTAAATGCATGTGCTTATTTTCTGATCAAACCGACATATCAGTCTACAGCAAAGTTGTATGTTGTATCAGCGTCAGAGGATTCTGTTGTTAATCTGTCTGATTTGAATATTGGTACATCTCTTACAAAAGACTACGAAGACCTGATGCTCAGTTATCCGTTATTAGAGCAGGTAATTGCAAAGCTGGATCTTAGTTATGATTATGAACAGCTTGCAGATATGATCACATTAGAGAACCCAACGGATACCCGTGTATTGAAGATTACAGTTACCAGTACAGATCCTGAAGAAGCAATGAACATTGCAAATACACTTGCGGAAATTTCGGTTAAGTATCTGCCTGAGACTATGAGTACCAATGCACCTAATATTGCACAGGTTGCACGAATACCGGATGAGAAAGCAGGACCGAGTTACCTGAAATTCACATTGATCGGAGCTTTGCTCGGAGCATTCCTATATTGTCTGGTTATCATTATCAGATATCTGTTAGATGATACGATCCATACCGCTTCAGATATGGAGAAGTATTTTGGAATCGTTCCGCTGACCTCCATTCCTGAGAGTGATCAGTTCAATCAGGGAGATTCAGCAACAGATAAAGATAAGGCAAAATCCGGTCTGAAAGGAAGAAGCAAATGAAAAAACTCAGTATAGATTTTAATGAAATGCCATATGCAATAGAAGAAGCAATGAACCGACTTAGAATTAATATCAAATTCTGTGGGAAGAATACTAAGAAGCTTCTGATCACAAGCAGTCTTCCGAATGAGGGAAAGAGCACAATCTCCATCAATCTCTGGAAGATGATGGCAGAGGCAGGATTCCCGACCGTATTCCTGGATGTGGATCTCAGAAAGTCTGTGATCAAAGGAAGACACAATATGAAGTCTGAGTCGGAGATCAAGGATCTCGGTTATTACCTGTCGGGACAGGCCGAGTATGAAGATGTTGTATATGAGACAAATATTCCGAATGCATATATTGTTCCGTGCTGCAACCTGTTAGAGAATCCATCTGCACTATTAGAGGATGCCCGGTTTGCGGAGCTTTTAGATAAGCTGGCAGAACAATACAGATATGTTATTATAGATTCACCGCCTCTTGGAAGTGTGGCAGATGCAGCACAGGTTGCATCCCTTTGTGATGGAGCCGTTTTGGTCGTCAGAAGCGGCGAGACATCAAGAAATGTGATTCGCCAGTCCATGCAGCAGTTAGAGCAGGTGAATTGCAGATTATTGGGTGTTATACTAAACCGTGTTGAGGCATCGGGAAGAGCATATAAGAGTTATTACGGAAAGTATGGCAAGGATTATGGCTATGGCTACGGTTATGGCGAAAAAAAATATTCCGGTAAAAAGGAAAAATAAAATGAAAAGCTTGGGTGAATCAACTGGTACGTGGCATACAGTTGTTTTATCATATATGTGTTTGATTCCAACAAAGGATAGTATTTATCAACAATGGGAGAAAACACCTTTATCCAAAATGTGGTAGGAAGGAGAGATAAAACATGAAGAATTTAAAGAAACTGATCGCTATTATCATGGTGATCGCTCTGATGATTCCTTGTACAGCAATGGCTGCAACAGAGTCTCCTAGTAAGGCTTCTTTAAAGGGCAATACAACAATTGTTCTTTCAAAGAAATCCTTTACATTTAATAATAAGTCACAGAAGCCTAGTGTTAAAACAGTGACTTATAAGAACGCAGATGGCAAGACTGTAACATTAAAGGAAGGTACTGATTATACAGTTTCTTTCTCTAAGAAGAGTACAAAGAACGCAGGTACTTATAAAGTAACTATTAAAGGTACAGGTAAGTACAGCGGATCTGTAACATCTTCTTATACAATCAAGAAAGCAAAGCAGAAGAATGTAAAGGTTACAAACAAGTATAAGGCAACAAAGGCTAAGACTTTCAAGAAGAAAGGCAAATCATACACATTCAAAGCAACAGGTGTAAAGGGAAAGGCTAAAGTTACTTATACAGCAAGCAGCAAGAAGATCAAGGTTAAGAATGGCAAGATTACATTATCAAAGGGTATCAAGAAAGGTACTTATAAGGTAACAGTTAAGGTTGCTAAGACTAAGAACTACTCAGCTTATACAAAGACAGTAACAATCAAGGTTAAATAATTTATTTAATCAAAAAAATGCTATAGCATGGGACATCCGGGCCACGAGGGTGTCCTTTTTTTGTTGTTTTGATTTACAATCGGACTGAAATGTTGTATATATAGAGGGACTTATAGATAAAAATTATCAATAAGACGACAGGAGATATACATGAGTAAATACAAAGTAATTGCATTCGATATGGATGGAACATTGCTGAATTCACGGAAACAGATATCAGAACATACTTTGGAAGCAATCAATCGCGCATTTGATGCAGGAAAGGAAGTGATCCTTTCGACCGGAAGATGTGTGGCAGAGCTTCGGGAATATTTTAAGCGGATTCCGAGGCTGCGTTATGTTGTCTGCTCCAGCGGCGCGATCCTGTATGATGTAAAAGAGGAAAAGATCCTGTATTCGAATTCAATCTCTATTGAACTGGCAGAAAAGATTCTGACAGAAAGTAAAAAAGAAGATCTTATGGTGCATCTGCTTGCAATCGAATCCATAGTGCAGAAAAAGGACATACCCCAGATGGAACGCTTTGGGATGGGCGTCTATCGGCCAATGTATGAGAAGGTTACAACACAGGTCGATGATATCTATGAATATTATAAGGAACATCCATTTGAGGTCCCGAAGCTGAATCTGTATCATGCGACAACAGAAGGCAGGGAGAAAACCAGAAAGAGACTTGCCGGACTGGATCTTGTTCTTGCGGATGCAGAGAAGACCGCTTTGGAATGTTCGGCGACAGGAGTTACCAAAGGAACCGGGCTGCTCCGGCTGTGTGAGCACCTGGGTGTTGAACTTGAAGAGACGATCGCGGTCGGTGATGCAGACAACGATCTGAATATATTGGAAACTGCAGGATTAGCGATTGCGGTCGGAAATGCAAATGAACATGTAAAAGCAGTTGCTGCGGTTGTTGTCAATGACTGTGACCATGATGGATGTGCAGAAGCAATTGATAAATATTTATTATAAAGAGTTAAGAGGCGATACAAATGACGATCAAAGATTTGAAAGAGGGACAGTCCGCAACCATCTGTACAGTTGGCGGTGATGGAGCACTGAGACAGCATTTCCTTGACATGGGCGTGATACCCGGTATTGAGGTTAAACTGATCAAATATGCACCAATGGGCGATCCTCTTGAAATTCGTATTCATGATTATGAACTGACGCTCCGACTGGCGGATGCTGAGCAGATCGAGGTATCAGATAAAAAATCAGATGAAGACGAACATAGGAAAGATAACAAAAAGGATAAAGCTTTAGTAGAGCATCCGGGACTTGGCGAAGGCGGAAAATATCATGTGAAAGCAGATGAACATCCGCTGCCGAAGGATGAGATCCTGACCTTTGCTCTGGTTGGTAATCAGAACTGTGGCAAGACGACATTATTTAACCAGTTGACAGGCTCGAATCAGCATGTAGGTAATTTCCCCGGAGTAACGGTTGATCGGAAAGAGGGAATGATCAAAGGATATCCGGACACAAGAGTAACCGACCTTCCGGGTGTATATTCTCTCTCGCCGTACAGCAGCGAAGAAATTGTAACCAGACAGTTTGTATTCGATGAAAAACCAAAGGGCATAATCAATATCGTGGATGCAACCAATATTGAGAGAAATCTCTATCTGACGATGCAACTGATGGAGCTTGATATACCGATGGTGCTGGCACTGAATATGATGGATGAAGTTCGTGAGAACGGAGGATCAATCCGTATTAACCAGCTGGAAAGTATGCTTGGAATTCCGGTTATTCCAATCTCTGCGATCAAGAATCAGGGTGTAGATGAATTGATCGAACATGCAGTTCATGTCGCCAGATATCAGGAGAGACCGGGCAGACAGGATTTCTGTGATCCGGAAGATCATGGTGGTTCGGTGCACCGGTGCCTGCATGGAATCATGCATCTGATCGAAGACCATGCAGAGAATGCGGGAATCCCGGTTCGTTTTGCTGCGGCGAAGGTGGCAGAAGGGGATGCAGAGATGGAAAAATCTCTGCATCTTGAACAGAATGAGACAGAGATGATAGAACACATTGTAAGCCAGATGGAAGAAGAACGTGGAATTGATCGTGCAGCAGCAATTGCAGACATGCGGTTCGATTTTATACAGCGGATCTGCAGACAAACGGTTGTCAAACCGGCAGAGAGTAAGGAGCGTATCAGAAGCCGGAGGATCGATGCGGTTCTTACGGGAAAGTATACCGCGATACCGACCTTTATATTGATCATGGGAGCGGTCTTCTTTCTGACCTTTAATGTGATCGGAGCGGTACTTCAGAATCTGCTGGAGAAAGGGATTGATTATCTGACAGCGCAGATGGATCAGCTTCTGACTGCATGGTCGGTGAACCCGGTGCTTCATTCACTTGTGATCGATGGTATCTTTAAGGGAGTTGGAAGTGTGCTGAGTTTTCTTCCGATCATAGTGGTGCTGTTCTTATTTCTTTCGTTATTGGAAGACAGTGGATATATGGCTCGTGTTGCTTTCGTCATGGACAAACCACTCAGAAAGATTGGGTTATCCGGAAGAAGTATTGTGCCGATGCTGGTTGGCTTCGGCTGTACGGTTCCCGGTATTATGGCGAGCCGTACCCTTCCGTCGGAGCGTGATCGTAAGATGACGATCCTGTTGACCCCGTTTATGAGCTGTTCTGCAAAGCTTCCGATCTATGCATTCTTTGCGGCAGCGTTTTTCCCAAAGTATAAAGCACTTGTTATGGTCGGGTTGTATGTTGTGGGAATACTGATAGGAATCCTTGTGGCGCTTATTATCAGAAAGACATTATTCAAGGGTGAGGCAGTTCCGTTTGTTATGGAGCTTCCAAACTACAGAATGCCGGCATTGAAAAATGTATTGCAGTTATTATGGGAAAAGGCAAAGGATTTCTTACAGCGGGCATTTACGGTTATCTTTGTGGCAACGATCGTGATCTGGTTCTTACAGAGCTTTGATCTGCACTTTAACCTGACGGCAGATTCACAGAACAGTATCCTTGCAGTTGTCGCAGGATTGATCGCACCGGTATTTGCACCGCTTGGTTTCGGAGACTGGCGGATATCGACGGCACTGATATCCGGATTTATGGCCAAGGAGAGTGTAGTATCAACATTGTCTGTGCTGACCGGAAGCATGGATGTTATCCATAAGATCCTGACACCGGCATCCGCTCTGTCATTGTTGATATTCTGTCTGCTGTATACTCCATGTGTAGCAGCCGTTTCTTCCGTAAAACGGGAACTTGGAAGCAAATGGGCACTGGTAGTTGTGGTCGGACAGTGTGTTGTTGCATGGATCATGGCGGCACTTGTCTATGCAATCTGTCTGTGTTTCTAAAACAAATATAAATTATAAAATACAGGCGTGATGATTATAAAAAAAATGTAAAAAAGTCATATCCGGTAAAGATTTTCTTTACTTTTTGATTAGGGATGGCTATAATACAAATTGACTGTGGAAGTTGGTAGTACAAACTAACCTCCATAGAATAATACTTAGAAAGAAAAGAGGATTTGTGTACAATGAAAAATATTGATTTAAGCAAGTATGGCATTACCGGAACTACAGAGATCGTTTACAACCCTTCATATGAAACACTTTTCGAGGAAGAGACTAAATCTACTCTTGAAGGATATGAAAAAGGACAGGAAACAGAGCTTGGCGCTGTTAATGTAATGACAGGTATTTATACAGGACGTTCACCTAAAGATAAGTATATTGTTGTTGATGAGAATTCAAAGGGCACTGTATGGTGGACAACAGATGGTTACAAGAACGATAATCATCCAATGACAGAAGAGACATGGGCATCCGTTAAGGATATTGCAAAGAAGGAACTTTCAAATAAGAAATTATTTGTAGTTGATGCTTTCTGTGGAGCAAACGCTGATACTCGTATGGCTATCCGTTTTATCGTAGAAGTAGCTTGGCAGGCACATTTCGTAACAAATATGTTCATCAAGCCAACTGCTGAAGAACTTGAGAACTTCGAGCCGGATTTCGTTGTTTACAACGCATCAAAGGCTAAAGTAGAAAACTATAAAGAACTTGGTCTTAACTCAGAGACATGTGTAGCATTCAACATCACAAGCCATGAGCAGGTTATCATCAATACATGGTACGGCGGAGAGATGAAGAAGGGTATGTTCTCAATGATGAACTACTACCTTCCACTTAAGGGAATGGCAGCTATGCACTGTTCAGCAAACACAGATATGAACGGTGAGAACACAGCTATCTTCTTCGGCCTTTCAGGAACAGGTAAGACAACACTTTCAACAGATCCTAAGCGTCTCCTGATCGGTGATGATGAGCACGGCTGGGATGACAACGGCGTATTCAACTTCGAAGGTGGCTGCTACGCAAAGGTTATCGACCTTGATAAGGATTCAGAGCCAGATATCTATAATGCGATCAGAAGAGATGCTCTTCTTGAGAACGTAACAGTAGATGCAAATGGTAAGATCGACTTCACAGATAAGAGCGTTACAGAGAATACTCGTGTATCTTATCCAATCGATCATATTAAGAACATCGTTCGTCCTATTTCATCAGCTCCTGCAGCAAAGAATGTTATCTTCCTTTCAGCAGATGCATTCGGAGTACTTCCTCCGGTATCTATTCTGACACCAGAGCAGACACAGTACTACTTCCTGTCAGGCTTCACAGCTAAGCTTGCCGGTACAGAGCGTGGAATCACAGAGCCGACACCTACATTCTCAGCATGTTTCGGACAGGCATTCCTTGAGTTACATCCTACAAAGTATGCTGAAGAGCTTGTTAAGAAGATGGAGAAGAGCGGAGCTAAGGCTTATCTTGTAAATACAGGATGGAACGGAACAGGCAAGCGTATCTCAATCAAGGATACAAGAGGTATCATCGATGCTATCCTTAGCGGTGCTATCCTTTCAGCTCCTACAAAGAAGATCCCTTACTTCAACTTTGAAGTACCTACAGAGCTTCCGGGTGTTGATCCGGCAATTCTTGATCCTCGTGACACATATGCAGATGCTTCTGCATGGGAGACAAAGGCATTAGATCTTGCTGACAGATTCATCAAGAACTTTGCTAAGTACGAGAGCAACGAAGCCGGTAAGGCATTAGTTGCAGCAGGTCCTCAGAAATAATATCTGAATGATCAGAATACAATATATGTTCGTGAGATACACCTGAGACATTATAACGTCAGGATATACTTCGGACAAAGAAGAACCGGGTGTGGGTTTCACATCCGGTTTTTCTTTGAAGCAGGGCATATCGTTCTTGCTAACTATATTGTGTCTGATATTATTTGAAGAAGAACGGAGAGTTGATTGAGATGAAAGTTGGGCAGAACAGACAGGCGGAACGGCAGATGTCGGAAGCGTTTATTACCAGTGTGTTTCTGGCGTTATCCGGTGGATTTCAGGATGCCTATACATATTTTACAAGAGATGAAGTGTTTTCGAATGCGCAGACAGGAAATGTAGTGCTGATGAGTCAGCATTTTATGATGGGTGAATGGCAGGCAGGACTTCGATATCTGTATCCGTTGTTTGCATTTGCATTTGGGGTGTTCTTTGCAGAACAGGTACAGGGACGGTTCAAATACGCAAAGAAGCTTCATTGGAGACAATCCATTTTGTTGATGGAGATTTTAATTTTGTTTTTTGTTGGATTTTTAACAGAAGGATGGAACATGCTGGCAACGGTATTAGTATCTTTTTCCTGTGCAATGCAGGTTCAGACATTCCGGAAAGTCAACGGACATTCTTATGCGAGTACGATGTGTATCGGAAATCTCAGAAGTGGTACAGCAGCCTTATCTGTATATTTAAGAGAAAAGAAGCCGGAGCAGTTAGAAATGTCACTGTATTATTTCGGTGTGATCCTGTTCTTTGCGGTCGGAGCCGGAATCGGAGGTGTTTTGTCGGTACATCTGGGCTTCCATGCTATCTGGGTATCCAGCGGATTGCTTCTTATCAGTTTCCTTCTGATGTTTAAGGATCGTCTTGAAAAAGATGTGCATGAGCTGGAGGGTGATCTGGAAGAAGATATTCAGAAACTTGGAACACAGCTCCGCGAAGAAATTAAGAAATAGATAAGAATAAAATAAAGAATATTCATTTTGTTATATTTATGAGATAATGAACGCAGAATTATTCGTTCTCAAGTGTGTTGATTATGTGGCATGCAGTAAGTATAGGATATGCAGAAAGAAATCTACAGAAAGTGAGGTGGCAACTATGCTTCAACAACAGAAGAAACAAATATGTGTGATATATTGTATCATATTGATATTAGCTGCCACCGTTTTTGGCATAGGTGATATAGAAAGTTCCAGAATGGAGCGGGGGCTTGAACAGAATAAATCTGTGCTTCGTGAAGTCCGGACGACATCAATTAATGAAATAGGAATACTTCCGACAGGAAGCGTTCTTCGTACAGTGTTTGAAACGCAGAGCCTGAAATCATTTCAATCAGAGAAAACAGTTGATCTGTGGATCCTGGTTTTACCGTTTCTGTTTACCTTATCCGGGTTCGTTTGTGATACCAGAAAATGGTGGGTGAAGATCGGCACACTGGTGCATGCATCTCAATGGTATCGAAGGCTTGAGTATATACATAAAAAGGACGGAAAGAAACTCCTGACTTCTTACATTTGAAAACCGAATATGTAAGAAGAAAAGGAGAATAATAAAATGGGTATGGATATATTTGCTATTGTTTTTGGCGTTGTTGCAATCGGTCTCGGAGGATTCTTTTTCATTAATGAGACATTTATTAAAAAAGAATCGGATAGCGATAAGATATCTGCAGATGCAGAGAAGAACAGCAGAGAATCATAAGCAGTATACTATTATATGGGATATTATAAGAAACAATAGCTGAGACAAAAAGCTGTCGGAATTGGTCATTTATTAACCGGTTTTGCCTGATATAATGCAGGTGAAAAGGAAGATATATGATGGATTCCGGCAGCTTTTTTCACGTATGCAGTATTTGTCGTAATTAACGCATTCCTGATATAAAATACTGGATTTTCTGTTTACAGTATGTTAAAATATTTGACATATATACTTAAAATCGACAAAAAATCTTGTTCGACTGGTATCAAATTCGTTGATATTTATACCGATCATCATTATTCCGCTTGCGGTCATGCTGCTGGTGAATCTGATCCATACGATCTCTTATGCAAAGAAGATTGCAAAAGAGGAAGAAGAGGCAGCCGTTCGGGAAATAGCAGAGCAGATAAAGAAAAAAGCTGTTAAGGATGAGCAGCAAAAGAATTAAGTAGCAAAAGAATTAAGCAGCAAAAAAATTAAGCAGATTATCAGTATAAGATATATATTTAAACCTGAAATAATAATAGTAAGCAGATGTAGAATGCACGGAAACAGAGGTATGAAGTTATGAAATATAAAAATTATGTATTTGATCTGTATGGAACTTTAGTCGATATTCATACAGATGAAGAAGCTCCGGCGGTATGGGAGCGATTGGCATATTTTTATAATTATTATGGAGCGGATTATACCGGAGAAGAGCTAAGAATTGCATACGATGCAATCATAAACGAGATGGAAGGTGTACTGCAGGGAGACAAACATGAGATGTATCCGGAGATACAGATTGAGAATGTATTTCGTAAATTGTTCCTCCGGAAAAATACAAAGCCGGATCATATGTTGGCAATCTACGCCGGTCAGTTTTTCCGTGTGCTGACAACGGAATACATAAGGCTGTATGATGGAGTCGGAGAATTACTTGATGAATTAAAACAGCGGGGGGCATGCTTATATTTGTTATCCAATGCACAACGGATCTTTACAGAATATGAGATGCGAGCGCTTCATATTTACGATTGTTTTGACTCCGTATATATATCTTCGGACTATTCCTGCAAGAAACCGGATGAGAAGTTTTACCGTATTATGATCAGGGATCAGGGACTGAATCCGAAAGAGACACTCATGATAGGAAATGATCCGAAATGTGATATCGAGGGTGCGGCTGCTGTGGGTTTTGACACCTGTTATATACATTCCAATATTTCACCGAAGGGGGTGGATTTTGAGACGATTAAAAGTACATTTCTGCTTCCGGAGACGAATTTGAAAAAATTAAAGCAGATTATATTGTAAACATTCAAAACAGTCAAAACATTTCTGTGTATTTTATGTAAAAACAGTCGAATGTACGAAAAGAAATACAATAAAAATGATAAGGATTGTTGAATTATAAAAAAAGATTCTGTATAATACCCTTAGAGTGTATTATATATTCACATAATATAAAATTGAAAGGAGAAAAAATTATTATGTTACAGAACCAGGAATGGGATTCATTCACAGGTAGACTCTGGAAAGAAGAATGCAATGTCAGAGACTTCATCCAGAACAACTACACAATGTACAACGGAGATGAGAGCTTCCTTGCCGGACCAACAGATGCTACTAACAAGCTCTGGGACAAGCTTCAGGCTCTTCAGAAAGCAGAAAGAGATAACGGCGGTGTATTAAAGGAGGATGCTGATGTTGTATCAAGCATCACAGCATACGGCCCTGGATATATTGATCCTGAGACAAAGGACCTTGAGCAGGTTGTTGGTCTTCAGACAGATGAACCACTTAAGAGAGCATTCATGCCTTATGGTGGTATTAAGATGGCTGAGGAAGCTCTGGAAATGTATGGTTACAAGCCAAACGAGAACTTCCACAAGATCTTCACAGATTATCACAAGACACATAACCAGGCAGTATTTGATGCCTATACACCAGAGATGAAAGCTGCACGTCATACACATATCGTAACAGGTCTTCCTGATACTTATGGACGTGGACGTATCGTAGGTGACTACAGAAGAGTTGCTCTTTACGGTATCGATCAGCTGATCGCTTGGAAAGAGGAAGATAAGGCTAACTGTGGCGATGGTAACATGTTTGATGATGTTATCCGTCAGAGAGAAGAACTTGCAGAACAGATCAGACGTCTGCAGGAGATGAAGGTTATGGCTCAGTCATATGGTTATGATATTTCTAAGCCAGCTTCAAACGCTAAGGAAGCTATCCAGTGGTTATACTTCGGATATCTTTCAGCTATCAAGACACAGAATGGTGCTGCTATGTCAGTTGGACGTGTATCAACATTCCTTGATATTTATATTGAGAGAGATATTAAGGCCGGAAAGCTTACAGAGGCTGAGGCTCAGGAGCTTATCGATCATTTCACAATGAAACTTCGTATGGTTAAGTTCGCAAGAATTAAGTCATACAACGAACTGTTCTCAGGTGACCCTGTATGGGCTACACTTGAAGTTGGTGGTATCGGTGTTGACGGACGTTCAATGGTTACAAAGAACGACTACAGATTCCTTCATACTCTTGAGAACATGGGACCAGCTCCAGAACCAAACCTTACAGTTCTTTATTCTTCAGCTCTTCAGGATGCATTCAAGAAGTATGCTGCTAAGATCTCAGTAAGAACAAGCTCAATCCAGTACGAGAATGATGATGTTATGAAGCCTATCTGGGGTGATGACTATTCAATCTGCTGCTGTGTATCAGCTACACAGACAGGTAAAGAGATGCAGTTCTTCGGAGCTCGTGCAAACCTTGCTAAGTGTCTCCTTTACGCTATCAACGGTGGTAAAGATGAGAAGTTCTTAGATAAGAAGACAGGCAAGCCAATGCAGGTTGGTCCTGAGTACGCTCCGATTACTTCAGAGTATCTTGACTATGATGAAGTTCTTGCTAAGTACAAGAAGATGCTTGACTGGTTAGCAGGACTTTATGTAAATATCCTGAACCTGATTCAGTACATGCATGATAAGTATTACTATGAGTCAGCAGAGATGGCACTTATCGATACAGATGTACGTCGTACATTTGCAACAGGTATTGCCGGATTCTCACACGTAATCGACTCACTGTCAGCTATCAAGTATGCTAAGGTTAAGGTTATTCGTAACGCAGAAACAGGTCTTGCAGAAGACTTTGAGATCGAGGGAGAATTCCCTAAATATGGTAATGATGATGACAGAGCTGATAACATCGGTGTATGGCTTCTTCATGAGTTCCTTACAGACATCAAGAAGAGACACACATATCGTAATTCAGAGCCTACAACATCTATCCTGACAATTACATCAAACGTAGTATATGGTAAGTACACAGGTAACCTTCCGGATGGAAGACGTGCTTGGACACCATTCGCACCAGGTGCTAACCCAAGTTACGGTGCAGAGACATCAGGACTTCTTGCTTCACTGAACTCAGTAGCTAAGATTCCTTATGAGTGGTCATTAGATGGTATCTCAAATACTCAGACAATGAACCCATCAGCACTCGGACATGACGAGGAAGAAAGAGCTGAGAAGCTTGTAAGCGCTATGGACGGATACTTCGATCAGGGTGCTCACCACTTAAATGTAAACGTATTCGGTAAGGATAAGCTCCTTGATGCAATGGAGAATCCGGATAAGCCAGAGTACGCTAACTTCACAATCCGTGTATCAGGATATGCTGTTAAGTTTATCTCACTTACACGTGAGCAGCAGCTCGACGTTATCAACAGAACATTCCATGACTCACTGTAAATCTTACACAGTCTGAATGTTTTAACAGATAAGTAAAAGATTGGAGTCCCGGGGAGTCTATCTCCGGGACTTTTTTACAGCATAAGGCAGACGGATTTTTATCCGTATATCATGTGCTTCGCACATTCTATGCATTTCGCAAAATCAGCATCCTTGCGAGCAAATAATTTTGCGTTCATTATATCATGTGCTTCGCACATTCTATGCATTTCGCAAAATCAGCATTCTTGCGAGCAAATAATTTTGCGTTCATTATATCATGTATGAAAATTGTGTATCAGAGAGAAAATAGAAAGAGGCTATGAAGCTGTGAGTGGTGGAAACAGATGCATAGTCGTGGTTGTTTAATGTGTATTTGTGTAAAATAATAGAAAGAACTTAGAGGTGGAACATGCCGGAAAAGAAACAGATTTTAGGATATATTCATTCAACAGAAAGCTTTGGAGCAGTCGATGGTCCGGGAATTCGATTTGTTGTATTTTTACAGGGATGCAAGATGAGATGTAAATATTGTCATAACCCTGAGACATGGAATCTTGTAACAGATTACAGCAGACTGTATGCTGACGATGTCAGCGATGATGAAAGAGAAGCACTTGAGAAAAAAATTGAAGAGAATACAAAACTGCTCAAAGATAAAGGTGTTAAGATCGAGGCCAGAACCCCGGAAGATCTGTTAAAGCAGGCACTTCGTTATAAGCCATACTGGAAAGGTCAGGGTGGTATCACTGTAAGCGGTGGTGAAGCATTACTTCAGATGGATTTCCTGATCGAATTTTTCAAGCTGGCAAAGGCGCAGGGTATCCATACTACGATCGATACGGCCGGAAATCCATTTACCAGAGAAGAACCGTTCTTCTCAAAGTTCAATGAACTGATGAGCCTTACAGATCTTTTTCTACTTGATATCAAACAGATCCATGATGATAAGCATCGTGAATTAACAGGATTCTCAAATCAGAATATTCTGGAGCTTGCACAGTATCTGTCCGATCAGGGCAAGCATATGTGGATCAGACATGTACTTGTTCCGGGAATTACGACAGATGAGGATGATCTGAAGAAGACAAAAGAATTTATAGATACTCTTAAAACAGTGGATAAGGTAGAGGTACTTCCATATCATAAGCTGGGTATTCAGGAGTGGGAGAGACTTGGAATTCCTTATAAATTAGAGGGAATCGATCCTCCAACAGAGGAGCAGCAGAAGCTGGCAAAGAGCATTCTTGAAAAATAGAGAATGAACAAAAACATCACACGGACGGTATATATATTTTATGAAGCAGACCTGTCCGAATGTCGGTCCTTAGCGATCCGCTATTAAGCGGGAGCTTAGTACCGTTACATGAGGATAGAACGAAAGTGTTCTGCGCAATAAAGATATATATACCGTCCGTGTGATGTTTTATGTCACGAACTTATATAATAAGAATGCTCTTTGCAAGCATGTTTTTAGAGTAGGCGGAAGGTCGACTTTTGAGTATCGATGATTCCGCCTTTTTTTAGTTTGCTGATTTCAGCGGACATGGCGGAGCGTTCTACACCGAGATAGTCTGCGAGTGCCTGACGATTGAAAGGAATAGTGAAGGTATCCGAATGATTCTGTTTTGCCTGGTCGGAGAGGTATGCCATTAATTTATCACGGGTTGTTTTCTCTGACATATAGCGTATTTTTTGGTTTAACGCAAGGTTTTTTCGGGCAATTTCGTGCAGCAGATTTCGGATCAGAGTGTTGTGAAAATCACAGGAATTCGAACAGGAGGTCAGAAGGTGGTGGCAGTCCAGAAGCAGAATATCACTGTCAGTCATGGCAAAGACGCTGATCGGTACAGTAGAAAGACCTGCGCAGGAGAAGGCTTCTGCAAACAGATCACCGGGTTGTAGATCTGTCATGACGCTTCGGTGCCCATAATAATCTTCCCGGATCACCTGCGCTGTTCCGGTAAGAATGATTCCGATAAAGCGTGCCGGATCGCCCTCTACGAATATGGGATTCCCTTTTTTTACATGAATATGGTTTCCGTCCAGACATGTAAGCATAGCCGGCAGATCCTGTTCATCGATGCCGGTAAACAGGCGGCAGGCTGACAGGGTATCAATATAGGATGTAAGATCGTGTTTGTTCATAAAATTTCCATTTCCTTAAATGTTGTTTTGTTGGAAATCCAACATACATTTTGAAATAAGTATATTAGAATAAGCACATAAAATCAAGAACCTGATTGACAGTTAAGTGATGAAAGTAAGCTGCGATGTATAATGTCGATCAAAGAAGCGACAGATATAACAGCAAATATCATAGAATGATCAGGTATCGGGTATTCAGGAGGAAAAACGATGATTCGCAGGATTATAGAAATTAATGAAGAAAAGTGTAACGGCTGTGGGGCATGTGCATCGGCATGCCATGAGGGCGCAATCGGGATGGTGAATGGAAAGGCAAAGCTGCTTCGTGATGATTATTGTGACGGACTGGGAGACTGTCTTCCTACCTGTCCGACCGGAGCCATTACATTTGTTGAACGTGAAGCAGCGGACTATGATGAGGCAGCGGTATTGGCGGCAAAAGCTGAGAAGGCAGTAAATGGAGCAGGCAGTCCGTCAGGAGAACCACTACCATGTGGTTGTCCGGGTACGGCTATGAAGACATTTAGCAGAGACCGGTATGACAAAAAGACAAGAACTGTTGAAGCAGGGAGTAAGACTGTGCAAAATGGTGAAGTATCACCTGAGCTTGTACAGCAGTTAGCATCGATGATGGGACAGCAGGAGTCAGAGCTGCGCCAGTGGCCGGTACAGATCAAGCTTGTTCCGGTGACAGCCCCTTGGTTTGATGGAGCAAAGCTGCTTGTTGCGGCGGATTGTACAGCGTATGCATATGCAAATTTCCATCGGGATTTTATTAAGGAACATATCACTTTGGTTGGCTGTCCGAAGCTTGACATGATAGATTATTCTGCAAAGCTGACAGAGATCATCCGGAATAATAATATCCGGAGCGTTACGGTTGTGAGAATGGAGGTCCCGTGTTGTGGTGGTATTGAGATGGCTGTAAAAAATGCTCTTCAGAACAGCGGCAAATTCCTTCCGTGGAATGTGGTTACAATTTCAACAGATGGAAAG
Source organism: Clostridium sp. BIOML-A1 (assembly GCF_009874105.1). Lineage (NCBI taxonomy): Bacteria > Bacillati > Bacillota > Clostridia > Eubacteriales > Clostridiaceae > Clostridium > Clostridium sp. BIOML-A1. The sequence continues at coordinate 252,445 of NZ_WWTL01000004.1, read as the reverse complement.
ATTATGTAAGTAAAATAAATGTATATTGTATTACTGTTGTTCCTGTAAGATCACGTGGGATAGAAGACACAGATTTTGCAGGAATATATGTCAGGTGATAGAAAAATAAAAGAGAAGAAGGCTTCGGGTGTCAGAAATTATAAGGTAAAGAGCGTGACCGGAAAATAATACTTGACATTTTGGTTAGAAACGTCTAACATAACATGTGTTATGATGAATGATCAGGAAAACACAATAGAGAAAATCAAACAGACAGCATTAGACGAATTCTTCATACATGGCTATAATAAAGCAAGTCTTCGAATGATCTGCAGCCGGGCAGGAGTTACAACCGGTGCAATGTATTTTTATTTTAAGAATAAAGAAGCGTTGTTCCGGGAGATTTTTGAACCACTGGTTGTGCAGTATGAAGAATTGCTTGTCAGATATATGGAGTTAGAGCTTGCAGAGCCGGAGATTGGTACGCAGTTAGATGTTCAGATGATGCGATTTATTCTGGAACACCGAAAAGAAGCGGTGGTCATTCTGGAGAAGACGCAAGGAAGCTGTTATGAAATGTATCGTTCCAAGGTAGAAGAACTGATGGAGCAGTCGATATATACATTTTATAAGAGCCGGATGGAATGTGAGCCGGATGAGAAGCTTGTAAAGATACTGGCCAAGATCCGTTTGGATGGATGTCTGGAGATTATTAAAGGAAATTATAGTATGGAAGATAGTTTGTATCTGGTTGAGAAGATTGGGATCTACTCGATGGGTGGAACAGATAAATTAATACAGAATCTAAGAGAGCCTCACAGCATGTGATATGTAGCTGTGGGGTTCTTTTTTTACAACATAACAAAAAATAACATTTGTTATGTAAATGCAGAAAAGGAGAATAAAACAATGAGTGAAGGAAAAGCAATGCAGACAGAAAATCAGAATAAGACAAAGGTCAGTGTACAGGGTGTACCGGAGACAATGCTGCAGACTTTATTTGCAAGAGCAGCAGAATCCAGAAAAGAAAATCACAATATCTATGATGAGAAAGCAATCGAGATCGTATCCCGGTTAGATTATGATTTCTCAAAGGCGGAATCCGATAAACTGATGAGCAGCGGTGTAATTGCAAGAACGATCGTACTGGATCGTCTGGTAAATGATTATCTGACCAAGCATCCGGATGCCATTGTTGTAAATATTGCCTGTGGACTGGATACCCGGTGTTACCGGATGAAGGGAAAGTATCAACGTTGGTACAATATTGATCTTCCGGAGACCATGGATATTCGAAGTCGTTTCCTTGAGGAGAATGGCCCTGTTTACCAGATCGCTAAGTCTGCAACAGATCCATCGTATACGTTGGATATCGAGTATCATGGAGAACCGGTTTTGGTGGTCATAGAAGGGCTTACGATGTATTTAACGGAGCAGGATGTGCGTAAGATGTTTGAGATTATTGATCAGACATTTACACAGGCAAAGGTTCTGGTTGAGGTAATGGCACCATTTGTTGTGAAGCATATGAAAGAGAAGTCCATAGAGGGAAGCCGGGCGAAATTCATCTGGGGTGTGAAAAGCGGAAAAGCATTTCAGAGTGTGGCGCATTCTTTCCTGAGTGAAAAAGATATCAGTCTGGTAGAGGGGATGAAGGAATTCGTTCCTGTATATAAGGTGCTTGGAAAGATTCCGGCTGTAAGGAATTTTTCAAACAAGATTCTGGTACTGAATAAACGATAAGAGTTGAATTTAACGGATTTGGTAAATTGCCGGCGTTTGTGATACGCATAGGTGTTGCCATACTGCCTCAAAAATAGTAAGATAAACTCAGATTTTGTCTGAATATTGGAGGTTTACTATGAATGAGACAGTCATGATCAATGCATATATAGTCATATCAATTATTATTGCTGCTACAGATATATTATTAGCGGTAAAATCTTTTAAAAAGAATAAAACAACAGGTAGATTTCTGGGGTTTGCCTGTGTGGGTGCGGCTATTGTAGATATTAGTTATCTGATCAGTATCATAAGTGATTCCTATATGTGTATGGCGGCTATGTCGAGTATATATTTTATAAGTATAGATTTTATGCTTGTCTCTCTTTTAATTTTCATGGTTTATTTCACAAAAGGAAAGTTTTCCGGATATGGGAAATGGATGGTAGCATTCTGCTTTTTATATTGTATATATGAATTGATCGTGTTTGCAGTTAATCCATTTATGGAAATTGCAATTGAATATAAACCACGGGATACGCTGATTGCAAAGTATAGCTATCAGATGAAGCCCTTGTATGAGCTCCATCTGATATTTTCGTATGTAATGGTGTTATTGGTGGTAGGTTTATTGATTCGGAAGATTTGCAAGATTCCGCATGAATATCGTTGGCAGTATTTAAGTGTTATCATAGGAATTCTTATTATTGTAGGGTCAAATGCGATCTTTTTATTTTTACCGGGCGAATCTGTAGTGAATTTACTGGACTATTCGATCGGAGGATACAGTGTAGTATCATTTATTATTTATTGGAGCTGCTTTGATTATTCCACACATGGGATGTTGAATAAATTGAAGACAAGTATATTTGAAAATATAGGGCAGGGCATCGTTTTGTTTGATGATGACGAGCACCTGATTCTGCATAATGAAAGAGCTGATTTTTTCCTGGGAGAAGAACTGTTGACCGGATGTAAAGATCTTCAGAGTTTTCTGGATGTATATGGATTGTCGTTTGATCCGGAATCAGATGACGACAGCTTTTCCCTGCAATGCTATGTTAAGTTGGAAACGGAAGAAAAAACATTGCGGTGTGATGTAAAGAAGCTTGAAAATAAAAACGGCCATAAGATTGGTCAGATGTTTGTATTTACAGATATCGCACTTGAGACGGATATGCTTACAGGATTTCAGAAATGGGAAAATTTCAAACAGCTTGCATTGGAAAAAAATGATCATTTTACGTTCCCGGTAGGAATTGCTGTATGTGATATTAACAGTTTGTCTGTTATCAACAGCACACTTGGAAAAAAAGCAGGGGATCAGAAGATCCGGTTGTTGTCGGAAAATATGAGAACCTGTTTTCCTGAAAGGGCATATTATGTCAGAGGAACCGAGGCACATCTTATAGCACTGTGTAGCCGAAGCAGTGAAGATGAGATGGCAGTATGTGCCGGAAAACTTAAGGAGAAGTTCGACGGAAGTATTCAGTACGCAGTCAGTGTAGTAGAAGATGAGACACACAGTATAGTGGAAAGCATTCGAAATACAACTAAAGCTATGCGTACAAAGAAATTAGTAGACAGCAAATCCATTCATTCGGATATGCTGGCATCTCTGATACGGGCACTTGAGGAATGTGACAGTGATACGGAGCATCATGTTCGCCGTACACAGATTATGGGTGCAGAGCTTGGTAAACGTATAGAGTTATCCGATATACAGCAAAGCCGCTTGTCCCTTCTCTGTCTGCTTCATGATATCGGAAAGATCGGTGTTCCGATGGAGATATTGAACAAACCGGGAAAACTTACCGATGAAGAATGGAAGATCATGCGTTCACATGTTGAAAAGGGCTACGATATTGCAAACAGTAATGTAGAATTGAAGCAGATCGCAGAGGAAATCAGACATCATCATGAAAGATGGGATGGAAAGGGCTATCCGGACGGACTGAGCAGGGAGAGTATACCTGTACTGTCACGTGTAATTGCTGTTGTTGATGCATTTGATGCGATGGTAAGTGACCGTCCATATAGAAATGGAATGCCTGTATCCGATGCACTTGAAGAATTAAAAAAATGCGCCGGAACACAATTTGATCCGTTTATTGTTTCCGAGTTTATTCAAATGATATCAGAGAATTATTCTGATACCGTAAAGGGAGTTCATAAGTTCAGGCAGGAGAAGGAAAAGCCTCAACACAAACAAGTGGCAAAACCGGAGGATAACAGTACACTTCAGGAAGCATTCTGTGTACATACAGTGCAATGCAGCAGATATTTGCTGGATGGTTCATGGAATATTTTGTCTGTGGATGATAATTTCGAGAAGCTGACAGGTTATTCCGGTGAGGATGTAGAAAAAAATTCCATGAATCAGATGGATCTGATCCCTGAAGCTGATCGGACAGAATATTTGTGCCGGACAAATGCCAATCTGGCTAAGAGTACATATGTATTGCAGGAACACAGACTCCATCGAAAGGATGGAAAGGATATTTATGTCTTTTGCTATGGACGTGTCTTTTACGATTCGGCAGTTAAACAGGATCGTGCAGAGATTATTATTTCAGACGTATCGAGTACTTATTCCATGAAGATCCTGACAGATGCAGAGCAGAATAAGGCGGAAGTCAGATTGCGGAATTGGGAGAATACATATCGCACAGATTCCCTGACGGGCCTTTTGAACCATGCGGCTTTTCGGAATGATATGGAGATGAAGCTGTTATCAGGTGATTTTAATGCAATGATGATCATGATAGATGTTGATAGATTTAAGCAATATAATGATACCTATGGTCATCATAATGGTGATAAATATCTGATCTTAGTCGCCCAGACATTGCTTGCGTCTTTACGAAATGAAGATTTTGCCAGTCGTATGGGTGGGGACGAATTTGCGGTAATGATGTTCTTCAATAAGAGTGTGCCGGAGAAGGCGATCAAAGAACATGCCCAGCAGATATTTGACAAAGTAAATCTGACAGTAAAATCTGCAGAGGGAGGTACCGGCATCTCTATGGGCGCAGTCATCGCTAAGTCAGAAGCAACCTTTAACCGGTTATATGAGGAAGCAGATAATGCATTATACGAGGCGAAGGAAAGCGGAAGAGGCAGACTGGTCGTGAAGGAGCATGGGGAAAAATAATATAGTATTTATGTTTATAGATGGCATTCTAACAGGAAGTGTTAGGATGCCATAAGAAGTTTGGAGAATTTTGATGACAAAAGAGGAATGGTATAAGCAGCTATTTGAGAGACTTGGTAATTCCAAGTTCCGAAGCAGCTTTCATTTAAAGCAGAAGGATATTGATTACATAAATGAAAAAGGACTGGATACTATAAGACAGCATGCGCAGGACTTTATTGCAAAGCGGGAAGCTCCGGCGGTTATTCCAAACGATGGAAAACAGACGCCGATGAAAGGGCATCCGGTATTTATCGCACAGCATGCAACTGCAACCTGCTGCAGGGAGTGCATCCGAAAATGGCATAAGATACAGCCGGGCAGGGAATTAAGCCAGATACAGCAGGAGTACCTTGTGGATGTGATCATGACCTGGATTCAGAGAGAGATGGAGAGGAATAAGGATTAGATAGGTAAAAATAATATTTCTTTAATTGGGATAGAATACTATGAGATAATTTGCTTAATTTGTTGACTATTCCCTTAATTAACACTATTATTTAAGGAAAAGAAAGGAGAAGTAAGGGAATGCGAAACTTCAATTATTCTGCAATTAAATATCAGAAATGGGATTCAGAGATTTTAGGGTTAATTGCTGCTATTTATAAAGAAGCTGGAAAACAGGAGATGTATTTGAAGCAGCGTCCAGAGGAACTTGATAAACTTGTAGAGATTGCAAAAATACAAAGTACCGAGGCATCTAATGCTATTGAAGGCATTGTTACGACGAGTACCAGAATTCGTCAGCTTGTTGAAGAAAAGACAACACCTAAGAACCGGGATGAGCAGGAAATTGCGGGTTATCGTGATGTGCTGAATGTTATTCATGATAGCTTTGATGCGATTCCTATTACAAAAAATTATATTTTGCAACTGCACAAGATGTTATATAGCCATATGAACAATCCGCTTGCAGGGCAAACAAAGAATGTACAGAATTATATTAGTGCTACTTATCCGGATGGACATGTCGAAGTGCTGTTTACACCACTTGCTCCATTTGAAACACAGGAGGCACTCGACAGAATCTGTGAGGAATACAATCGTGTCATAGGAAATATGGAATTGGAGCCACTTATTGCCATTTCTGTTTTTATACATGATTTTCTATGCATTCATCCTTTCAATGACGGAAATGGAAGAATGAGCCGTCTGCTCACTACATTACTGCTGTATCGGAGTGGATTCTATGTTGGAAAGTATGTCTCATTGGAAGCAAAGATTGCCAAGAATAAAGACCTGTACTATGAGGCTCTTGCTGCGGCTCAGCCGGGCTGGCATGATGGAACAGAAGATGTAGTGCCATTTATCAAATATTTACTTGGAACCATCCTTGCTGCCTATAAAGATTTTGAAGACAGAATGGCGTTGGTTGAAATAAAACTACCTGCACTTGAAATGGTACGGAGAGCAAGTCATAATAAAATTGGACGTTTCAATAAGCAGGATATACGGGAGCTATGCCCTACCCTCAGTGACAGTTCTATTGAAGGTGCACTGCGAAAATTGGTTGCATCAGGAGAATTGAGGAAAGAAGGAAAAGGAAAAAATACCTGCTATTTTGGGGTGAGGTAGGTGGTTGATTTTTTGTAAATATGAATTGGGGTAAGGGGTGGATTCATAACAGGATTTTGTCTGAATACTGTTTGGGTGGTGTTTAAAAAAGGCGGATATAAAAAAGTATTACACTTTTTGGAATGCCTGTTGGACTACGATTCCTCAAACATAGTGATATTACAATAAATCTGAAGCAAATTTCAATGAAAACACATCTGAGGTAATCTTTATAGGCTAACAGATTCTAAACCAAAATCGGTTGAAATTCTTATATGTATTATAAGGATAATTTGGCTGTGAATGTACTTTTAAAATTGAATATTGACGGTTATAGTGGTATAATTCCCTTGTCACAAATGAAAGGGGAAGTTTTAATATGCCTAAAGTAAGTATTATAGAAAAAGAATTTTTGAAATCGAGGGTTTTCAAGTAGATATTGCGAAAGGTGGAAAAAATGTAAGAGGTGATATGCAATTACCCAAACAGTATGAAGCGGAGCGCATGACAAAAAATTCAATGACAGTAGGAGATTGGAAAAGTAAGTTTAAAACTCAATATCCTGGTTATGATGTTGTTGTTTATAAAAATAATGGAGAAAAAGCAAGTGGTCAGACAAAGCTTGCAACAGTAAGAGATACTTATCTAGATGACCAAAACTAAAATATAAGTACCAACCGTCAAATTCGATGGTTGGTATTTTTTTAGAGTTTTCTACGTCGGCAAAAACAACAGGAAAATGAGTGCAAAAACATGGATTTATTGCCGATAATGTGGTATACTAACCATAGTAAACGTGATTTTTGAAATCATGATAATAAAAGGCTCACAGAATATGCTTTTTATCGTGTGAAAGGAGGAGGGCGGCGGATGCGATATCTTTCAGTTGCTGAAATGGCAAAAAAATGGGATGTATCTGAACGTAGTGTAAGAAATTATTGTGCCCATGGTCGTGTGCCGGGAGCATTTCTTACCGGAAAGACATGGAATATTCCGGAAAATGCAGAAAAGCCGGAGCGTACTAACAAGAAGAAAGAAAAACCAACGACCTTACTGGATGTTTTGCAGGATGAGAAGGCGAATAAATATGCTGGAGGCATTTATCATAAGACACAGATTGATTTAACATATAATTCAAACCATATGGAAGGCAGTCGGTTGACCCACGATCAGACCCGATATATCTTCGAGACGAATACCATTGGTATAGAAAAAGAAGTGCTTAATGTAGATGATGTGATTGAAACAGCAAACCATTTCCGGTGTATTGATATTATTATTGATCATGCAAAATTGGCATTGACGGAAAAGTTTATTAAGGAGCTGCATCTGATTCTGAAAAATGGAACCAGTGATTCCAGAAAGGATTGGTTTGCTGTCGGTGATTACAAGAAACTGCCAAATGAAGTCGGCGGTATGGAAACCGCACTTCCGGAAGAAGTTGCAGACAGGATGAAGAAATTGCTGTCAGAGTACAATAACAAGGAAGAAAAGATCTTTGACGATATTCTGGATTTTCATGTGAAGTTTGAACGTATCCATCCATTTCAGGATGGAAATGGTCGTGTGGGACGTTTGATTATGTTCAAGGAATGCCTGAAATACAATATTGTTCCATTTATTATCGAGGATAATTTGAAAATGTTTTATTATCGAGGATTGAAAGAATGGGACAATGAAAAAGGGTATCTGACTGATACTTGCCTGACAGCACAAGATAGATATAAAGCATACCTGGATTATTTTAGAATTGCATATTAAAAGTGAAAATACTGCGGCACAATATCGTGCGACAGTTCCTGTGAATGCGGATATGCTACTTCTTTATTATGATATTTCTTTGATTTTATTCCTTTCTGGGAAGATATGCTTGAACGAGACATTGAGCAGGCACCGGTTCGGATGTCATAAAGCTTCTTCTGGAGCTTGGAACAGGATTTGCATTCCGGGGCAAAACAAGGAGAAATACAACAATGATAAAAGCCGTGCAATTAAATGTTTTGATACTATAAAGCCCACATTAAATGCTGCAGTCAGTGATGGACTTTTGAGTGTGCAGGTGCATGATACGGATTCCGGAGCAAAGGCAGTATATGTCAACGGATATGAATTTACAGACCTTACAAACAGAACTTTGAATATCCGCTTGCAGCAATTCGATGCGGGGTATGAGTATTTTACCATTTCTGCCATGGACAATGCCGGAAATATGTCGGAGGTTTATAAGACGAAAAATCCATATTATAAGGACCCGGCAGATGAGAGTGATGAAAATCCGGCAGAACAGCTTCCGGTCAATGCAGAAGCTACCAAGCCGGGAAGTGCCACAGGAACCGTAACAGAACATACAAAGACAGACAGTAATGGGAATACCACTTCACAGACCAGTTCTGCGGAGCAGAAAAAGCAGGCAATGGCGGAAGCGGATGCTTCGGAGAAAGCAAAGAATGAGGATAAGGACAGTAAGCAGTCCGAGCAGGGTAAGGAATTTTACACCATTCAGACAGCATCGGACAAGGTGTTTTATCTGATTGTCGACAGGGATGGTGAGGAAGAAATGGTCTATTTCCTGACAGAGATTACGGAAAATGACTTGTTGAATGCCACATCGGATAACAGTGAAACCTTACCGAAAAATTCTGCCGCATTAGAGTCTGCAATCCCGACTTCTGAAAGTGCATTGCCGAATAATAATACAGATCAGGAAAATAAGCAGGAGGGAGCTGCAGAAGATACAGAGGGAACAGAAGAAGATACAGAAAGTACAGAGGAGCTGGAAGAAAAGGACGTGCCAGAGCAGGAAAGTCCTATGATTTCTTATGTTTTGATGGGCGTTCTTGCTGTGGCATTCATCGGAGGTGCGTATTATTTTAAGGTAGTGCGTAAGAAGAAAGAGGACTTCATCGAGGATGAAGATGAGGACGAAGAAGATAACGAAGAATATGAGAATGAGGATGAGGAATCAGAGGAAAGCCCGGATGATGATTTCTTTGAAGAACAGGAGGGAGAATAATGCAGTTAGTGATTGCAGAGAAGCCAAGTGTCGCACAGTCAATTGCCAAGGTGCTTGCCCTTGTGGCAAAGGGAGAGTATTCCATGGAAGAGTTTATGGATGGCATTGCGGATATGGTAACAGACCTTGTGTAGACTTATCACAGCATTAGTGACGAACAGAAATCCATGTTTGGAGGGAAACAGAACGGACAGGAAGCCCTTGGAAAATGCCCGAAATGTGGCGGGGATGTAGTAAAAGGAAAATATGGAGCTTACTGCAAAAATAAATGTGGTATGAATGTTGGGAAGGCTATGGGAACAGTCCTTTCCGATACGCAGATCAAGAGTATGCTGGAGGGGAAAAAGACTTTCGTTAAAGGATTAAAGGGAAAGAAAGGAAGTTATGATGCCTACCTTATCCCGGAGGGAATAGAGGATTATTCCTATACCAAAGATGGAAAGGAAATCAAAGGCTCACAGTATAAGGTCAAACTGGAATTTCTGAAAAAGTAAAATGAGAATTATATTTGCTTTAAGATTTTCAGAAAAATAGAGAAGAACATACAATTCAATTTTGGTGGAATTATGGTATAATAAGTAAGAAGAATATATTATGTTCTTCATAAAAATATGAAGGGGGATGGCAAAAATGATTGATTTCAAGAAAAAACTTAATTCTGCCAAAATAGAAAGAAAAACAGAGCCTTGTGAATTATATTCTACATTAGATAGAAAAAGTGTTGCCGGTCCGTTACGCCCTGCTCAAGAGTGTATTTTAAGTGAATGGTATACAAACCATCGTGATGATAGAGATTTAGTTATAAAATTGCATACAGGAGAGGGTAAAACATTAATAGGTTTGTTATTATTACAATCTATGATTAATTCTAAAAATGGACCATGTTTATATATTTGTCCAAATGTATACTTAACTGCTCAGGTATGTGCAGAAGCAGAAAAATTTGGTATACCATATTGTGGGATAGGGAACGATAATCAAATCCCAGATGAATTTGTATGTGGTGAAAAAATTCTTATAACTCATGCATATAAGGTTTTTAATGGAAAATCAATTTTTGGAATAGGTAATAATTTTATTGATGTTGACACAGTAATATTAGATGATTCACATGCATGTATTGATGTAATAAAAGATTCTCAGACTATCAGTATAAAAAAAAGTGATTCGGACTATGTCTATCAAAAAATAGTATCATTATTTTCAGATGAATTGGTAGACCAAGGAGAGGGAAGCTTTTTAGATATAAAAAATGGTGATTATGATACATTTATGCCTATTCCATATTGGAGTTGGTATGATAAAAAAACAGAGATGCTAAAAATACTGTCAGAAGCAAATGATATACCATCAATACAGTTTGTATGGCCTTTAATGAGAGATAGAATTACAGATTACAGTTGCTATATTTCCGGAAATGAAATTGAAATAGTTCCTTACAACGCTAGCGTTGATGTATTCGGGTCATTTTCAAAGGCAAAACATAGGGTTTTGATGTCTGCAACAACACAGGATGATGCTTTTTTTGTTAAAGGGCTTTCATTTAGTACAAGTGCTGTAAAATGTCCATTGATGTTCAAGAAACAAAAATGGTCTGGAGAGAAAATGGTAATAATCCCATCATTGATAGATGAGAATTGTGATAGAGATTTGGTGGTAACGGATTTTGCAAGAATGGAAAATAAAAAATTCGGTATGGTATCACTGGTTCCTAACACTAGAAAAGCGAAACAGTATAGTAATTTGGGAGCTATTTGTGCGGATAAAAATAGTATCTTTAATGTAATAGAATCCCTCAAAAAGAGAGAATTTAAAAGGCTTGTTGTTATTAATAATAGATATGATGGAATAGATTTGCCAGATGAAAGTTGCAGAGTATTGATAATGGATTCTATGCCATATTTTAATAGTTTATCTGATAAATATGAAAAGAAGTGTCGGCCAAATAGTGAAATAATTAACAAAAAAATAGCGCAAAAAATTGAGCAAGGTTTGGGCAGAGGGGTTAGAGGAGAAAAGGACTATTGTGCTATTTTAATAATTGGTTCAGATCTTGTAAAATTTATGAGAAGTGTTACAACAAAAAAATATTTCTCATTGCAGACGCAAAAACAAATAGATATTGGACTTGAGATTGTTAAAATGGCGAGTGAAGATTCGAATCAAACCGAATCCACTATGAAGCCAATTATTTCATTGATAAAACAGATGTTGTCTAGAGATGAAGGATGGAAAGAGTATTATAATGACGAAATGCAATCGATTGAAGAAGAAGAAAATGAGTCTAGTATATATGATCAATTATTAGAAGAGTCTATTATAGAGAAAATGTATAGTGTAGAAGAGTATGAAAAGGCTTCTTCTGCAATGCAAAAATTTATTGATAAATATGTAGTGGACCCATTAGAAAAAGGATGGTATTTGCAGCAACTTGCTCGTTATTATTATCCGATTAGGAAGGAGGAATCTATTAAAATTCAAAAAGCAGCGTTTCGATCAAATCCTCAATTATTGAAACCTAAAACAGGAGTTGAATATACCAAGGTATCATTTATTAATGAGAATAGAATTAATAGGATTTCTCAATATTTGAAACGGTATAAGAGCTATAATGAATTAATGCTGGCAGTTAATGAAATATTGGATAATTTATCATTCGGAATTGAAGCTGATAAATTTGAATCTGCGCTCAAGCAAATTGGTGATTTACTGGGATTTGTGAGTCAGCGTCCAGATACAGAAATTCGTAAAGGACCAGATAATTTATGGTGTGGAACTAACGATGAATATGTTTTTTTTGAATGTAAAAGTGAAGTAGAGGAAACTAGGCAAGAAATAAGTAAACATGAAGCTGGACAAATGAATAATCATTGTGCATGGTTTGAGACAGAATATGGTGATAATGTATTAGTAAATAGATATTTATTGATTCCAACAAAAGATTTGTCGTATTATGGTGATTTTACGCATGAAGTTAGAATCATTAGGAGAGGAAAGCTGAAAAATTTTAAGGAGTCTATAAAAAGGTTTATTAAAGAATTAAAACCATATAACTTATATGATATTTCAGATGAAAAACTTCAAAATTTAATTGATTTACATCACCTAAATTTGAAAGATATAAGGGAGTTATATTCAGAAGAATACTATCATAGAACAAAATAATATTGTTGCATACAAAATTATTATTTAAGTTTAGCAGAAAAAGATATTTTAAATCCTTCTGAGGCAATTGAATATTTTGTTTTGAGCCGGAGAAAATTTTATGATTTATTGAGTAATACGGATGGAGAAGATTTTCTGGCATACTACGGAGAACGCAAGCTGATTCTTCGTGTAGCCTTTGAAAGGTATCTGCGTAACTATCCAGAACTAAGGAGGCGGGTATAATGGCAAAGGCAGGAAGAGGACAGACAAGGCGAGACTCCAAGCGTAGAGTATTAAGACCGGGAGAGAGTGTAAGAGCAGATGGAAAATATCAATATAAATATCATATTGATGGAAAACCACATTTTGTATATAGTTGGAAACTGGAGCCTACGGACAAACTTCCAAAGGGCAAAAAGCCATGCCTTTCCCTTCGTGAGTTGGAAAAACAGGTAAACACAGATTTAGATTTGCTTATAAATATCGTGGACGGACAGATGACAGTCTGTGAATTGGTAGACCGATATTTGAAAACAAAGACCGGAGTAAGGCAAAGCACGAAGCAGGGATATGTTACAGTGCAGAGATTACTTGCAAAGGAAGCGTTTGGCAAAAAGACAATCCGAAGTGTGAAAACTTCAGATGCAAAGCTGTTTCTTATCAAATTGCAGCAGGAAGATGGGAAAAGCTACATTTCCATTCATACCATCCGTGGAGTGTTGCGACCAGCCTTTCAGATGGCGGTGGATGATGACATTCTGGTAAAGAATCCATTCGGATTTCAGCTTGCCGGAGTATTGGTAAATGATGCAGTCACAAGAGAGGCAATTACAAAAGACCAGATGAGAAAGTTTCTGAAGTTTGTGCATGACGATGTGGTGTACTGCAAATACTATGAAGTAGTGTACATACTCTTTCATACGGGAATGCGAATATCAGAATTTTGTGGACTGACGCTGAAGAATATTGATCTTGAGAACAGAACTGTGAATATCGACCATCAGTTGCAGAGAACATCGGATATGCGATATATCATAGAAACCACAAAAACGGATGCAGGAACAAGAGTATTGCCGATTGCAGAGGATGTGGCACAGATGTTTCAGGCAATCATCGAGGATAGAAATGCACCGAAAGTGGAGAAAGCTATAGACGGCTATAGCGGATTCCTATTTTATGATGATAATGGAATGCCACTTGTGGCAATGCACTGGCAGCATCGATTCAATCATATGGTTGGAAGGTACAATGATATCTACCGGGTGCAGATGCCAAACATTACTCCCCATGTATGCAGGCACACCTACTGTTCCAACATGGCAAAATCGGGAATGAATCCCAAGACACTACAATACCTCATGGGGCATTCGGATATATCGGTCACAATGAATGTGCACACGCATATCGGATTCGATGATGCTGAGGAAGAACTGAAACGAATGGAAGAGTTTAGGAAAGCACAGGCGGAGGTTGAGCAGAAGAAGGAGAAACCGATGTCACAGAAAATGTTCAAGGTAATTTAATATGGAGGATAGGTAACGCTCTGGCTTGGCTGGGGCTTTTTTTCTGTGGAAAAAGATAAAATTTGACGATATAATTGAGGCATAGTATTGAGAGGCGGTGATATTATTTATGTTTGAGGTTGAATACTGCAATAATCCAGAGTTGGGAGATATTCATTCGACTGATATAAAGTATGATTATACATTTGATGTGGAGTTTAATGCAAAACTGAAAGATTTAGATAAATTCCTCTTCTTAGTAGACATGCATACCATTATTAATTCTTGTGGAGATGATTTATTATCGATTACTATTGATGACTTTGATGAATTTTGGAAAATAAACAAACAACTTTTAAATTTTGTGAATGCAATATATGGTTACAAAGAGTATGTGAATAGTTATGAACCATCATTGAAGCCAATTACTGAAAAGTATTACAATATGAAAAAATGGTATAGATTTATATGTGATTTTAGAAATTATATTATTCATCAATCGATTATAATTAAAGATTACAGACCTTCTGATGGAGATGTTTTCATAAATATTGAAGAGGTTGCAGGACTACTAAGTGAGTATGATTATCCTAAGGACTGGCAGAGACGAAATGCAGAAGAATTTACAGAATGGATAAAGACTTTTAAAGGAGATTCTTTAGAAATAAAAGATAATCATTTTTTAAGTATGAAGAATGTAACTTCCTTGGTCATAAAGGAAATGAGTCAAATGAAGGACGATGTTTTAATGTTCGCATATAAGAAAAGTATAAAACCTTCGCTAGTGTGGTTGCTTGAACAGATTCCAAAGGTAGATGGAATCTTTCAGTATGCATTTATAGTGGATAAAGCAAATATGCCAGAATCCATCTGTGAGCCAAACTATGCATTGGAAGACTTTGTTAGAAGAATGATTAAGACTTTAGGAGATGACTCTATTATATGTAAGGAACTGCTAAATCTACTTGACAGAGAAGGATATTCGCTGTTCTATAATGGAAATTGTGGGATAAAGGATTTTATTAAAAATGCAAGAATAAGTAAATAGCTTATTGTTGAAGTCTAGAGTATATGCTATATTTAAAAATGAGAGTTGTGAATAATTGGTCTTGACTACTGGATTTTGGTTATAAGAGCCAAACAATGTGTTTGGCACCAAGGTTTATAGAAAGGTGGTCATTATTATGACAAATGAAAACACAAAAATTGTTGTATCACAGCAGGAAATTGATTTAAGGGATGAAGCTAAGAAGCAGTTTCGCATTGCAACAGTTGATTCACTGAATTGCGTGAGAAAACCTGCAAAAGATTTCACAAATTGTGCAATCGATTATCTTGTTAATCATTTTATCAGCTGGCTGGACAGCAAACTCTCAGCATAGATAGTTTTGCAATAGCAAAATAATATATGCTACTGACGCTCTGTTACAGCAGGGCGTCTTTTGATATACATTGAAGGGGAAAGAACTATGTTGAAATGGATAAAAAAACATAAAGTGTTTATGTGCATATGTTTTGTATTTATTGTTATTGGAGTTCCGTTTATTATTCACTGTTTATTTAAATTACATCCAACAGAAAAGTTTTCTTTTTTTGTTGCAGAGTGGAGCGCAGGAGAATTGTTGCAATATTATGGTGGCGTTCTTGCGTTTGCTGGTACTGTGATATTAGGGGCATTATCGTTGCATCAAAATGAGATTATTAAGCAAGAATCGGATAAAAGAATTGCAATGCAGGAAAAAAGAGAACATGATAGTAATATGCCTCGTTTTCGAGTAAAATTTTTATATTGCAGTGGAGGGCACAGTAATATGAAAGTAAAAATTGAAAATATATCTGATAATGTGGCGAATGATATTCTTGTATATAGAATCTGCATTGTTAAAAATAAAGATAAAATTTGGAAATGTTCAACTGCTACAAGATATAATGTAATAAAAGCAAATGATGAACTTGAGGTAGAATTGAAAACTGAAGAAATTCGAGAAGATAAATATACCATTCAATTTGACTTTAAATGTAATGACAAATATGGAGAGGAGCATAAGTATCATGCATATGCGTTTTGTGAGAATAATAGTTCAACACCATATTTTAGCTTGGAAGAAATTTCTTAGCGAAAATCTTTAGTAATAATCCATTCCATTTTACTACCAATTTTACTACTAACAGGTAGTAACAACTTGCAGGGTTCTGCTCTGATTTGCCACATTCCGTCATTTCAGAGCACATCACCATAATCCCGGAAACCCTTGCAAAATACGCGAAGCAACGAGCGAAGTGTCCCGATATGCTTGCATAATCGGGCATTTTGCGACTGCCGCGACCGAGACGATAGTCGAGGTAGGGCATTTCGGGGCAAAACAAGGAGAAACAAAACAATGATAAAAATACTTTTCGTTTGCCACGGCAACATCTGCCGTTCCCCCATGGCAGAATTCATATTAAAAGATATAGTAACAAAACGTGGCATTGCCGATCAGTTTGAGATCGCATCGGCAGCCACCAGCACAGAAGAGATTTGGAATGGTGTTGGGAATCCGGTGTATCCGTCGGCAAGAGGAGAACTTGCCAGACATGGGATAAGCTGCAAAGGTAAAAGAGCCGTGCAGCTTACAGCCTCAGATTATGATCATTACGATTATCTGATCGGTATGGATTCTATGAATATGAGGAATATTGAACGAATGACCGGACACAGACGTGGGGATAAGATCTATAAGATGCTGGAGTTCGCCGGGCGGGATGCGGATGTCAGAGATCCGTGGTACAGTGGAAATTTTCGGGAGACTTATGAAGATGTTGTAGAAGGCTGTCAGGCGTTTCTTGACTGGTTGACAATTAACAAGAAATTAAGTAATTGATTAACCCAAATTTCACTTGATTTCCGAATAATTAAGTTGGATGCAAACTTTCTTTTTGCTAAAGAACATGTTAATATATATATAATAGCGAGTTCCTGTGGGAACAGAACATGTAAAATTAGGTAAGTATTCATTGTTGGGAGAAGATATTATTATGGCATTTGAATCATGGAGAGAGATTAACAGAATAAGGAAAAATCACCGCGACGCCATATATTTTTACGCGAATCTGCAAGATCGGTTTTACACGATTGAGGAAAATGATATTCTGCCTGATGAGTTGAATCCGGATGATAAAAATTTACTAAAAGCATTTTGCGACTGCACATGTATAGAAGAAACAGAGAAGAATAAAATGTGCAATTTGTATAGACAGATTGAGCAGGGAACAAAAGAGCCGATCAAGATGGATGATTTGGAGACATGGGTGCATCTTGAGACCAGATCAGGGAAGAAAGCTCTGATGGCAGTCCTTTGTTACCTTGAGAAAGATGAAAAAGGATTGATTCGGGAGTATGTGGGCATGATACGGATCATGCGCAAACAGGAATTAGAGAATCGGGAGATTGTGACATCGTTTAGCAATGATAAGAATCCGGCATTCTTTCTCAAGAAGATTGCGCGTTTTCAGGCAGAGCATCCGGAGCGGGAGTATGCATATATTCAGTTTGATGTCCGTAGATTTAAGTATATCAATGAGAAGTATGGCAGTGATACAGGAGATAATATTCTTCGGTATATATATGACACGCTGGATGTGATGTGTGATAAGGAACATCTGCATTGTAGATTGTCAGCGGATGTATTCCAGATCGTGACCTATTATAATTCCAGAGAAGAAATCATGGAATTTATTGATAAACTTGATGAAAAGATTCGGAGATATGGTGATATCAAGTTGAGCATTACATATGGAGTGAATATCGTACCGGGCAGCTCAACGGCATATCGCAAGCATGGAGATGAAGCAGGACTTGCTCGTGCAGAGGGTAAGCGGACGATTTTGAATAAGGTTGTATTCTATGAGGATACGCTGATGAATCATGTGAAACAGACGGGAGCGATCGAGGAAGTTGAGGAGGAGGCTCTGAGACGGGAAGAATTTCAGGTTTATCTTCAGCCAAAGTACCAGTATGACAGAAGCCATGCGAAGATCGTCGGAGCAGAGGCGCTTGTGCGCTGGATTGATGCAAATGGAAAATGCAAGTCGCCGATGGAATTTATTCCGGTATTTGAGGCAAATGGATTTATATACAAATTAGACTGTTTCATGTGGGAGATGGTATGTAAAGTTATCAGAAGATGGATGGATACCGGAAGACAACCACTTCCAATCTCGGTGAATGTGTCGAGAACCTATCTTCAGAAAGAAGATGTTGCAGGATATATCAAGAATCTGATCGACAAATATCAGATTCCGATGGAGCTGTTCCAGTTAGAGATCACGGAGACAACGGAGAATGCAGAATCATTGTCTTATATCAATAGTTTGAAACAGGCGGGATTTACATTGTTAATGGATGATTTCGGATCAGGTTATTCTTCCCTTTGTATGTTGAAGAATACACCATTTGACGTATTGAAGATGGATTGGCAGTTTTTGGATGAATGTTTGGACAGTAAACAGGGTAAGACGATCATTTCTCATGTGATATCCATGTCAAATGATTTGGGCTTAAGTATTATAGCAGAAGGCGTAGAGAATCGAGGAACGGCAGATTTCCTTTATGATAATGGATGTAGCGTATCTCAGGGATTTTATTTTTCCAAGCCTGTTTCGATTCCGGAGTTTGAGCATATGTTGGATGAACAGCAGACAGAGCAGCAGAGGTAGATATAAGGAACGGGAGGACAAAGTACTGTTGGAACTTTTGGATGGAAGACCGGAGAATACGGAAGGAAGACTGGAGAAGGAGATTCGGGTATATGATTTTCTTGACCATCTTGGAATAGAATATAAGAGAGTCGACCATGAACCGGCATTTACGATGGAAGTATGTGAGGAGATTGATAAGATGTTGCAGGCGACAATCTGTAAGAATCTTTTCCTGTGCAATCGTCAGAAGACACAGTTTTATCTGTTGATGATGCCGGGAGACAAGCCGTTTAAAACGAAGGAGATCACTTCACAGATTGGGAGCGCAAGACTGTCATTTGCATCGGCTGAGGACATGGAGAAATATCTGGATATCGAACCGGGGGCTGTCAGTGTCATGGGGCTGATGAATGATACGGAGCATCATGTACGGCTGCTGGTGGATGAAGACATATTAAAAGGCGAGTATCTTGGCTGCCACCCATGTGTGAATACATCCAGTCTGCGGATGCGTACGGCAGATGTATTCGGATCATATCTGGATGCGGTCGGACACGATATGACAAAAGTCGTCCTGACAGGTGAAGCATAGAGCAAAGAAAAAACCAGGCCATGAGTCATATACATTCAGGGAAAAGTTGTTGACCATGTGTTTGGTTTTTGCTATGTTTAGACGAGAGATTTGAAAGGAAATAAAATATGAAAGAAAATATAAAGGGACAGCCGGGAAATAGAAAATCGGATGGCAGAAAAGGCCAGTCCCCAAATAAGAAATCCAACCCCGTGGCATACGAATATACAGACGAAGAATACCGGAGATTACTCGTAAAGAAGCAGACAGAGATGGAAAAGCTGCTTTCAGGATTTGCACCGGTCGATCCAATCGTGGGAATGGAAAATCCGTATTATTACAGGAACAAAGTATGTGCGGAATTCAGAAAACTGAAGAATGGTACGATCATCTCCGGCCGATATCAGGAGGGTACTCATAATGTCATAGAGACAAAAGGCTGCAAGATCGAAGATCAGCGGGCAGATGCGATCATTCAGGATATCACAGAGCTGTTCCGGTCATTTAAAATGATGATCTATAATGAAGACAGCGGATATGGACTGATCCGTCATGTGCTGATCCGAACAGCACATCAGACCGGACAGATCATGGTGATCATTGTGACGGCATCTCCGGTATTTCCGTCGAAGAAGAATTTTGCAAATGCACTTTTGAAGCTTCATCCGGAGATCACAACGATCGTTCAGAATATAAATATAAAGGATACGAATATGGTGTTAGGTGACCGAAATCAGGTCATCTATGGCAAAGGCTATATAGAAGATGTTCTCTGTGGCAAACGGTTTCGTCTGTCGCCGGGAAGCTTTTACCAGATCAATTCTGTTCAGACGGAGAAATTATATAACAAGGCGATCAAATATGCGGATCTGAAAAAGAAAGAGACGGTGATAGATGCATACTGCGGAATTGGAACGATCGGTATCATTGCAAGCGACCGGGCAAAACGAGTGATTGGTGTGGAACTGAATGCAGAAGCAATCCATGATGCGAAGATTAACAGCCGGATGAACAAGATAGAAAATATCGAGTTCTATGCAAATGATGCAGGCAGGTTTATGGTAGAACTGGCAGACGCAGATGAGCATATTGATGTTGTGTTTATGGATCCGCCTCGTTCAGGAAGCACAGAAGAATTTCTTTCTTCTGTTGTGACTCTGTCTCCGCGTAAGGTGGTTTATATTTCCTGTGGACCGGATACCCTTGCGAGAGATCTGAAGTATCTGACCACACATGGCTATCAGGTGTTGAAAATCACACCATTTGATCTCTTCCCATTTACTGAGCATACAGAGGTTGTTACGCTATTGACGAGAGACAGAGTTATTTTTAAGTAGGAGAGGAACGTTATTAAAGATGAAAGAAAAGATAAAATTATTATCCGGTGCACAACTGAAATATATAGCATTTGCTTCAATGTTGATCGATCATGTTAATAAAACATTTTTCATATATTTTAACAGTAAGGCTTTAATAGTTATGAGCGAACTGTTTGATATATTAGGCAGGATCGCATTTCCTATCTTTATTTCCCTGTTGGTGGAGGGATATTTTAAAACGAGAAATCGATGGAGATATTTGGGAACACTCCTGGTATTTGGAATTATATCAGAGGTTCCGTTTGATATGTGTACATCTAATGTATTTTTTGAACCAAACTGGAATAATATCATGTTTACGCTTGCGCTGGTGTTGGCGATGATCTGGATTATTGATGCCCTGAAAAAGAAGATGCAGACACTGCCCAAGTTCTTGTGGTATCTTGTATCTTTTATAATTGTAGCAGTAACTTGTCTGATAGCCATGAATCTGAGTCTGGATTATGATTCCCATGCGGTGTTGATCGGTTATTTTCTGTATCTTTTTCATGACAGACCGATTATTGCTATTCCGTTTAATTTTGCATCGATGTATAAGGAACCATGGGCACTTCTGGGTTTTGGCCTGATGCTTACTTATAATGGAAAGCGTGGAAAGCAGAATAAGCTTGTGAACTATTTGTTTTATCCGGTGCATCTTCTGATATTGGGAATTCTGAGAATGTGTCTTGGAATTTGACAGTAATTTGACGGCAACCGGCTGATAATCATTGAATTTTATGCCCCAATGTAGTATAATCATCGTGCTATTTTGGGGCTTTTTTGCGCCATTATACAGGTAAAGAACAAGAATACAGAGAAAAATTACCTTGTGGCATCAACTTTGAACGGCCATCTGACATAACGTAATATGGCTGAATGGTATGAGTTGTATGACCTTATAAATCAAGGTTTTAAGGAGGAATTATAACCATGAAGCTCGGCATAGTTGGACTTCCCAATGTTGGAAAAAGTACATTATTTAACTCTCTGACAAAAGCAGGTGCAGAATCAGCAAACTATCCATTCTGTACCATCGACCCAAATGTAGGTGTCGTTGCAGTACCGGATGAGAGGTTAGACAAGCTGACAGAGATGTATCACTCAGCAAAGACCACTCCTGCAGTTATTGAATTCGTAGATATCGCAGGACTCGTAAAGGGCGCATCCAAAGGCGAAGGTCTGGGAAACCAGTTCCTTGCAAATATCAGAGAGGTAGATGCGATCGTTCATGTTGTCAGATGCTTTGAAGATACAAATGTTATTCATGTAGATGGTTCGGTTGATCCGATCCGTGATATTGAAACGATTAATCTGGAGCTGATCTTTTCCGATATCGAAGTTCTGGATCGTAGAATAGCAAAGACGATACGAGGTGCAAGAAATGATAAGATGCTTGCAAAGGAGCTGGATTTCCAGCAGCGTATCAAAGCGCATTTGGAGGAAGGCAAGCTTGCAAAGACTCTTGAAGTAACAGATGAGGACGAACAGGGTTGGATCGAGGAATACAACCTTCTTACATGGAAACCGGTTATTTTCGCAGCAAATGTAAGCGAAGACGATGTAGCAGATGATGGAGCATCAAATGAGCATGTTCAGAAAGTAAAAGAATATGCAAAAGAATTTGATTCAGAAGTATTTGTTGTCTGTGCACAGATCGAGCAGGAGCTAGCAGAACTGGATGACGAAGAAAAGAAAATGTTTTTGGAAGATCTTGGAGTAAAAGAATCCGGTCTTGATAAACTGATAAAGGCAAGCTATTCACTGCTTGGACTGATCAGTTATCTGACAGCCGGTGAGACAGAATCCAGAGCATGGACGATCAAGAAGGGAACAAAAGCGCCGGGAGCAGCCGGCAAGATCCATTCTGATTTTGAGCGTGGATTCATCAAGGCAGAGGTTGTAAGCTATAAAGATCTTATGGAATGTGGCAATATGGTAGCTGCCAAAGAAAAAGGTCTGGTAAGACAGGAAGGTAAAGAATATGTGGTAGAGGACGGAGATGTCATCCTCTTTAAGTTCAACGTATAAAACAGCTTCCTTTAGGAGATAACAAGAAAATGGAAACAATTTCAGAATATTTTAACAGTATTATCTTTCCGCATTTGGGAATCTTCCTGAAGCATGTAGGTGATCATATATCCATTGGCAGCTTTGAGATCCGGTTTTATGGTATCATCATTATGTGTGGATTTATCCTTGCCTACTTCCTTGTGACAAATGAAGCGAAACGAACAGGACAGGATCCGGAAATGTATCTGGACTTTATCCTGATCCTGATCATTCCGGTAATCTTAGGCGCAAGAATTTATTATATATTGTTCCGGCTGGATCAGTATATAGTGGCGGGAAATGTAAAAGAAACCATCCTTGGCATGTTAAATATCAGAGGTGGCGGACTTGCAATCTATGGTGGTGTAATTGCTGGTATTATTACCGGATGCATCTTTGCGAAGAAGCGGAAGGTAAATGTGCTTCGGCTTGCCGACACAGCAGCGTTTGGTCTGCTGATCGGACAGATCCTTGGACGCTGGGGCAATTTCTTCAACAGGGAGGCGTTTGGTGCGTATACAGATTCTGTATTTGCGATGGGAATCCCTCTTGATTATTACAGACATGAAGGAACACTAAACAGTCTGATCAGCAGTGGAGTGATCTCAGATACTATGCTTGCAAATACACAGACACTTCATGGTGTGGAATGTATAACAGTACATCCTACGTTCCTGTATGAGTCACTCTGGAATCTGATGTTGCTGATTTTTCTTCTTATATATAGAAAGCATCAGAAGTTTACAGGTGAATTCGCATTTATCTATGTAGCAGGCTATGGACTCGGAAGATGTATCATTGAAGGACTTCGTACAGATTCCTTAATGATCGGCAATTCCGGTATCCGTGTATCACAGCTTCTTGGATTTGCATGCTTTTTAGTTGGTGCAGTTGTGCTCATCGTTGGTTATGTTCGCAGAGCAAAAGGGCAGTTGCAGACCATTGAAAATGAGTCTGTTCAGGCGCCTTCAGAGGATGAAAACAACTAGGCTCAATGCGGTAATTCATTGCGTGAAAAAAATATTTAAAAAAGTTGAAAAAAGTTGTTGACAGATACAACGTCTTATGATAACATATCCATTGTTGTGAGGCAAACAAATCACAACAATGGAAAATGCGCGAGTGGCTCAGCGGTGGAGCACCTCCTTGCCAAGGAGGGGGTCGCGGGTTCGATCCCCGTCTCGCGCTCTTATTATTTTATAGGAAGTCTTATTTAAGACTTCCTATTTTTATGTAGCAAAGGTTTTGAAACCAACAATATGAGCCACTGCCATTTATCAGAAAAACAGTAGCATAGACGACTGACTTTCGATGATCCGATGCTGGAACACCGGGCACAACGAATTTATCGTGCCCGGCGTTCCATGCAGATCGGATCGGAATCGAAAGGAGGAGAGTCATGCGTGTTTTACGATAAATGGCAGTGGCTCATTTGGGCTCAAAGTCTTAATCATCTTAAGAATCCTAAAGAAGATTTAATAATTGTTTTATTGTAGTTTCCTCCGAAATATGATATTTTCCCATCATATAAAGCATTCCCAAAGATATAGATAGAAGAAAAGTAAGTAAAAATTACGCAAAAAATGAAAAAATGAGGTAATTATTTGTAAAATTTGCGGATTGAATAAAAAGAAAGGAATGCTATAATGAAACCGATTTAATCTTATTCTGAAATTACCGGTTTATGAATAAGATAACAGGATTGCATTAAGTATTTGGTTAGTGGTTGCCGAATCACGGCAGAATGGAGTTTTAGATGAAAGACAAATTGAAGAAATTGTGTAGTACAGCTATATTCCAGTGTGTTGCGATTGCAATTGTGCTGGATATTATTTTGGAGATATTGGGAAGACACTCATTTATCAATACGATGAAATATATTGTGAATGAAC
Source organism: Clostridium sp. BIOML-A1 (assembly GCF_009874105.1). NCBI lineage: Bacteria > Bacillati > Bacillota > Clostridia > Eubacteriales > Clostridiaceae > Clostridium > Clostridium sp. BIOML-A1. The sequence continues at coordinate 227,782 of NZ_WWTL01000004.1, read as the reverse complement.
CCTTGGTGTTCCTGTATAACTGTTCCATTATCTTCTTTACTCTGACATTGGCACTGCTGATGCGTAAGAGAGTGTTTGGTTATGGTATTATTTCATTTGCATGGCTGCTTTGTGGTGTAACGAACTGTATTGTTTTAGGCTTTCGTATCACTCCGTTTTCAGCGATCGATATGCTGATGGCGAGAAATACGATCACCATCATTGATAAGTATTTTTCAGTATGGCAGATTGTATTCATCGGTGTAGCGTTATTTGTTGCATTGGCAGCGGTTATCATATTGTTCTTAAAGTCCCCGACAATCCAGGGAAATATTTACAGGATCCGTACAACGGTTCTGATCGTTGCATCTTTCTGTATGGTTATGCTATTTACAAAGATTGCATTAAATGCACAGGCAATCTCGGATAACTTTGCAAATCTGGCAACAGCATACGATAAATATGGTTTTGTATATTGCTTTTCAAACAGTGTAGTGGATGTCGGAATCAGTGAGCCGTCAGATTACAGTGAAGAAAAGATGCTTGAGATCAAGGATGAACTGGATACGGTGAAAGCTTCGGGAGCAAAATTTGCAAAGAGAAAGCCAAACGTAATTGTAGTTCAGTTGGAATCTTTCATGGATCCATCATATGTAAAAGAATTATCTTTTAATATGAATCCGATTCCGAATTTCACAAAATTAAAAGAAGAATGTTCGTCAGGTTTCCTTACGATGCCTGCAATCGGAGCGGGAACGGCAAATTCGGAATTTGAGGTGCTTTCCGGATTTGATGTGGCATACTTCGGTGCCGGTGAATATCCATATAAGACGGTACTTGGAAGTACAACCTGTGAGACGATGGCGACACAGTTTAAAAAGCTTGGTTATTCTACTCATGCGATGCATAACCATGACGGTACATTCTATGACCGTTATATCGTATATAAGAATCTTGGCTTTGATACATTTACCCCTATGGAATACATGTATGACGTAGAGCATACTCAGAAAAACTGGGAAAAGGATAATGTACTGACCGGAGAGATCATGAAGACCCTGAAATCTACAGAGGACAAGGATTTTATCTTCACGGTCAGCGTTCAGGGACATGGAAGATATCCGAGTGAATTAGATTATGAGAATTATTCCTATCCGGTAAAAGTAACAGGTACGGGAAGTGAAGAACTGGACAATGAATGGACATATTATTGCAATCAGCTTCATGAGATGGATGAATTTATCAAGGATTTAATTGAAGAACTGAAGAATTATGATGAAGATGTAGTACTGGTAATGTATGGTGATCATTTACCGGGATTTGAACTGACAAATGATGATGTAGAGAATGGAAATCTGTACCAGACGGAATATTTCGTGTGGAGCAATATGAAGCATTTCATTGATAAAGATGAAGACATTCCGGCTTATGATCTGAGTACGAAGCTGTTTGATGTGATCGGACTTGAAAAGAGTGCCATGCAGAAGGTGCATACACTTTACAGCGAAGATGATCCTGAATACAGCGATGTAATGTGGAATGTAGAATATGATATGTTATACGGTAAGCGATATATGTATCCGGATGGCTGGCCATATGAGCCTACCGATATGCAGTATGGTGTAGAACCAATCTATATTACGGATATAAAAGAAGGCGATTATCAGAAAGTGTCCGATGACCCGGAGAAAGCGCCGGAGCAGCTCCATGGATATTATATCAAGGGTGAGAATTTCAATGAATGCAGTTTTGTTTGGATCAACAACGGATTCAAGAAGGAAACAATCTATATAGACCGGAATACTCTGTTTATTCCTGATATCACGTTTGACGATGGTGAGGAAGTCTATGTTGCTCAGGTTGGTGATGACAGCATTGATATCGGAAAGTCGGAAGCGTTTATTTATCAGGCTCCGGTAGCAGAAAATTAAAGATAACTGATAATTCCTCATAAAAAAGAAATTTTTTGGTAATAAATAATCTTGACATTAAATAGGTTATTTGATAGCATAGCATCATATATTTTGGATATAACAGGAGCGTTCGTTTGAATGCTCCTGTTATATCAACTTACAAATAAAAAAAAGAAAGTGAGAGAAAAAAATGGGTAAGATCATAGGCGAAGGAATTACATTTGATGACGTATTATTAGTACCTGCATATTCTGAGGTGCTTCCAAATGACGTGGATTTAACAACTAACTTAACAAAGAAAATACAGCTTCAGATTCCTCTTATGAGTGCCGGTATGGATACCGTAACAGAGCACAGAATGGCTATCGCTATGGCTCGTCAGGGTGGTATCGGTGTTATTCACAAAAATATGTCAATCGAGGAGCAGGCAGAGGAAGTAGATAAGGTTAAGCGTTCTGAGAATGGTGTAATTTCTGACCCATTTTATTTATCTCCTGAGCATACACTTGCCGATGCAAATGCACTTATGGCAAAGTTCAGAATTTCAGGTGTGCCTATCACAGAGGATGGCAAATTAGTCGGTATCATTACAAACCGTGACCTGATGTTTGAAGAAGATTATTCCAAGAAGATCAGCGAGTCAATGACTTCAGAAGGTCTGATCACAGCAAAGGAAGGCATTACATTACCGGAAGCAAAGAAGATTCTTGCAAAGGCTCGCAAAGAAAAGCTTCCGATCGTTGACGATGATTTCAGATTAAAAGGACTTATCACAATTAAGGATATTGAAAAGACGATCAAATATCCACATTCTGCTAAGGATCCACAGGGAAGACTTCTCTGTGCAGCAGCCGTTGGATGTACAGCAAATATTCTGGATCGTGTTGCTGAACTTGTATCAGCAAAGGTTGATGCGATCGTTATTGATACAGCACATGGACATTCAGCAAACGTACTTCGTACTTTCAAGATGGTAAAGGAGAAGTATCCGGATCTTCAGGTTATCGCCGGTAACGTAGCTACTAAGGCCGGTACACAGGCAATGATCGATATGGGCGTAGATGCAGTTAAGATCGGTATCGGACCTGGTTCTATCTGTACAACCCGTGTTGTTGCAGGTATCGGTGTACCACAGATCACAGCTATTATGGAAGCATATGATGCAGCTATGAATGCAGGTATTCCTGTTATCGCTGATGGTGGTATCAAGTACTCAGGAGATATCACAAAGGCAATTGCAGCAGGTGCAAATGTATGTATGATGGGTAGCTTATTTGCAGGTACAGATGAAGCTCCTGGTGACTTCGAATTATATCAGGGACGTAAGTACAAGGTATACAGAGGTATGGGTTCTATCGCAGCTATGGAGAATGGAAGCAAGGACAGATACTTCCAGGAGAATGCAAAGAAGCTTGTTCCGGAAGGTGTAGAAGGACGTGTTGCATACAAGGGTTCTGTTGAAGATACTGTATTCCAGTTGATCGGTGGTCTTCGTTCTGGTATGGGATACTGTGGAGCTCACAACATTCCTGAATTACATGAGAAAGCAGAGTTTGTTAAGATCTCAGCAGCATCATTAAAAGAGAGTCATCCACATGATATTCATATCACAAAGGAAGCTCCAAACTACAGCGTAGAGTAATAAAAGTATTTAATAGAAATATAAGTTAGAATATAGCCGGTGAGAATATGCAGATAACATATATCACTGGCTATATTTGAGTACTGAGTTTGGCGACTGCTGTGATGACATAAAAGTATAAGAAGTCTGTGTCTGCGATTATCATGATGACATATGTTTTAATAATTGGAAGGAGAATTAAGATGCTCTATCTGGCACCTTTAGAGGGGATAACCGGATATATATACAGAAATGCATACCAGAAATATTTTGGAGGAATCGATCGGTATTTTACGCCTTTTATAGCTCCTGCAAAGGGGAAACCGTTCAGACATCGTGAGCTGGCGGATGTTCGCCCTGAACATAATACGGGCATAACGGTGATCCCGCAGATTCTGACGAATCATTCAGAAGGCTTTATAAAAGCGGCAAAAGCTTTAGCTGATATGGGATATGATGAGATCAATATAAATATGGGCTGTCCTTCCGGTACGGTTGTTTCAAAAGGAAAAGGTTCAGGGATGTTGGCAGATCCCACAAAGCTGGATCATTTCCTTGAGGAGATATTTGCAGCCGATATCTGCAAAATATCGGTAAAGACCAGACTGGGAATGGAATTTGCAGATGAATTCCCGGATATACTGGATGTATTAATGAAATATCCATTTACCGAAGTGATCATTCATCCAAGAACCAGAGAAGATTATTATGGTGGCAGCGTAGATCTTGCTATGTTCGATCTGGCAGTAGAACGATACGGAGAGCAGACAGAAAGTGTCCTTTGCTATAATGGTGATATTACCGATGCAGCCGGCTATAAAAATATTCAGAAACGATATCCACAGGTTGATAAGATCATGATCGGACGTGGAATCATAGGAAATCCGTTTCTTCCACAGGAGATTGCAGAACGGAGGTGCTGTTATAACGCAGGAATCCTTCTGGCATTCCACGATGAACTGTTTGCCGGTTATATGGAAGCAGGGCTTGGGGCGAGAAATGTCATGTTTAAGATGAAAGAGTTGTGGTCGTTTATGGAATGTCTTTTTGAAGCTCCCGACCAGCAGAAGATATTAAAAAAGATCCGCAAAGCCAACGATCCGGATACCTACAACACCGAAGTCCGGAAGCTGTTGCAAACATAGCCTATAAGTTGAATACTAGAAAAAGGAAGCTGACAATAATATGTATTGCCAGCTTCCTTTTTTATAGGGGAAGTTTAGAACTCATTTCCGGGAAAATGAGGGATTCCGTCAAAACCTGCCTTCAGATCGTCATCGGTAGGAATATAATCGCTCATCTCACCATCGTTATATTTGCCATAAGCAACCATATCGAAATATCCGGTTCCGGTCAGACCAAAGACGATCGTCTTTTCTTCCCCGGTTTCTTTACATTTCAGTGCCTCGTCGATAGCAACACGGATCGCGTGGCTGCTTTCAGGAGCAGGAAGAATACCTTCCACTCTTGCAAATTGGGTTGCTGCTTCAAATACTGCCGTCTGTTCAACACTTCTGGCTTCGATGATGCCATCATGATAGAGCTGGGATACAACAGGGCTCATACCGTGATAACGAAGTCCGCCTGCATGGTTTGGTGAAGGGATGAATCCGCTTCCGAGGGTGTACATCTTTGCCAGTGGACATACCTTGCCGGTATCACAGAAATCATAGGCATAGACACCTCTTGTCAGACTTGGGCAGGATGCCGGTTCTACAGCGATGATCTGGTAGTTCTTCTCGCCACGGAGAATCTCGCCTGCAAATGGGGAGATCAGACCACCGAGGTTTGAACCGCCGCCGGCACATCCGATGATGATATCCGGTGTGATGTTATATTTGTCAAGTGCTGCTTTTGTTTCAAGACCGATAACAGTCTGGTGAAGTAATACCTGATTCAGTACACTTCCGAGTACATAACGATAGCCTTCCTGCTTGGACTCTGCTTCAACAGCTTCTGAGATGGCACAGCCAAGGCTTCCGGTTGTTCCAGGATGCTCAGCAAGGATCTTACGGCCAACCTCTGTTGTGGTACTAGGAGATGGAGTTACGGTTGCACCGTAGGTACGCATAACTTCACGACGGAATGGCTTCTGTTCATAGGAAACCTTAACCATATATACCTGACAGTCCAGACCAAAGTAGGAGCATGCCATAGAGAGGGCGGTTCCCCACTGACCGGCACCGGTCTCGGTTGTAACACCCTTTAAACCCTGCTGCTTAGCATAATAAGCCTGAGCGATAGCGGAGTTTAATTTGTGGCTGCCGCTTGTGTTGTTTCCTTCAAATTTGTAGTAGATCTTAGCTGGTGTCTGCAGTTTTTCTTCCAGACAGTATGCACGAACCAGTGGAGCAGGACGGTACATTTTATAGAAGTCCTGAATTTCCTGTGGAATCGGGATGTATGGAGTGGTGTCATCCAGCTCCTGCGCGATCAGTTCGTCACAGAATACAGGACGAAGATCATCGGCTGTCATTGGCCGAAGTGTTCCCGGATTTAACAGAGGTGCCGGCTTGTTCTTCATATCGGCACGTACGTTATACCACTCTTTTGGGATCTCGTTTTCACTTAAATAGATTTTGTAAGGAATGTTTGCATCTTTTTTCATAATCATAACCCTCCAATGCTTGATTCATTTGTATAAATAGTTTAAGTTATCCCGGTTATCTTTGATGGGATATATAAATATGTTCCGGGGAATTTTATAATGTCATGCATTTTGCAAAATCATCATCCTTGTGGGCAAAGAATTTTGCATGGATTTGTGATAGATATTAAGACATAAAAAAACTGCCCCAGTATAAAAATGCTGGGACAGGAGATTGTTCATTAGAAACTGTTTCCTGCGGTGCCACCCGGCTTGACGTATCAGATACGCCCGCTCATTGTCTGCAAATACATACATTACAGATATCTCGTTCTTAACGGAGTATCATCTCCGGCTTACATACAGAATGCATATACAGGAATCGTACCACATCGTTCAGCTTGCCCTCGGGAGTCCATTCCATCATGGAAAACATACTGCCTTCCACCGGCGGCAGCTCTCTGGGATGTTTGTCGCATCATGTACTTACTCTCCTTCAACGGTTTAAAGCAATACTAGCATAATTGTTTTTATGTGGCAAGTATTTTTTTATGAATGGGGTTGTATTTTTAAGAAAAGTCCGTTGACAAGCCATTTTCCCTGCTATATAATTGACACATTGAAAAGGCGAAGACGGAGAGAAGTAGCGCTTTTTATCGCTCACAGAGAGCCGGCGGTGGTGAGAATCCGGCAGAATGAATAAGCGTGAATAACACTCTAACAGCTGCAAGCTGAACCCGTGAAGAAGACATTTGCAGAGATGACCGGAAAATGCGAGATGGTTGTTCTGCGAAATGAACCTCACAGTAGTAGGTGCGCCGCAATTGTGCGTGAAACAAGGAAAGGGACTGTCAGATAAGAGACAGTAAATCAGGTGGTACCGCGGATATGAATTATGTTCGTCCTGGATGCAGGGCAGGCATAGTTCTTTTTTTATGCAACCTGTGAAATATAAAAATCAGTCAAAGGAGATAATGCAGACAATGACCATTTCAAACATTTATCGTAACAGAACCTTAAATGAGATCAGCGAAGGCGACGTTGGCGCAGAGCTGAAGGTGGCAGGATGGATCGAGAACATCCGTGACCATGGTGGTGTATCCTTCATCGACCTGAGAGATATGTATGGTGTTCTTCAGGTAGTTATGAGAGACACTTCATTATTAGATGGACTTACAAAAGAGGATTGTGTATCCATCTCAGGTGTGATCGAGCACAGAGATGAGGAGACATACAATCCAAAGATCCCGACAGGAACGATCGAACTGGAGGCACATTCCGTAGAAGTGCTTGGAAGAGTATACAAGCAGGTTCCGTTTGAGATCATGACATCCAAGGAGACAAGAGAAGATGTCCGACTCAAATACAGATATCTGGATCTTAGAAATAAAAAAGTAAAGGATAATATGATCTTCCGTTCACAGGTGATCAGCTTCCTTCGTCAGAAGATGACAGAGATGGGATTCTTAGAGATCCAGACACCGATTCTGTGTGCTTCATCACCGGAAGGTGCAAGAGACTATATTGTTCCATCCAGAAAATTTAAAGGCAAGTTCTATGCTCTGCCACAGGCTCCACAGCAGTACAAGCAGCTGCTGATGGTTGCAGGATTTGACAAATATTTCCAGATCGCACCATGCTTCCGTGACGAGGATGCAAGAGCAGACCGTTCACCGGGTGAGTTCTATCAGCTCGATTTTGAGATGAGCTTTGCAACACAGGAAGATGTATTTAAAGTAGGAGAGGAAGTTCTCTCAGCAACATTTGAGAAATTCGCACCGGAAGGCTCTGTTGTAACACAGGCTCCTTATCCGATCATCAGCTATAAGCAGGCAATGTTAGAATTCGGTACGGATAAGCCGGATCTTCGTAATCCGCTTCGTATCATCGATCTGACAGATTTCTTCCAGAGATGTACATTTAAGCCATTCCATGGCAAGACTGTACGTGCGATCAATGTACCGAAGAAACTGTCAAAGGGACAGCATGAGAAGCTCTTAAAGTATGCTCAGTCTATCGGTATGGGAGGCCTTGGATATCTGGAAGTTCTGGACGATATGACATACAAGGGACCGATCGATAAGTTCATTCCGGATGATATGAAGAGTGAGATCGCAGAGCTTGCAAATCTGAAAGCAGGAGATACTATCTTCTTCATTGCCGATGTAGAAGAACTGGCAGCTTCCTTTGCAGGACAGCTTCGTAATGAGATCGGTGCAAGACTTGATATGATCGAGAAGAATGCATACAGATTCTGCTATATTAACGATTTCCCTATGTACGAGTACGATAAGGAAACAAAGAAGATCATCTTTACACATAATCCGTTCTCCATGCCACAGGGTGGTCTGGAAGCTTTAAATGAGAAGAATCCGTTAGATGTTCTGGCATACCAGTATGATATCGTATGTAATGGTATCGAGCTTTCATCCGGTGCTGTCAGAAATCACGACATGCAGATCATGGTAAAAGCATTTGAGATCGCAGGATACACAGAAGAAGATCTGAAGACAAAGTTTGGAGCACTTTACAATGCATTCCAGTTCGGTGCACCACCACATGCCGGTATGGCTCCCGGTGTTGATCGTATGATCATGCTCCTTCGTAATGAAGAAAATATTCGTGAGATCATTCCGTTCCCTATGAACGGAAATGCACAGGATCTGATGTGTGGCGCCCCTGGTGAGGTTACAGAGCAGCAGCTCCGTGAGGTTCATATCAAGGTAAGACAGTAACAGAGAAAATCAGGTATTTATGTATAGATTACCGGATAGAAGATTATTTTGATATACACTCAAGATTTTATGTTAGAAAGGTGCATAAGATATGCAGGGCTCGCATAATAACCAGAAAAAGATAGCAGTTATAAATGATTACTCAGGATTTGGACGCTGCTCTATAGCAGTAGCAATGCCGATCATTTCTGTAATGAAGGTTCAGTGCTGTCCGGTTCCGACGTCGATTTTTTCCAATCATACGGGGTTTGACAGCTTCTATTATGAAGATTTTACAGATCATATGCAGAGGTATATCGATGAATGGAAGAAGCTGGATCTGCAGTTTTCCGGTGTCTGTACCGGATTTCTGGGTTCCACTGCACAGATCAGTATAGTGGAACGGTTCCTTACGGATTTTAAAAGACCGGAGACAAAGGTGATCGTGGATCCGGTAATGGGTGACTATGGCAAACCATATCCGACCTATACAGACGAACTGTGCCAGCAGATGAAAAAGCTGGTGCGGTTTGCTGATATCCTTACTCCAAATACCACAGAGGCATGTGTTCTGACGGATACACCATATAAGGATGACTGGCATATGGATGAATTGAAAGCTATGGCGGAGAAGCTGGTAGCACAGTCAGAGAGCAGACAGGCAAAAGTTGTGATAACAGGAATCAGGCGGGGAAGCTTCCTTGCTAACTTCTGCTATGAAAATGAAAAAGTAACCGTTGTGAAGACGAAGAAGATCGGAGAGTCGCGCTCCGGTACCGGAGATGTCTTTTCGGCGATTCTTGCGGCGGATGCCGTAAATAATGTAGATTTTACAGAATCAGTTAAGAAGGCAAGTGTATTTATTAAAGAATGTATCAAACGTTCCGTTGAGATGGAGCTTCCATTGACCGATGGAGTGTGTTTTGAGGAATGTCTGTACAAGCTTGCCAGATAACAGGAGGCGAATAGTATGGAGATATTATATAAAGTTCATAATAATCTGTATGTAAATCTGACAAATAAATGCCCATGTGCATGTACATTCTGTCTCAGACAGAACATGGATCATGTTGGTGAATCAAAGAGTCTGTGGTTAGAGCGGGAACCATCAGCAGAAGAAGTGATTGCTGAATTTGCAAAATTCGATATGAGCCGGTTTAATGAGGTTGTGTTCTGTGGATTCGGAGAACCGACGGAGGCCTTTGAGGTGTTGAAGAAGGTTGCGGCATTTGTAAAGGAGACTTATCATATGCCGATACGTTTGAATACGAATGGGCTGGGAAATCTTGTAAATGGCAGAGATATCACACCGGAGATGGAAGACCTGATCGACACGGTATCGATCAGCTTGAATACGCCGAATGCAGATCGGTATCATGAACTGGTCAGAAGTAAGTTTGGAGATAAATCCTTTGATGCGATGCTTGACTTTGCAAGAAGTTCTACAAAGTATGTACCAAATGTAGTTATGACGACTGTAGATACCACGATTACAAAAGAGGAAGAGGAAGAATGCCGGAGAATCTGTGATTCGATCGGTGCAAAATACAGAATCCGCCCATGGGAGGATTAATAAATCTGATAAGAAAAGCTCTGTATGAAAATACAGGACTTTTCTTGTTATCCTATAAATAAAGACCGCAGGTAGCGATCAGGCTGCCTGCGGTCTTACTGTAATATTTATTATTATAACATAAATGCTTATTTATTTCCGGCATCTCTCTTAGCACGGAAACGAAGTGTAGGATCAAGGATCTTCTTACGGATACGGAAGCTCTTAGGAGTGATCTCAAGAAGCTCATCTGTATCGATGAAGTCAAGTGCCTGCTCCAGACTGAGTACCTTAGGAGGTGTCAGCTTTAATGCATCATCAGCACCGGAAGAACGGGTGTTGGTCAACTGTTTCTTCTTGCAGACATTTACTTCGATATCATCGGTACGTCCATTTTCACCGATAACCATTCCGGCATATACAGGTTCACCTGGTCCGATGAACAGTGTACCTCTTTCCTGTGCATTGAACAGACCATAAGTGATAGAAGTACCGGTCTCATATGCGATCAGAGAACCCTGTGAACGATAGTTCATATCACCCTTATATGGGAGATATTCATCAAAGATCGTATTGATAACACCATTTCCCTTTGTAGCGGTCATGAAGTCACCACGGAAACCGATCAGTCCACGGGAAGGTACAAGGAACTCCAGTCTGGTTGTACCATTTCCGGTAGGAGCCATACCCTGAAGCTCACCCTTTCTGGAATTTAACATATTAATAACTGTTCCAGTAAATTCATCCGGAACATCGATATATGCAATCTCGAATGGTTCAAGCTTCTTACCGCGTTCGTCTGTCTTATAGATAACTTCGGCTTTGCTGACTGCAAATTCATATCCTTCACGTCTCATGTTCTCGATCAGGACGGATAAGTGAAGTTCGCCACGACCGGATACCTTGAAAGCTTCTGTTGTCTCTGTTTCTTCTACACGGAGACTGACATCTGTATTTAATTCACGGAACAATCTGTCACGTAAATGTCTGGAGGTTACAAACTTTCCTTCCTTACCGGCGAAAGGAGAATCATTTACCATGAATGTCATGGAAATAGTTGGCTCTGAAATTTTCTGGAATGGGATTGGGTCCGGATTTTCAGGAGAACAGATCGTATCACCGATATTAACATCTGCAATACCGGAGATGGCTACGATCGATCCGATGTCTGCTTCATTTACTTCTACTTTATTCAGACCCTCGTAAACATAGAGCTTACCGATCTTAACCTTTAACATTCTGTCAGGGTCATGTTCATTTACAATAACAACAGGCTCATTTACAACGACCTTACCGTTGTCAACCTTGCCAACACCGATACGGCCTACATATTCATTGTAGTCGATTGTGCTGATCAGAACCTGTGTACCTGCATCCGGATCACCGGTAGGAGCAGGAATATAATCAACGATGGTATCAAACAGTGGCTTCATATCTGTACCCGGTTCATCTGGATCAAGAGAAGCAACACCTGTCTTTGCTGATGCAAATACAAATGGGCAGTCAAGCTGATCGTCATTTGCATCCAATTCGATCAGAAGCTCAAGAACTTCATCTACAACCTCTTTAGGACGAGCTTCAGGACGGTCACATTTGTTTACACATACAATAACACTGAGGTTCAGCTCCAATGCTTTCTTCAGAACGAATTTGGTCTGTGGCATGGCACCTTCGAAAGCATCAACAACAAGAATAACACCATTTACCATCTTCAGGACACGTTCTACTTCACCACCGAAATCAGCATGTCCCGGAGTGTCGATAATGTTGATCTTTGTCTTACCATAACGGACGGCAGTGTTCTTGGAAAGAATCGTGATACCACGTTCACGTTCAATATCATTTGAGTCCATGACACGTTCGGTAACTTCCTGATTATCACGGAATACACCACTCTGTTTCAAAAGTTCATCCACTAATGTTGTTTTGCCATGGTCAACATGGGCAATAATCGCAACATTTCTGATATCATCTCTGGTAATCTTCATTTTTTTCACTCTTTCTTTATGATATTAAAATTACTTACAATACAACGTTTACCATTCTAGCATACGAAAAAAAGCATTTCAATGGAAATGATAGCCGAAAATTACACCAAAATATTCGGTAAAATGCGCCGAACTGTACAAAAATATGTTATTATTAGAAAGTATGACAGGCGGGAACGGTTCCTGCTAAATAAGTGATTTGGAGAGGTATTAAAATGAATGAGAAAAAGGGCAGAGCGATCGCACTGTTGCCGATCGGTGTATTTCTGGTATTGTATCTGGGACTTGGGATTATATTTGAATATGTGATGAAAATTCCGATGGGCTTTTATAATGTGCCTATCATCGTGGCATTTCTTGCAGCTATTCTGGTCGCATGTATCCAGAACCGGGAATTGGTATTTGATAAGAAGCTTGAGATTATGGCACAGGGAGTTGGGGATAAGAATATTATAACGATGCTGTTGATCTTCCTGGCAGCGGGTTCATTTGTCGGGGTAGTCGGAAGAAGCAGCGCAGAGAGTGTAGCATATTTTATGCTGACACTGATTCCGGCAAGATTTTCAGTAGCGGTTTTGTTTGTTGTTGCCTGCTTTGTATCAGTTGCTATGGGAACTTCAGTTGGAACGATCACATTGTTAACGCCGATTGCTGTTGCAGTGTCGAGGGCATCTGGCTTTGATATGGCATTTTGTGTTGCATCGGTTATGGGTGGAGCAATGTTTGGAGATAATCTTTCTTTTATCTCAGATACGACGATTGCGGCATGTAATGGACAGGGATGTGAGATGAAAGACAAATTCCGGGAGAATTTCTGGATCGCGTTTCCGGCAGCGGTTATAACGCTGATATTAATTCTTGTACTTTCATTTCAGACCGACATACGGGGGCAGGTCAGCCAGTCTTATAATCTGGTGCAGATCATACCGTATGTTCTGGTGCTGATCGGTGGAATTATAGGGCTGAATGTATTTATCGTATTACTTACGGGGATTGTATCCGGAGCATTTATTATGCTGATATGGGGACATACTGCACCTGTTGATCTTCTGACAAATATGGGCTCCGGTGTTTCCGGAATGTTTGAAACCTGTATGGTAGCAATATTAGTTGCAGCGTTATGTGCACTGATCCGGGAATATGGCGGTTTCGATGCACTTCTCAGTTGGATACACAGGATCTTTCGAGGAAAGAAAGGCGGACAGCTCGGAATGGGGTTGCTAGTCGGAACAATGGATATTGCAACTGCAAACAATACGGTAGCAATCGTTATGGCAAATCCGATTGCCGGAGAAATGGCACAGGAATATGGAATCTCTCCGAAGAAGACTGCCTCTTTGCTTGATACTTTTTCCTGTATCTTTCAAGGAATAATCCCATATGGTGCGCAGATGTTAGTTGCAATTGCCGCGGTAGGAGAACTGGGTGATTCCATTTCTGCTTTTCAGATCATTCCGAAGCTTTTTTATCCGATGTTCTTGCTGCTGACATCACTCGTTACCATAATAAGAAGTGATAAATAATAGAGACAATTCAAGAATGTAGAAAACGCTGATCTGTTTCTATACGAATTAAGTGAATTATAAAAGAGTTTATCGGCAATGTGAACATGTATACTATTATGAAGCAAGCCTGTTTTAACGCCGGTTCTTAGTGAGTCGCCATAGGCGAAGAACTTAGTACCGTTGCGTTGAAATAGAGTGCAAGCGTCTTGCGTAATAATAGGTGTGCATATTCATATTACCGATAAACTCTTTTTGTAATATTCACTCACATAGGAACAGATCAGCGTTTTCTGTTTTATTTGCCAAGTAACATATTTTCCAGTTCCTCCGGTGAGAAGGTGTAAGACGAGTTGCAGAACTGGCAGTTTACCTCGATCGGCTTATTGTCTGCGAGCAGATTTGCAATCTCCTTTTTACCGAGACTGATAACGGCCTGTGAGAAACGTTCCTTGCTGCAGTTGCAGTGCCACTTCGTAGGAATGGTATCGGTAACTTCTACATTATAGCCTTCAAAGATCTGCTTCACGATATCAAGCGGTTCCATACCCTGGTCGAGGAGAGCGGTAATGGATGTGAATTCACCCAGACGTTTTTCTAGATCAGAGATCAGTTCCTCGGATGCAAATGGCATAAGCTGAATGATAAAGCCCCCGGCTTGTTTTACTGTGTTGTTCTTCTCCATCAGAACACCTAAAGCTACAGAAGTTGGAATCTGTTCTGAGGTTGCAAAATAATACGTCAGGTCTTCTGCAATCTCACCTGAAACAAGCTGGGTCTGACCGATATAAGGCTCTTTTAAACCGATATCCTTGATCACGGAGAGCACGCCCATATCAAGAGCTTTAGCGACATCCAGTTTTCCCTTATCATTTGCATGCAGGATAACCTCCGGATTGTTGACATAGCCTTTGACATTGCAGTGCGCATCAGCAGTCACTGTCAGTCCGCCGATCGGACCGCTGCACTGGATCTGGAGCGTTAGCAGATCGGAGTCATTCTTACATGTAGCCCCCATCAATGCACCTGCGGTTAGCAGACGACCGAGGGCAGCAGTAGCAACCGGACTGGTATTGTGAATACTTCTTGCTGTTTCAACGATTTCCTTTGTGGTGCCGGCAAAGAAACGAACCTGTCCATCTGCCGCCATACCTCTGATAATATAATCACTCATATGTTATTCCTCGTTCTTTCTATATATAACGTAAAATATTGCACTTTTAAGGTGCCTTTTTAAAAATAATACCTGCATTTATAAAGTGCTGATTAATAACAAAATAATGCTTGTACTTATAAAAGTAGTGCTTAATAAAAAATTGATGACTAAAATCACTACGGGCAGGAGATCAGATATATAATTTGCCTTCGTGATGTTTTTCTCTGGCTATCACATAGACACGTTCACTGTCATCGGTTGCTGGCGTGTGCGTAAATGCATCATACATGGCAAGAAGCTCCATACCTGCCTGTTCTACACAACGAATCATGTCCTCACAGGTCAGTCCGATCTGGTAATGGAATTCCTGCGTTTTTCGGTACAGGTCGTCCTCCTCTTTCAGAAACAGGCTGAGTGCAAGCTCGTTGACATTTTGTTCCTCATCATAATAATTATCCCAAATGAAGCTGACATCATCCCGATCCTCAGCAATCACTGAATCTGCAACGACATCCCGGAAATAGTGTTTGGTCTTAAAATCACAGATAAAGATACCCCCTGCTTCCAGATAATTATTTGCAAGAGAAAAAACGGTAGTGATCTGATCTGTATTTGACAGATAGTTGATGCTGTCACAGACGCATACAATGGCATTTACTGTTCCATATAATTCAAAGGAACACATATCCTGTTGGAGATACATAATGGATGAGAAACCATTCGCAATCTTTTTTTCATTTGCAATCTCCAACATATCGGAAGACACATCAATTCCGATCATATCATAGCCTGCGGCTGCAAGTCCTTCCGTGATCGTTCCCGTTCCGCAACCAAGCTCGGCAACCAGACCTTCGGTGATATTGTATTCATGGAGCAGGCTGGTGATATAAGATATCCATTCGTCATAAGGAATGTTATCCATCAGCTCATCGTATACCTGCGCGAAGCTTGTATAGGCATCCATAGAAAAACCTCATTTCATAAAATCTCAATGCCATCATTATATACATCTCAGAAAGGAAAAACAACCGTTTCTTTTGGAGCAGTTTTCTATTTGCTGCGGCAGACAGAATGTAAAAAATAAGGTTTGAGATTGAACATGGTGGGCTTTTGTGTTAATATAAATTCGGTTAGAAATCCTCATATGGAAGAAACCATATATGAAAGTGGGTAGTTTGGCATGATAAAGTTCTACAGAACAGATCATAAGGTTTTGTCAGAGATAACAGAATATGAAGACAATATGTGGGTTTGTATGACGAAACCTACAGTAGATGAGACCAAACTGATTGCAGAAGATTTTGAGATTGATCTGGCAGATGTCAGAGCTGCATTGGATGATGAGGAGAGCTCCCGTGTGGAGGTCGAAGATGGTTATACACTGATCCTTGTCGATATTCCGTCGATCGAGATGAGAAATGAACGCGAAGCATATACAACTATTCCTTTGGGTATTATCCTCGTAAAGGACATTCTGATCACGGTATGCGCGGAGGATACGCCTGTTCTGGATGCATTTATTGAGTCAAAGGTAAAGGAATTCAGTACAAAGAAACGGATGCGCTTCATGTACCAGATTTTATATAGAAACTGCATGACCTATCAGTATTATCTGCGAGTTATGGATCGCAGAAGAAATCTGATCGAGCAACGGATCCAGGATGAGACAGAGGATGCGGATCTGATTGATCTTCACGAACTGGAATCTAACCTTGTATACTTTGCAACATCACTTCGTGCAAACGGAGTTGTATTAGATAAGCTTGCAAGATACAGCAGTATCAAGCAGTACCCGGAGGATCAGGAGCTCCTGGATGATGTTATGGTCGAGAACAAACAGGCTATCGAGATGACCGGAATCTATCGAGATATCATAAGCGGTACAAGAGAACTGATGACGACGATCATTAATAACCGCCTGAATAATATCATGAAGTTCTTAGCGGCTATCACCATCGTAATGGCGATCCCGACGATCATATCCGGTATCTATGGAATGAACGTATCAGGTAAGTGGATGCCTCTCGCAGGAACCCCATACGGCTTCTACATTGTATGCGGCATCATTGTCCTGATCTGTATTATCATAGCGCTAATCCTCAAGAAAAAGAAAATGTTCAAGATGTAAAAATAAATCCGTCAAGCAAATAAGCAGCGTGTCTGTGTACAGACAACGCTGTTTATTTATTTGACGGATAAACACACATAAGCATGAAGGACGATAGTCCGGAATGCGCATGTGAGAAGCGATTTCGAAAGTTCGAAGAACGGAGAAATCGTATTATTTTTACAGGTAGAGGGAGGGTGACACATAAGCATGAAGGACGAAAGTCCGGAATGCGCATGTGAGAAGCGATTTCGAAAGTTCGAAGAACGGAGAAATCGTATTATTTTTACAGGTAGAGGGAGGGTGACACATAAGCATGAAGGACGAAAGTCCGGAATGCGCATGTGAGAAGCGATTTCGAAAGTTCGAAGAATGTTGACCCTCTTGCCTCATAATGCTAAACTTAACTTATTTAAAAACCAACATTCATTTCAAAGACAGAAAGTTTCTATCCTTAGAACCGCTGCATGAAAACAGAGCGAGAGCGATTTGCGTAATAAGTTACTAAGGATAGAAACTTTCGTTTGGGAAACGTGGGAAAGGAGACAACAACGATGAAGCTGTTTCATTTGTCGGATCTGCACATTGGCAAGATCGTAAATGGATATGAGATGTGGGAAGACCAGCGCTATGTGTTTGACCAGATCCTTGCATATGTAAGAGAAGAACAGCCGGATGCCGTGATGATCGCAGGAGATATCTATGACAAAGCAGTTCCATCCGCAAAAGCAGTAACAGAATTTGATGAATTCCTGACTGAACTTGCAGACAGCGGAACGATCATCCTCATTATCAGTGGCAATCATGATTCGGCAGAACGTCTGGATTTTGCCAGCAGTATCATGAAAAAGCAGAATATATATATGAAAGGAACCTATGGTGGAGAAGCCATGAAGGTGACGATGCAGGATAAATGGGGAGATGTGAATTTTTATCTGATGCCGTTTGTAAAGCCGTCAAACGTAAAAAATACATTATCGGATTTAACAGAAGAACCGGAGAAAGAGTCAGCAGCCTTAACATATACAGAAGCCATGCAGCAGGCAGTTGCAGCCATGCAAGTTGATCCGGGGAAAAGGAATGTACTGATCGCCCATCAGAACGTAACAAATAGTGGAGTGAACCGGCGGTCGGATTCGGAGACAATATCGATCGGTGGACTGGATAATATTGACCGTACGGTATTTGATATATTTGACTATGTGGCACTTGGACATCTTCATTCTCCACAGCAGATCGGAAAGCCGGAGATTCGGTACTGTGGCACACCGGTTATCTATTCTATGTCGGAAGCCGACGATCAGAAATCTGTCACAGTGGTAGAACTTGGAGAAAAAGGAAAGCTTTCGATCCGTGAACTGCCCCTGCACCAGCTTCATGCGTGGTACAATTTTACGGGTACACTTGATGAAGCCATGAGCCGGGAAGCAAATGAAGATTATGCGAGAATTGTGCTAACGGATAAGGAAACGATCATTGATGTTCAGGCGAGACTTCGGACCGTGTATAAGAACCTGATGTCAGTAGAATTCCAGATGGCAGATGGCAGCAGACCGGAACAGGAACGGACACTTGAGGATGTGAAGAATCTTGCACCTGATGAGGCATTTGCGGATTTCTATAACAGAAAGATGAAAAGGGAGCTGTCCGATGAAAATGCGGTTTATATCAGACAGTTGATCCGGGATTATTATGAACAGAGACAGGGGTGAAGATGATGCGGCCACTGGTACTTACAATGGAAGCGTTTGGAACGTATATAGAAAAAACGGAGATTGACTTTCGAAAATTTGGGAAACAGGGACTTTTTCTGATCTCGGGAGATACCGGATCGGGAAAGACAACGATATTTGACGGAATCATGTATGCCCTTTACGGAGAGACCAGCGCAGGAAGCGGGAAGAATAACACCGGACGAAACGGTGAAATGCTCCGAAGTGATTTTGCAGATCCAAAGCAGCTTACTTATGTAGAGCTGTTATTTGAAAGCGGCGGTCATGAATATAAGGTCTGGCGAAGTCCGGCGTATGAGAGACCGGGATACAAATCCATGAAGCAGGCAGAAGTGCGCTGGATGGAGGATGGACAGGAGACAGAGCTGAAAGCGGCAGATATTGATGGTAAGCGGACAGCAGGGGTGATCGGCAGGGTAAGAGAGGTGTTGGGACTTACGGCCGATCAGTTCCGACAGGTTGCGATGATCGCACAGGGAGATTTTAAGAAGCTGTTAGTTGCGGATACGAAGACCCGAAGCGATATCTTTAAGACGATATTTGATACGAAGATTTATGAATATATCCAGAACAGGATCGCACAGGACTGTAAAGAGGCAGAGGGGGTCTATACAGAGCTTGTTGCAAAGGTAGATCGTACGATAGAGGGAGTAGAGCTGCCGGATGAAACGGAGCTTTATAAAACAGGGCTTCAGGATCTGCCGGAGCATCTGGAAAATCGTCATCTGGCATTTGATGATATTCTGGAAGAGCTGCACAGCCTGAATCAGATCGAAGAAAAGCAGGCGAAAGATCTGCATCATCAGATTGAGAGTTATACACAGACCAATAACCAATATGACAACTGGTATACAGCAATCGAGAAAAATAAGAGAATCATTGGTCAGACCTATGATGGCTATGTGGCACATCTCGATGCATACAGACAGGTGAAGCAGGAATTTGTCAGTGCAGAAGCACAGAATCATAGTATGGAAGCACAGTCTACAGAACCGCTTATGCTGAGACAGGCAGAGCTTCAGAAACAGGCAGATTCTTTTGTGCGGTTAAATGAGATGGAGAAAGAACTGCTGCTTGTGGAGCAGGTATGCCATCAGGCAGGAAAGAAAAGACAGGATATTCTTGAAACAAAGAAGAAACTTCAGAAGCAGACCGAGGAGCTGGAACAGATCGTGAATCCGGGTGACACTTCACAGGTGAAGCTTGAGAAGGTTCAGACAGAAAAGAAGCAGATTGCAGAACGTATGCAGCGGTTACAGGAGCTTGAAAAAGAATGTCTGGAGATTGATCATCTGGAAATTAAGAAACAGCAGATGGTGGTTGATAATCGGAGTGCATTTGAGAAGCGGAATCAGGCAAATGCGAATTACGAGGAAGCTATCAGAAATCGGAATGATCAGATCTGTGGAGAACTGGCAGCGAACCTACAGGAGGGAACACCGTGTCCGGTCTGTGGAAGTAAGACACATCCGGAAAAGGCACATTGTGACGGAGCTGTTGTAACAGAAGAAATGGTAAAGAAGCTTCGTGCTGCATTTGATCAGGCGGATGCTTCATTCAGACGAAAAGAAAATGAGCTTGGAAGCCTGAATGGTCGTCTGGAAGAAAAACGGAATCAGACAACAGCAGCGGTTATGGAGATGGCAGCCTTTACCATACCGGATCAGACAGCACAGGCTGATGTTCTGATAGATGAGGTCAGAAAACTGCATGTAATCTGGGAGAAAAGGACAGAGGAAACAGAAGCCAGACTGCGGACACTTGAGAAAGAGCACAGAAGTTATCAGGAACATAAAAGGCAGCTTGGCGAGCTTCGTTTGCAGATAAAAGAACTGGAAGAAACGGAAGTGCGGGTAACAGAGGAATATCAGGAGGCAGACCGGAGTTACACGGCAAAGCAGGCAGCCGCGGCACAGATGCGACAGGAGATCCGGGGGGATGAGTCGGATATCCTGAAGCAACTGCAACAGGTGAGAAATGAGATTGCCGAGGTGAACCGGAAGAAGACAGAGGCAAGAGATACTTATAATAAACTTGCAAAGGAACTCTCTGCACTTGAAACAAATTTGAAACGTGATGCAGAAGATCAGAATATGCAATACAGACAGGAATGGCAGTTGGAGAAAGATGTTCTTTCTGCACTTGAAACGGACAGTGGAGAAATGAACACATCTGTAAATGACGAAAGTGTGATACAGAAGCTTCCTGACAGCAATCAAGAAAATGATTTTGCAGATGAACAGGAACTGGAAAAGCAGGCAGGCGGCTACGGAGAATGTTATACACATTTCTGTACGGCATCAACGGTTCTGCTTGAACAGATATCCGGGCAGATAGAACGCTCGATTCGGAAGAAAAACAGTGTTGCCATCAGGCATGATGCGATCGCGGAACGATTAGTTAAGAATAAGGCAGCATACAGCAAATTAAAGAAGGATTATGGAGCATATCTGAATATCTATAAGAGATACAGTAAGCTTCAGGATCTTTCACAGGCTGCACTTGGTAATTATAAGCTGGAAACCTATATACAGGAGGTCTATTTTGACCGCATTATAGACAGTGCGAATCACAGACTGCGCCAGATCGTATGCAACCAGTTTGAGCTGAAACGCGGACAGAAGACTGCAGGAAACAGAGGGCTTGATTTGTTCGTGCTGGATCATCGGACAGGAAAAGAAAGAGATGTCAAAACGCTGTCCGGCGGGGAAGCATTTGTAGCATCTCTGTCTATGGCACTTGGACTTGCCGATATTGTATCTGCAAATGCGGCAGGTGTAAGAATTGATACATTATTTATCGATGAAGGCTTTGGCTCTCTGGATTCTGATATTCTGGAGCAGGCATTAAATGTACTGGCTGAGTTGTCCGAGTCCGATCATCTGGTTGGTATCATATCTCATGTGGAAGAGCTGAAGCATCGTATCGACCGCCAGATCCTGGTTACTAAGGATCATCAGGGCGGCAGTCATGTGGAGATACAGGTGTAAAAAAATATACCCCACTGATCATAGGAAGATATCTGCTTACAGGCATTTGTATGATCAGTGGGGCATTTTTTAATATTTTACAGGAATTCCGTTTACGGATACTTCATCTGTGATCTCGATTACGATACATTTCCGTCCATCGATCTCACGGGTCTCTACGAGATCGGCGCGGTCAGGATTGACCTTGATCACAACCTCCGGAGTCTTTACCTCAAATGATTTTGTACTGGCGATATTATTTGCATAGAGCTGTACTTTTCCCGGAGCCGGTGCAGGCAGAGTCTCTTCGGAACCTTCGGCAACCGGACGCTGGTTCACGGAAGCAGCAGCGGCGCGATCAAAGTTTGCATCAAAGGTCTGCATTTTTTCTTCGGATACTCCCGAGGTTTCCAGAAGATTCTTTAATGAATTCCTGGATAAGGTCAGTGGTTCCGGACTATCCTTTTGTTCCTCGATCATTTCATTCAGATTCTCATGGATATTTCGGATCACTTCATAATCACAGTCCATTCCGAGTGTATCGGTGATGATCGTCTGGAATGCCTCTTTCTGATTACCGGCAGTTACAGGCATTCCCGTTCCGAGAATATAGCGGATAAATTCCTCATGGATCTCCTCCGGCTTCTTTGTATAGTAGAGAACATTATGGATATCGGCTGTCCGGTCGATAAATGCAGGGAACAGGAAACCGATATCAGGAACATCCACGATCCAGTCACGGATACGATTATGGAAGGTGTTCTCCGAATCAAAATAACTAAGTCCTGCCTTTGACAGATTTACATGGCAGATACAGCACATGATGTATTCGTAGATCTCATCCGAGGCATCATCCATTGTCAGTCCGTCGGTCGTTTTTCCGGGTACGTCATATGTATCATGGATCAGCAGGATCAGATAGTTCCCTGTATAGTCATAATTCTCGATCACCTTATCATAGAACTGGTCGATCAGTTCATCATCCTCTAATTTGCTGTTGCGCAGCTTTAACAGAAATTCCTGCGTACCGCCGTCAAATTCCGAATCTGTGGGAAACGGCATCGTAATCAGATTCTTTCCGATCGAGCCAGACAGATTTTTCTTAAAGATCTCAAAATATTTAAATGCTTCCTCCTCCGGCAGAGAGAGAAATGCTTCCTTCATTGTCGCAATTTTACGTCTGTCACCATCCACATAGCAGCCACAGATCTTATCGATCGAACAGGTAGCCTGCGCAAACTGATGCCGGATTTCCAGAACCTCTTTCTTTGTCATATGTATCAAACTCCTTTATAAAAACTTTAATAGTGCATTATGTGTTTCATGCATTCTATGCATTTAAAAAATCTAAAATAAGCCTAATAAGTGTATCACCTAAAAAAAACAAAGACAAGAATTGACATCCATAACTTTTAATATTTCACATGGTTAACAATGATATTTAGATTTGTAAAAACAAATGTGTAATAATTATATTGCCATACCAATATACAGATAGAAGTGTGGAATGATATATTTCATGTAGCAAACCTATCCGAGTGCCGGTACTTAAGTTGCGTCTTTTGCAACTTTATGTACCGCTGCATCGAGGATAGAACGAGAGTGATTTGCGAAATGAAGATATATCATTCCACACTTCTATCGTCCCCACATCTTAATAAATCTTAAGGATATCCCAAATTGTATCTTAATGGTAGAAAGCCTTACAATGATACCGTCAAAGAAAGATATGGAAAATATCAGCGGTTTGCTGTATCCTAAAAAGGAATGCGTGGTGCGCACACGTACCGGAAAGATACAGACAACGATTATATTTTCAGACGAGGAGAGAAAAATGTATAATATATTAATTTGCGATGATGAGAAAGATATCGTATCAGCTTTAAAGATTTACCTGAAAACATCCGGCTACAATATTTATGAAGCTTACAACGGAAAAGAAGCGTTAGAGCAGATCAAAGAGCATGACATCCATTTGGTGTTAATGGATATCATGATGCCGGAGATGGATGGGATCACAGCGATGTTAAAGATCCGCGAGGAGACGAATCTGCCGGTTATCCTTCTGACCGCAAAGAGTGAAGATACAGATAAGATCCTTGGACTGGAAGTGGGTGCAGATGATTACATTACCAAGCCGTTTAATCCGGTAGAGGTGATCGCCAGAGTGAAATCGCAGCTTCGAAGATATATGCAGCTTGGAAGCGGACAAATCAAGAAAGATGCGATCGTGATCGGGGGAATTGAGTTGAATGATAATTCCAAACAGGTTACGGTCGATGGCGAACTGGTCAGTCTGACACCGACAGAATATGATATTTTAAGGCTTCTGATGGAACATCCGGGACAGGTATTTTCACCGAGAGATATTTACAAGGAAGTCTGGAAAGAAACACCGCTCGGAGCCGAAGGTTCGGTAGCTGTCCATATCCGTCATTTGCGTGAAAAGATAGAGATCAATCCCGGAGAACCAAGATATATCAAGGTGATCTGGGGCAGAGGTTATAAGATGGAATATCAGTAAACCTCTATACAGTCTGACAGGAATGGAGAATGCGAAACATGAATAAGTTAAAAAATAACAATCCTTTTAAATTACTGATTTATACGTTATTTTTTATCACCTGTAGCGTTGGATTTATATTGGGTTATGTACTGCTTGATATGTATGAAGCCGGAATATTTCAGGGCAGATCGGAATCGGAGCTGCGGGCAGAACTGGAAGCGGATTATCAGAGCGAGATGTTGACTACCTGTGTGAATCGTGGTGCCGAGTATATTAGAAATACTCTGGATATCAGTTACAGTGATGATGAATGGGGAGACTATGAATACGATCCCGATGCTTTGCAGAAAAAGGATATGAATCATGATAATGTTGTCGATGCAAGTGATTTTCTGATGCTGTTGTCGGAAAAGGAAAATGCATTTGATAAATATGATCGTACCTATAAAGAGGATTTGGAGAAAACATATGGATATGCGAAAACAGATCTGTATGTGAGTGTTGGTGATGATTGGGATTCTTCAAAAACGGGTGAATCAAATTCCATTATGCTGGCGCAGACAGATAATCTGCCGGAAAAAGCATTAGTATATGGAGTTTTAGGAGAGAAAGCAGTTGTCAGTACGACGACCGGTATTCCTACAGGAAAGATTCTGAGATATGATACCTATAAGGAAGCACAGAGTATCGGTGTGGAAAAAGAAGGAAACAATTATAATTATGTTAACCTGCGTATGCCGGATGAAGCAGCTCTTTCCAGGTCAGAGGTGTCTGATGATTATGGAATTGATCTGAGTGATCTGGAGGAAAATACCACAGATACGGAAGCAGAGACGGAAGCCGAAACCAAGAATTCAGGAATATCGGAAGAGTCTGCAACATCAGAAGATTCAACAACAATGGAGGAGGAAATAGAGAGTTCCGGTTCATACAATACGCCGGAGGGAGTAACGATTTCTTATAATAGAAATCAGATAGCGATCACAGCAAACGGAACGACAAAGCAGTACGAGTATTATGCGGAGGATGATATGTATTATCCGATCATAAAAGATGGATATACCGTAATCGTTGGCAATTATGCAGGAGACGATATTACGATATATGCTTCCGGTAATTTATATATCGACGGCACATCTGACGTTTCTTCACGTATGAATAAGAGCCTACAGGCGATCAGCAAAGCTGCTTCGGGAAAGAACAGAATCCTGCTCTTCTTTGGACTTGATTTTGTTTTGTGTATCATATTCATGATCACAAGTATGGTATTATCCGGTAAAGACGGTGTTGTAAGAAAAACAGAAAAGGTTCCGGTTGAAATTATATTGGCTGGAATAGTCGTTTTGATAAGTCTGTTGATTGCTTTTGCACAGAATATATGTTATTCCTTATCATATGCTTATTATAGTTACAGCAGTACAGACCGGCTTCATTATTTTATTGATAGCAGTATTACAGGACATGATATTGAGACTATTGTATGTCTGATCGGTTTGGGTTGTATCTGTACGGTCGGACTTTTACTGATCAACAATCTGATCGCAAGAGTCAAACAGTCGAATTTGCTTAATACATCATGGATTGTCAGACTGGGTCGTAAGTTGTTTGGAAAATCGGGAAAGATAACCGCATTTTTCCGGTATGTATTCAGCAAGGTTCCATTTATAATAAAAGCGATCCTTTTGTATATCGTAATTACGATCGTTGAAATTATAGTAGCATTGCTTGTTTTTAATGCTGTATATATAAATGAAGCTGGATTTATTGTATTAATGCTGTTGAAGATCATCTGTGCAATTGCCTATATGGCATTTGTCTGTATGATGCAGGAGCTTTTCCAGGGTGGAGACAAGCTTGCAAAGGGCGAGTATGGTCATAAGGTAAATACAAGATTCATGTTTGGAAAGTTCAAAGAACATGGCGAGAATCTGAATCATATCAATGAAGGTGTCCAGCTTGCGGTAGATGACCGGATGAAAAGTGAACGGATGAAGACGGAGCTTATCACGAATGTATCGCATGATATCAAGACACCGCTTACTTCTATTATTAACTATGTCGATCTGCTTCAGAAGGAGGATATTGAAAAAGAACCTGAGGCTTCTTATATAGAAGTAATAGCAAGGCAGTCAGCAAGGTTAAAAAAACTGATCGTGGATCTTGTGGATGCTTCTAAGGCATCGACCGGAAATGTAAAGGTAGAGCTTGTAAACATGGATGCGAATATGATCGCAGAACAGGCATCCGGTGAATATATTGACAAATTGATGCAGAAGAATATCACGCTGGTAACGAATCTCGCAAAGGATCGTGCAGGGATCGAAGCAGATGGCAGACACCTCTGGAGAGTATTTGATAATCTGTTAAATAATGCATTCAAATATACAATGCCGGGGACTCGGTTATATGTAAATACTTATATAACCGATGAAGATGGATCGGTGATCCGTGATCTTAAAAAGAGTATCAAAGAGCCTGCAAAGGTATGCATAGAGTTCAAGAACATATCAGAAGCACCCCTGAATATTTCAAGTGATGAACTGATGGAACGCTTTGTAAGAGGTGACAGTTCCAGAAATACAGAGGGAAGCGGACTCGGTTTATCCATTACAAGAAGCCTGTGTCAGCTTCAACATGCGGATTTTAACATCGTGATCGATGGAGATCTGTTTAAGGCTGTGATTACATTTGCATACTGTAAAGAACCACAGGAAGATCAGGATGTGGATCAGACAGAAGCCGCAGAAGACATAGATATTGAACAGTAGTCACCGGGATTTGAAAAAAACAGTTATTTGTTCACAAAATATATAAATAATTATTGACAACTAACGAATGTTAGAATATACTAACCAACATAAGAACGTAGTAGTTATATTTATTGATATAAAAATGGAGGAATAAAATGATTGTTCAGGAAATCCGTAATGACAATGTGTTTGGTTATGTAAGATATCAGGGAGAACCAAACCGGAAGGATGCAGTGATCGAGAAGCTTAGAAAACAGGGATTTCGCATTACAAAACAGAGATGCATTCTGTTAGATATTATTCTGGATGAAGACTGTTCTTCTTGTAAGGAAATATATTACAAGGCTGTCAAGAGAGATGACAGTATAGGAATCGCAACGGTATACAGGATGGTGAACACACTGGAAGACATCGGTGTGATCAGCAGAAAGAATATGTACAAAGTTGCGTGTTTCTAAAAATGGGATCATCCCCCACCGGAACGTACACTCAGGTGTAAAAACACATACAAACATACAAATGGGACATCCACAATGGTGTGGATGTCTTTTTTCTGTATTGTATTCCGTTTTGTCTCTGCTCAGTCTGATACTATTGCTATATGCATCGACATTTGCATAGTTTCGTAGTGAGACTTGCACTAGCTGTCAGCATAAAGCCCATGTCTGAGCCCGATAGGGCGAGTTAGGGCGACTGCTGACAAATAAGCGTGCGAGTCGAACAGAAACGAAGCAAGTCGTGCATATAGCAGTGGTATCGGACTGAGCAGAGGCAAACCAGGACAGACACAGCGATATAAAAATTAAGGCAATCGCAAATGTGAAATTTTCATATTTGTGGTTGCTTTTTTTAGTTAAGTAGTATAGAATTACCCTATAAGTGGAGTGAAGTGGTGGATTGGTGCCACAAAGTGGAGGAAATGAGTCGAAAGAAGGTGGAATGAGTGTCCAAGTGTTTAACAGGTGAATATGAACACAGATTAGATACCAAAGGGCGACTTATCATGCCATCCAAGCTTAGAGAGGAACTCGGCTGCACCTTCATGATCACAAAAGGTCTGGACAATTGTCTGTATGTTTATCCGAATGATGAATGGCAGCAGTTTGCGGACAAGCTGAACCAGCTCCCGATGACGAATAAGAGTGCGAGACAGTTCAAGCGTTTCTTCAACTCAGGAGCAGTAAAGTGCGAAACGGATGCACAGGGTCGAGTGATCATTCCACAGACACTTCGTACATTTGCCAATATCGAAAAAGATGTTGTCATCATAGGTAACGGAGAAAAAGCAGAAATCTGGAATAAGGAAGCATGGGATGAGATCAATAATGAAGAATCCCTGAATATGGATGAGATTGCAGACAAGCTGGACGAACTGGATTTCAGAATATAAGGACAGAAGTGGTAGTTATGGAATTTAAACATACATCGGTTTTACTGGATGAAACCATTGAAAATTTGAATATCAAACCGAATGGTGTTTATATGGATGGAACCCTTGGGGGAGCCGGACATTCGAGAGAAATAGCGAAAAGACTTGGATCGGATGGACATCTGATCGGCATCGATCAGGATGGTGAGGCGATCGCGACAGCGAAAGAACGACTGGCAGAGTACGGTGATCGTATCACAGTCGTAAGAGATAACTATCAGAATTTTAAAAGCATACTAGACGAGCTAAATATAAGTCAGGTGGACGGGATACTGCTGGATCTCGGCGTATCTTCATATCAACTCGATAATGCGGATAGAGGATTCACATATCGGGTTGATGCTCCCCTTGATATGCGTATGGATGATCGCCAGACAAAGACTGCGAAGGATATCGTAAATGGATATACCGAGCAGGAGCTCTTTCATATACTTAAGGAATATGGCGAAGAACGATTTGCAAAAAGCATTGCATATCATATTGTGAAATATCGTGAGAATAAAGAGATAGAAACGACAGAAGAATTAAACGATATCATCCGTGGATCGATTCCCGCAAAAGTAAGAAATGCTCAGGGACATCCTTCAAAGCAGACATTTCAGGCGATTCGCATCGAATTGAATCATGAGCTTGAAGTACTGACGAATTCCATTGATGGAATGATCGACTGTTTAAAACCGGGCGGAAGATTATGTATCATCACATTCCATTCGTTAGAAGACAGGATTGTGAAAAATGCATTTCGTAAAAATGAAAACCCGTGCATTTGTCCACCGAATTTTCCGGTGTGCACATGCGGAAGAAAATCAAAAGGAAAAGTGATAACAAGAAAACCGATTCTTCCAACAGAAGAAGAAATGGAAATAAATTCAAGATCCAAAAGTGCAAAACTCAGGGTGTTTGAAAAAGGTATGAATATATAAAAGGGGTGTTTTAAAATGTCAGAAAGACGGAATCACTACTACATAGACGGAAGTACGGTTCGAAAGCTGGATTATTCAGCAGAACCGGTCAGAAGAGAATATGAACCTGTAAGGAAAACTGAGATGCCGGAACGTCATCCTGCCGGAAGAAGACCGGAGAGACAGACAGCAGCACCTGCAAGAAAGCAGATGCCACAGAGAAAGAAACAGGTAAGAACAAAACAGGCACCGGCTGTCAGACAGAGAGACAGAAGATGGGTAGATGAATTAAGGCATGGACTGTTCTTGACATTTGCGGTAATATGTGCAGTAGGATTATGTTTTATTGTACTGAAATTATCTGCAGATGTAAAAGAAAGCAAGAAAGAGGTTACAAGCCTTCAGAGCCAGCTGAATGAACAGCTGAATGCAAATGCAGAATACAGCTCAGGTCTGGACAGCATGACAGATCTGGATGAAATATATAAGATCGCTACAACAGAACTTGGTATGACATATTCAAAGCCGGGACAAACTGTTTATTATTCACAAAACAGCGATGATTATGTTGTACAGTACAAGAACATTCCTGAGACTAAATAAGCCTCAGGAAATTTTGCGTTATGCAGGAGCAGGAAGAACAGCATAACAGAAAAATATTTTATAAAGGTGGAACTATATGTCAATAAAAGGAAAACAGTTCTTAAAAAGAATGAAGACAAGACTGCTTATCATTTTTTTCGCGGCAGTAATATTCTTTGCGGTATTAGTTGCAAGAGTTATTTATATCAGTGTTGCAAAAGGTCAGGAGTATCAGGAGGAAGTGCTGGATCAGAAATCTTATGATAGTCTTGATATACCATTTGAACGGGGAGATATCGTAGACCGAAACGGAAATGTTCTTGCAACAAGCGAGAAGGTATATAATCTTATACTTGAGCCAAAAAATATTCTGCGGACAGAAGCAGGCAAGAAAGCAACAAAGGCTGCGCTGATAAAATATTTCAACATGGAAGAATCGAAGTTCGATGAGTGTATGCAGAATACGGATTCCTTTTACAGTGTCGCCATGAAGGGACTTGCTTATACAGATGTGAAAGCCTTTCAGGAATTTTGCAGTACAAAAGACGGCGCAGATGTGATCGGTGTGCGCTTTGAAGAGGAATATAAAAGAAAATATCCAAATGGCAGTCTTGCCTGCCATTTGCTTGGTTATACAGTAAGCGGAAATGTCGGACAGGGTGGAATCGAAGGCTACTATAACAGCTATCTGAATGGCGTAAACGGTAAGACCTACGGATATCTGACAAATGATAATACCGTAGAATCGGTTACGGTGCCCGCGCAGAATGGATATACGGTAGTATCGACTATCGATCTGAATATTCAGAAGATCATTGAAGATAATATAGAAGAATACATGAAAACGACCGGCGCAAAGAAGATCGGTGTTATTGCGATGGATCCGGATACAGCAGAGGTTCTCGGTATGAGTACATCTTACAGCTATGATCCGAATGAGCCGATGGATACAGATGCGCTTCGTAATATGAAAGTTACTGTTACAGAGAGTACAGAGGCTGCGACGGAAGACAGCAGTGAAGAAGGATCTTCTGAGGACACTACAGATGCAACAACGGAAGAACCGAAAGATCCGGAAAAGATCACATATGATTTTTCATCCATGACAGATGATGAATTTAAGAAGACGATCGATGATCTGACAAGTGATCAGACATATGAAGCCTTAGATGCGGTTTGGAGAAATTACTGTATCAGTGATATCTTAGAGCCGGGTTCTACATTTAAACCGTTTACGATTGCAGGAGCGATTGAAGATGGTGTGGTCAAAGACGGAGATACATTTTATTGTAAGGGTTACGAGATCGTAGCGGATGGTACAGATCCGATCTATTGTCATAACCGAACCGGTGACGGTACACTTACATTAAAGCAGGCATTAGAACAGTCCTGTAACGTGGCATTAATGCAGATTGCAAAGTCAGAAGGAAAAGAAACCTTTTCCAAGTATCAGGATATATTTAATTTTGGAAGCCAGACAGGTATCGATCTTTCCGGTGAGGGAAGCGGACTTGTATATTCGGAAGAAAATCTGAATCCGGTTGAGCTTGCTACTTCATCCTTTGGACAGGGTATCAATGTAACAATGATCCAGATGGCAGCGGCCTTTTGTTCATTGATCAACGGTGGTAATTATTATACACCTCATACGGTCAGACAGATTGTAGATGAGGATGGAAGCATCATAGAGAACAATGAACCGGAACTTGTTCGTAAGACAATATCAAAGAGCACATCGAATCTGATGAAGCAGTATATGGCCGGCGTAGTTACTGAGGGTACCGGTTCCAGAGCAACGGTTGAAGGCTATACGATCGGCGGTAAGACAGGTACAGCAGAAAAGATCCCGAGAAATAAGGGAAATTATGTATTATCATTTATAGGATTTTCACCTGTAGAGAATCCACAGATCATGCTCTATGTAGCAGTAGATGAGCCGGATGTAGAGAGTCAGTCTACATCAGGTGCCGGAGCACTTTTATTTCATGCGATCATGGAAGATCTGCTTCCGTATATGAATGTATATCAGAGCAGTGATGAAGATGTAACCTATAATGGTAAAGATGAACCGATCAGTTCTCCATTTGAAGGTGATGTAGAAGATTCGACAGGAGAAGCTTCTTCTACAGAAGAAAGTACAGCAGAAGACGATACCACAGAGGGTGATACAACAGCGTCATCCGAGGACACAACAGAGGGTACGACAGAAGCCAAGGTTACAGATGAATAAAAATGGAAATATTCGGGACATTATCGCCGGTGGCATATTTGTCCGGGAAAAGTAATAAGATATAAGGATAAACAAACGCGGCGGTCAGCATGAAGCTATATAGTTTTAACCGACGTAAGATATATTTTATGTGTATCGCACTGGTAATGGCAGCGGTATTGCTGATGGGAAGACTCGCATATCTGATGGTTGCAAAAGCAGACTATTATGACAGCGCAGCGACACAACTTCACGAAAGAGAGCGAAGCATCAAGGCGCCGAGAGGAAAGATATATGACAGAAATGGCAATATTCTGGCTGATAACAAGGCAGTCTGTTCTGTATCTGTTATCCACAGCCAGATTGAAGATGAGGAAGAAGTTATCCGTGTCTTAAATGAACATCTGGATAAGGCTGAAGCGGATATCCGCAAAAAGGTGAAAAAGGTTTCATCGAGAGAATTGATAGCAGCCAATATAGATAAAACAACCGGAGATGCCATAAGAGAATTGAATGTTGCCGGAATTAAGGTTGACGAGGACTATAAAAGGTATTATCCTTATGGAAGTCTTGCTTCCAAGGCCCTTGGATTCACAGGATCTGACAATCAGGGTATTGTCGGTCTTGAGGTATGGTATAATGCGATATTGGCAGGAGAAGATGGCAGCATCCGTACAGTAACGGATGCAAAAGGAATCGAATTACCAAATGTAAAGGAAACGAGAGTAAGTCCTGTACCGGGAGATAATCTGGTACTTTCAATGGACTTGACAATACAAAAATATGCAACACAGGCAGCGCTTGCTGTTATGGAAGAAAAGCAGGCAAAACGTGTGGCGATGATTATCATGAATCCGAAAAATGGCGAGATATATGCCATGGTTGATGTTCCGGAGTATGATCTGAACCATCCGTTTCAGTTAAATACAGGGATTGACGGTTATGAGAGTATGACGGAAGCGCAGAAGA
The DNA here is from genome assembly GCF_009874105.1 of Clostridium sp. BIOML-A1. Taxonomy (NCBI): domain Bacteria; kingdom Bacillati; phylum Bacillota; class Clostridia; order Eubacteriales; family Clostridiaceae; genus Clostridium; species Clostridium sp. BIOML-A1. The sequence goes on along the minus strand of NZ_WWTL01000004.1, from coordinate 194,614 downwards.
TGGATGCGCTGAATAATATGTGGCGTAATTTTACAGTCAGTGATACTTATGAACCGGGATCGACATTTAAGATTGTAACAGCGACGGCGGCATTGGAGGCAGGAACAGTGTCCTTATCCGATACCTTTTACTGTCCGGGATATAAGATCGTAGAGGATCGACGGATTCGATGTCATAAGACGACGGGGCATGGTTCGGAAGACTTCCGGCATGCACTGATGAATTCCTGTAATCCGGCATTTATGACGATCGGGGAACGAACAGGAGCCACGAATCTGTATCAGACCTATCAGAAGCTTGGCTTGTTTCAGAAAACCGGGATTGATCTTCCGGGTGAGGCAAATTCCATTATGCATAAGCTTTCCGATATCGGGCCGGTGGAACTGGCAACAATGTCATTCGGACAATCGATTCAGATATCACCGATCCAGTTTGTGACAGCAGCAGCTACTGTTATAAATGGTGGAAATAAGATTACACCGCATATCGGTATGAAGGTGACGGATGCAGATAATCAGGTGACAACAAATCTGGAATATCCGGTCACAGAACAGGCAGTCAGCAGTGAAACATCAGCATTGATGCGGGATCTGTTGGAATCGGTAGTAGCGGAAGGCGGTGGAAGTAAAGCACAGGTTGAAGGCTACAGGATCGGTGGCAAGACAGCAACCAGTGAGAAATATCCCAGAGGAACGGGAAAATACATATCATCGTTCATAGGTTTTGCACCGGCGTATGATCCGCAGATAATGGCATTTGTTATGATCGATGAACCGATGGGCATATATTATGGCGGTACTATTGCAGCTCCGGTTGTACAGGAAGTTTTTTCCAATATTCTGCCATACTTGGGAATACAGAAGGAAGAATAAGAAAGTTACCTCATACATGAGGAAAAAATATAGCCGTTTCATAAAAAATGGCAGGTAAGGAGTACAAAAAATGAACTTGGATTTTTCAATTATTTTACCGATACTTATAGCATTTGGAATCAGTGTGGTGTTAAGCCCGATCGTAATTCCGTTTTTAAAGAAACTGAAATTTGGACAGTTTGTACGAGATGATGGCCCGGAAACGCATTTGAAGAAGTCAGGAACCCCGACGATGGGTGGTTTGATCATTCTGCTCAGTTTGGTGATCACCTCGTTATTTTATATGAAAGATTATCCGGATATTCTGCCGGTGTTATTTGTAACACTTGGTTTTGGATTGATTGGATTTCTCGATGACTACATTAAGGTAGTGATGAAACGTTCCATGGGGCTTCGTGCTTGGCAGAAGATGTTGGGACAGTTCGTTGTAACTGCCATATTTGCATATTATATTGAGAAATATACCGAGATCAACAATGAGATCATTATTCCGTTTATCGGGAAGACAGTTGTTCTTAATAAGTGGTTTTACATCGTATTACTGTTCTTTGTAGTACTTGGAACTGTAAACGGAGCAAATTTTACAGACGGATTAGATGGTCTTGCATCATCTGTAACAGCGCTGATCGCTACATTCTTTACAGTTGTTGCAATCGGAACCGGTTCAGGACTTGCACCGATCTCCTGTGCAGCTACGGGAAGTTTATTAGGATTCCTTGTTTATAACGTATACCCGGCAAGAGTGTTCATGGGTGATACCGGCTCACTTGCGCTTGGAGGATTTGTAGCATCGATCGCATATATGCTTAAGATGCCGTTATTTATTCTGATCGTGGCATTCATTTATTTTATAGAAGTATTATCGGTTATCATTCAGGTAGTTTCATTCAAGCTGACCGGAAAACGAGTGTTCAAAATGGCACCGATCCATCATCATTTTGAGCTTTCCGGATGGCCTGAGACAAAGGTTGTATCAATATTTGCGATAGTAACAGCCGTGCTTTGTGTTGTAGGTTTACTGGCTGTTTAATACGGAGGATATGAAAAATGAATTTTAAAAATGCTTTAGTGGCAGGTACAGGTAAGAGCGGAATCAGTGCGGCAAAGCTTCTGATCGCGCACGGCGTAAAGGTTACGTTGTTTGATGAAAACGAAAAAAGAGATAAGAATGATCTGATGGAGAAGCTTTCCCGGTCGGAGCTTGTTACGATCCTTCTTGGGAAATTAACAGATGAAGTATTGAAGCAGACAGATATTATGGTTATAAGCCCCGGTATTCCGGTTGATTCTGCTTTTGTAGAAGAAGTAAAAAAAGCAGGTATTCCGGTATGGAGTGAGATTGAACTTGCATATTATTTCGGTAAAGGTAAGATCGCTGCGATCACAGGAACCAATGGCAAGACAACCACAACTGCACTTGTCGGAGAGATCGTCAAAGCATGGAATCCAAAGACTATCGTAGTCGGAAATATCGGTATCCCATATACAGAGCTTTGCGATACAACAGATGACGACAGTGCGACAGTAGCGGAGATCAGCAGCTTTCAGTTAGAAACGATCGTGGATTTTCATCCAAATGTCAGTGCTGTCTTAAATCTTACACCGGATCACCTGAATCGTCATTATACATTTGAGAATTACGGAAATGTCAAGAAATCGATTACAAAAAATCAGACAGAAGAAGATGTGGTTGTATTAAACTATGATGATGAACATACAAGAGCAATGGCAGAGGGGATTCGTCCGAGAGTTGTATATTTCAGCAGACTGGAGAAGCCTGCCGGAGGTGTATATGTAGAGGATGGTCATATCAAGATTGAAGCAAACGGAGAAAAGATTGATGTTCTTGCGTTAAAGGATCTGATCCTGCTTGGGGCACATAATGTTGAAAATGTACTTGCAGCTGTCGGTATCTCATATTATATGGGAGTGCCGGTTAATATTATTCGTGATGTTGCAGTAAGCTTTAAGGCTGTAGAGCATAGAATAGAGTATGTAAAGACTGTAGCTGGCGTGGATTATTATAATGATTCCAAGGGAACGAACCCGGATGCAGCCATCAAGGGAATTCAGGCAATGGTAAAACCAACCTATCTGATCGGTGGAGGTTATGATAAAGGCTCTACTTATGATGAGTGGATTGATGCATTTGACGGAAAAGTCAGATGCCTTGTTCTGATCGGTCAGACAGCGAAGAAGATTGCAGAGACTGCCAAAAAACACGGATTCCATAATATTGTATTTGAAGACGATCTGTTAGAAGCAGTAAAATATTGTCATGAAAATGCAAAAGATGGGGAAGCAGTTCTCCTTTCTCCGGCATGTGCAAGCTGGGGAATGTTCGACAATTATGAACAGCGAGGAAGAATGTTCAAAGAATATGTCCGCGATTTTAAGGAGTGAAATATTTGAATGACAGAAACAGGAAAACAGATACAAATGAGATAGATAGCAGAAAACAGCCGTTATGGTACAGCGGACGCTACTTCGACTATCCGCTGTTTGGAATTGTATTGGGACTTGTCCTGTTCGGGCTGGTTATGGTATACAGTACCAGCTCATACCGGGCGGATGAATTGTATGGCGACAGTACATATTTTGCAAAACGACAGCTTGTTTTTGAACTTGTTGCACTGGTTGGAATGTTTCTGGTATCCAAGATTGATTATCGCAGATATGCGAGATACTCCAAATATTTTCTGTATGTGGCAATAGCACTTCTGGTGCTGGTGTACATTATAGGAAGTGCGAGCCATGGTTCGACCAGATGGATATATATCGGAGCATTTGGCTTTCAGCCATCCGAATTTGCAAAGCTGGCACTGATCGTTTATACAGCAGATATCTGTACCAGAAAACCCAGAAGTCTGAATACGATCAAGGGACTTGCAAAGATGCTCCTGCTTCCGCTTATAACGATCGTGTTGATCGCGATCGAGAACTTGAGTACGGCGATTATCTGTTTTGGGATCGTGATGATCATTGTATTTGTAGCGAGCCCGAAGAACTGGCATTTTATATTGATGGGCGTTCTGGGAATCCTGATGTGTGTGGTATTTATCGCTACAGCAGGATACCGTGCAGATCGTATCCGTATCTGGCTTGCTCCGGAGAAATACGATGATGGATACCAGACCATGCAGTCGCTATACGCGATCGGTTCCGGTGGATTCTTTGGCAGAGGGCTTGGAAACAGTATTCAGAAGATGGGATTTATTCCGGAATCACATAATGATATGATATTTTCTGTTATATGTGAGGAACTGGGCTTATTTGGAGCTGTGCTTACGATCATAATGTTTATTTTACTGATCTACAGATGTACAGTGCTTGCTATCAATTCAGGTGATCGGTTTGGAGGATTGATAGCGGTTGGGGTCATGGCACATATTGCAGTACAGGTATTGATCAATATCAGTGTTGTTACAAATACGATACCTCCGACAGGTGTGCCGCTTCCGTTTATCAGTTACGGTGGCAGTTCGATTTTCTTCCTGTTACTTGAAATGGGACTGATGTTTGCAGTTGCAAGGCAGATAAAACCGGGAAGATAGAAGATGTAGTATAGGATGAATGTAGATATGCAGAAAGAACAGAATGTGCAAAAATCTGAACAGAAGAAAAAGAGGAAAGCCGGAAAGATATTTTTGATCATTTTGGCTGCATTATTGTTGCTGTGCATGGGTGCATACATTTATGTTATAAAGTCCTATAGCCTGACGAAGATACAGGTGTCCGGAAATGTCCATTACACAAAGGATGAAGTGATCGACATTGTTACAAAAGGAAAGAAAGCAGACAATACATTATTTTTCTATATTGAAAACAAACTTCATCCGGTAGAGGATGTAACGTTTGTTGATAAGTTTCAGATAGAGGTGATCGGTAAGCATACAGTGACTATCACAGTATATGAGAAATCCATGGCAGGCTGTGTGATTTATATGGATCAGTATATTTATTTTGATAATGACGGCCGTGTGCTTGAGACTTCGGCTGAGAAGCTTCCTGATGTGCCATGTATACAGGGACTCAAATTTGATCGTATCGTTGTAGGAGAGAAGCTCCCGGTAACCAATGATGCGATGTTTCAGGAGATTCTTACCATGACACAGTTGATTGATAAGAACGAGCTCCTGATCGATGAGATCCGGTTCAACAGTGATAACGAGATTGTCTTGTATAAGGATAAGATAAAGATTGAACTTGGAAGCGGGACCGGTCTTGAGGACAAGCTGATGAATCTGGAAAGTATTCTTGCAAAACTTGAAGGAAAAAGCGGAACATTGGACCTGACAGACTATACGGCAGGCACAGGAAATGCAATATTTAAGGAAAATAAGTAAAATTTACGATAAAAAGTTGTTGCGTTATTTATAAAAAAATCGTATTATTAAGATATTAATGCGATTATATAGATGTACACTCCTCATACTTTTGCCACGCGGATAATATTTTCGCGGAGAAGTATTTTATGACAGAATAGAAAACTGGGGGTAGGAGCGTATGTACAAGAAATAAAAGAAATATATAGAAGGAGGAAATAACCTTGCTCGAAATAAAGTCTAACGATGAGAGAACACCAGCTAGAATACTGGTAATTGGAGTGGGTGGCGCAGGTAACAATGCGGTAAACAGAATGATTGATGAAAATGTAGAGGGTGTTGAGCTGATAGCGATCAATACCGATAAGCAGGCACTTTCATTAAGCAGAGCCACAACTAAGATTCAGATTGGTGAGAAGCTGACAAAGGGACTTGGTGCAGGTGCAAAGCCTGAGATCGGTGCCAGTGCAGTTGAGGAGAATAGAGAAGAAATTGTTGATATTATAAAGGATGCCAACATGGTATTTGTAACCTGTGGTATGGGTGGCGGAACCGGAACAGGTGCTGCACCGGTTGTAGCCGAGATGGCAAGAAATCTTGGTATACTGACCGTTGGTGTAGTAACAAAGCCTTTTGGTTTTGAAGGAAAGCCACGTATGAAGAATGCGATGGATGGTATTGCAAGATTAAAAGAGAATGTGGATACCCTGATTGTTATTCCAAATGATAAGTTACTGCAGATTTGTGATAAGAGAACAAGTATTCCTGATGCGTTAAAGAAAGCAGATCAGGTTCTTCAGCAGGGTGTTCAGGGTGTAACAGATCTGATCAATAAACCGGGTCTTATCAACCTTGACTTTGCTGATATCCAGACAGTTATGAGAGATAAGGGTATTGCACATATCGGTATCGGTTCAGCAAGCGGTGAGAATAAAGCAGTTGATGCGATCAAAGAGGCTATGGATTCACCATTACTGGAGACAACCGTATCAGGTGCAACCGATATTATTGTAAACTTCTCAGGAAATATTGGCATCGTAGAAGCGTACGATGCAGTTACTTATCTTACCGAACAGGCTGGCGATGGTGTAAACATCATCTTTGGTACGGTTGATAATGATAATATGGGTGAGGAGATCAGTATCACGATTATCGCAACAGGACTTGAGAAAGCTGAGACAGCTGCGCCTGTAAGCAGATTTGCGGGAACCGCTGCTCCAAAGCTTGACAGTGTGAATACAACAGCTTCATTTAGTGAGACAAGAAAGACAACGACACCTACTTATGGTGGACAGGCACTTAGCAGTTCATCGATCAGACCTACATTCCTGTCAGAGGCTTCTTCCGCACAGACAGTAAAGCCGGTAGTTCCGAACACAACAAGAACAACGACACCGGTTGAACCACATGTCAGTGCACCGACACCAAAACCGACAAGACCTGCAGCACAGGCAAATGACAGTATCAGAATACCTGAGTTTTTAAAGAAAAGATAAATAGCAGAAATGCAATCAGATATGTACGAATGCCATGGCGTAATAGCCATGGCATTTGTATATACCAACGGAAGGAGGTAGCAGTTTTATGAAATTTCTTGCAACAGGGAATGAGATGCAGGAGATTGATCGTAACTCGATCGATCAGATCGGAATTCCGGGAATCGTATTAATGGAGCGAGCGGCTATGGCTGTAGCAGGAGAAATTGAAAATAGATTTCCGATTGATCAGAGAAGCGGACAATGTGTAGAAACCATGGCAGATATTAAGGTTCTGATTATTGTTGAAAAGGGAAATAATGGCGGCGATGGATTGGCAGTAGCGCGGATCTTGTCAGAAAAGGGTTATCAGACGGATGTATATTGCATAGGGCAGATCCGGAAAGCAACGGAGAGCTTTGCTGTTCAGCAGAATATTTTAGAGCAGCTCGGTATAAAGCTTCTTGATGAATATCCTGATCAGAAGTATGATATTATCGTTGATGCGATATTTGGTGTAGGATTAAAACGGGATATCAGGGGTATTCATCAAAAAATTATTGAGAAGATCAATGATACTCCGGCATATGTTGTATCGATAGATATTCCATCCGGGGTGTCGGCAACTACCGGGCAGGTGATGAATGTTGCAGTAAAGGCGGATCTTACAGTAACAATGGGGTTAATGAAGGTCGGAATGGTACTTTATCCGGGATGTGCTTGTTGCGGAGAAATCCTTGTAAAAGATATAGGATTTCCGGGAAAAGCAGTCGATATAGTAATGCCGGAAATATATACATACGAAGAAAAAGACTTGATGCGTCTTCCAAAAAGAGCAGAAGACGGAAATAAAGGTACATTTGGGAAAGTAGCAGTTATAGCCGGTAGTCAGGAGATATCGGGAGCAGCCTGTCTTGCGGCATCGGCAGCCTATCGGGTTGGAAGTGGTATGGTAAAGGTATATACCCATAAGGATAACAGAGTGATCGTAGGCGGATATCTACCGGAAGCATTGATGAAGACATATCAGGATGAGAAAACGGCTGTCCTCTGTGCAGAGGATGCATGTGCATGGGCAGATGTTATACTGATCGGACCGGGTATCGGAACCGGAAAAGAAGCGGAATGTATGCTTAAGACAGTGTTGGAGGAGTTCAAAGGAACGATCGTTGTTGATGCCGATGGCCTTAATCTTTTATCAGCTCATAAAGATTTGCTTACGGCAGGAGAGATAAGCAGACAGACGGGAAATATATCACTTGTTATTACACCACATATAAAGGAAATGTCCAGACTGACAGGAAAGACAGTGGCTGAATTAAAAGAAGCACCGGTTCGTGAGTGCAGGACATTTGCGGAAGCAGAAACACTTGTGTGTGTATTAAAAGATGCAAGAACCTGTGTCAGTGCAGGAGGTGTGCATACTTACATGAACACTTCGGGTAATGATGGCATGGCAACAGCAGGATCAGGTGATGTCCTTGCAGGAATGATCGCAGGGCTATCCGCCGGTGGAATATCTCCGGCAGAGGCAGCAAGACTTGGGGTGTATATACACGGACTGGCAGGGGATCGTGCAAAGAAACGGTATGGAAAGGCGGCTATGACCGCCGGCAGTCTGATCGATGAGATCGGTCCGGTCATGAGTTCTTATGTATAAAATATAATAGGCAGAGGCGCAGACAAATGAATAAATATAGAAGAATAGAAGCAGATATCAATCTGGATAATATCAGAGAAAATATAAAAATGATGAAGGCATGTGTGCCGGAGAGTATGAAGATGCTTGCCGTGATCAAAGCAGATGCCTATGGCCACGGAGCAGTAGAGGTTTCAAGAGCCCTTTCTGATCTGGCAGACTTTTATGCCATTGCCTGTATTGATGAGGCGGTAGAGCTTCGTCATGCAGGATGTGAGAAGCCATTGTTGATACTTGGATATACAGACCCATCAGAGTATGATGAACTGATCACATACGATGTAAGACCTGCTATGTATGATAAAGCTGAATGTGCCATTCTCTCAGATGATGCGGTAAAGAAAGGAACAAAAGCAAAGATCCATATCAAGATGGATACCGGTATGAGTCGGATCGGCTTCCAGTGTGATGATGCAGGTATCAATGATATCGTAGAGATTGCGCATATGCCGGGAATTGAGGTCGAGGGAATATTTACACATTATTCAAAGGCGGACGAATACGATAAAACAGCTGCAAATGGACAGCTTGCGTTATTCCGGTCTGTGATCGGCAGATTAGAAGAACGGGGTATATCGATTCCTGTAAAGCATATATCAAACAGCGCAGGAATCATGGAGATGGATAATGAAGGCTTTGATATGGTAAGATCCGGTATCGTAACATACGGACTATATCCATCGGATGAAGTCGATCATTCGATCGCGGCACTTAAGCCGGCAATGGAACTACTTGCCAAGGTAGTTCATGTGAAGGATGTGAAAGCAGGAACAGGTATCGGCTATGGATGGACATTTGTCGCACCGCATGATATGAGAATAGCAACCGTGTCTGCCGGTTATGCTGACGGATATCCAAGAGCACAGTCCAATATCGGACGTGTGATCATTCATGGTAAGTATGCACCAATCACCGGACGTGTCTGTATGGATCAGTTTATGATCGATGTAAGTGATATACCGGAGACGGCAGTCGGTGATACAGTTGTTCTGATCGGAAAATGCGGAGATAAAGAGATCACGGTGGAAGAAGTTGCGGAACCGGCAAACAGCTTCAACTATGAACTGATCTGTAATATCGGAAGACGTGTACCAAGAGTCTATATTAGGGATGGAAAAGAAGTCGGGGAAGTGAATTATCTACGCCGGAACTGAATATCATAGAATAGAATTGGAAATACTTTTCACAACAGAAGATATTAATAAATAAATGGAGTGAAAAGAATTGGTAATCAGAAGAGGCGATATATTTTATGCTGATTTACGACCTGTCGTTGGTTCGGAACAGGGAGGAGTCAGACCGGTACTTATCATACAGAATGAAGCGGGAAATAAACACAGTTCTACGGTGATTTGTGCAGCGATCACCAGCAAGATGAACAAGGCGAAGCTGCCTACACATGTTGAGATTGATTCCAGTCGGTATGATCTGGCAAAGGATTCGGTTGTGCTGTTGGAACAGGTGCGTACGATCGATAAACAGAGATTAAAAGAAAAAGTATGCCATATGGGAGATGACATTCTGAAAAAGGTAGATATTGCATTAAAGATCAGTCTGGATCTGTATTGATCTTTGTGGCATGGTAATTACAGACATTGTATAATCATACAGTTATACAGATTTCCATATGAATACGGATTATGCAGATTCTCATATGAAAAAATTGACGAATGTTGGAATTAATGATATATTTCCATTATATTTGCATTCGTATGGGATTAAGAATGAATGCAGAATGAAACGAACAGGAGAGGTGATTTGTAGACAGAGACTGTCTGGTATATGAAATTATTTAATAACAGAAAAGCTGATGAAGAAAAAGTTGAGGAAGAGATTATTTCCATGGTCAACGAGGGAAATGAACAGGGACTCATTCATGATGACGAAGTAGAGATGATCACAAATATTTTTGAATTCAGTGAGAAAGAAGTCCGGGATGTTATGACTCCGCGTTCCGATGTAGTTGGAATCGACAAACATACCACAATGGATGAAACGATCAAGATCATGCTGGAGAATAATTATTCCAGATATCCGGTGTTTGATGATGATCTGGACAATATAGTCGGAATCCTTTATTTTAAAGATTTTGTAAAAGCGTATCTGCAGGATAAGAACCAGACGATCGAACAGATCATGGTTGAGCCGACATTTGTGCATCCGACTAAGAATATATCGGAATTATTCAAACGGATGCAGAAAGAGAAAATCCATATGGTTATTGTGGTGGATGAGTATGGTCAGACAGAAGGCATCATAGCGATGGAAGATATTCTGGAAGAAATTGTCGGCAATATTTTTGATGAATACGACGATGATGACGATGATATTGCACTTGCGGGTCATGGATATATCGTGGGCGGCAGAGCAGAACTGGATGAATTGTCGGAACATCTGGGAATTGAGTTTCCGGATGAGGATTTTCAGACACTGAACGGGTTTATGCTGTATGAACTGGGAAGGCTCCCTTATGAGAACGAAAAAATAGATATTACATATAAGGGATATAATTTTGAGACCATTGGGATCAAGGATAAGATGATCGATAAGGTGCGGATAACCAAGGTTGAAAATGAAAATCAGGTATGATATTATGAACCAGTTGGGCTTATAAAGCTTCAAAAAAGAAACCGATATCCGAAAATGGATATTCAAAAGATAGAATTACAGAGTTAAGGAGTAAAAAAATGTCAGGACATTCAAAATTTGCAAATATTAAACATAAGAAAGAAAAGAACGATGCTGCAAAGGGTAAGATCTTTACCATTATCGGTAAGGAAATTGCAATCGCTGTAAAAGAAGGTGGTGCAAACCCTGATAACAACAGTAAGCTTCGTGATGTAATCGCAAAGGCAAAGGCAAACAATATGCCAAACGATACGATCAAGCGTGGTATCGACAGAGCAGCAGGTGATGCAAACTCAGTAAATTATGTTGCTAATACATACGAAGGATATGGTCCGAACGGTACAGCGATTATCGTTGATACTCTTACAGATAATAAGAACAGAACGGCTGCAAATGTAAGAAATGCATTTACAAAGGGCGGCGGAAACGTAGGAACGACCGGTTGTGTATCTTATATGTTTGATAATAAAGGACAGATCATTATTGATAAAGAAGAATGTGATATGGATGCAGATGATCTTATGATGATGGCACTGGATGCCGGAGCTGAGGATTTCAGTGAAGAGGAAGACAGCTTTGAGATCATCACAACACCGGATGATTTCTCAGCAGTCAGAGAGGCTCTTGAAAAAGAGGGAATCAAGATGGCAGAAGCAGAGCTTACCATGATCCCACAGAACTATGTAGATCTGACAGATCCTGAGGTTGTAAAGAAGTTTACAAGAATTCTGGATCTCTTAGATGAAGATGATGATGTACAGGCCGTATATCACAATGCAAATCTTCCGGATGAGGAATAATTATATCGTTCATGCCATTTGTGCATGAAAGAATTCCCACAGAATCCACATGCAATTTTATGTAAGGGGGTGTGGAGATTCTACCATATATGTATGCCAGGCAGGCAGCAGGACGGCAGAAAGCCGTTTGGCAGCACGCCTGGCATATGGTATGTTAAAAACAAATGCAGAGAGCATATATACATTTTACAACAAGAGTAGGAGCGTAGAATGAAGGGAATATTAAGATATTTACGGGACTATAAAAAAGAATCGGTTCTGGCACCATTATTTAAAATGCTGGAAGCCTGTTTCGAACTGCTGATCCCGATCGTAATGGCACATATTATTGATACCGGTATTAAGAATCAGGACATGGGATATGTTCTTCGGATGTGTCTCGTTATGATTGCACTTGGTATCATCGGCCTGAGCTGTTCTCTGACAGCACAGTATTTTTCCGCAAAAGCAGCAACCGGATTCGGAACGGCACTTCGAAGTGATCTGTTCCGTCATATCACAAGTCTTTCTTATAATGAGATCGATACGATCGGAACATCGACACTGCTTACTCGAATGACCAGTGATATCAACCAGATCCAGACAGGTGTCAATCTGGTGCTCCGTTTGTTCCTACGTTCTCCGTTTATCGTATTCGGTGCGATGATCATGTCATTTACGATCGATGTCAAATCAGCCATGACCTTTGTGGTTACAATACCGGCATTGTCGATCGTTGTATTCGGAATTATGCTTGTCAGCATTCCATTGTTTAAGAAGGTACAGGCAAGACTGGATAAGGTCATGCTTCTGACCCGAGAGAATCTGGAAGGTGCCCGTGTGATCCGGGCATTTAACAGACAGCAAAAAGAGGTTGATGAATTCGATAAGTCAACCGATGATCTGATGGATATTCAGTTGTATGTCGGAAGAATCTCGGCATTCTTAAATCCTGTCACATATGTGATCATCAATCTTGCAACTGTTGCGATCATCTGGATTGCAGCCGGACAGACCGATATCGGTATCCTGTCACAAGGTAAGGTTGTTGCACTGATCAACTACATGTCACAGATCTTAGTTGAGCTTGTAAAGCTTGCCAATCTGATCATTAACATCACAAAGTCGATCGCATGTGCAAAGAGAATCAATGTTGTGTTTGATACGAAGCCATCGATCACAGAGGTTGCAGAAGGTTCTGCTTTATCAGAAGCACAGAAGGCAGCCGGACAGGATGTTCCTAAGGTGGTATTTGACAACGTAGCCTTACGGTATGGTAAAGCATCGGAAGATTCACTGACCGGTATATCCTTTACGGCAAAAGCGGGAGAAACGATCGGTATTATCGGTGGTACGGGTTCCGGTAAGAGTTCTCTGGTCAACCTGATCCCGAGATTCTATGATGCCACCGGTGGTGCGGTTAAGATCGATGGTGTGGATGTAAAGGACTATGATCTCCGTTCCCTTCGAATGAAGGTAGGTGTAGTTCCGCAGAAGGCAGTTCTGTTCCAGGGCACGATCGCCGAGAATATCCGCTGGGGTAAAAATGACGCAACGGAAGAAGAGATCAATGAGGCACTTACGATCGCACAGGCAAAAGAATTCGTTGATCAGAAAACAGATGGCATGAACTTTAAGATTACACAGGGTGGCAAGAACTTATCCGGTGGGCAGAAGCAGCGTCTTACGATCGCAAGAGCAGTTGTAAGAAAGCCTGAGATCCTGATCATGGATGACAGTGCGTCGGCACTTGACTTTGCAACAGACGCAGCTCTTCGGCGTGCGATCAAAGAGCAGACAAAGGGTATGACCGTATTTATCGTTTCCCAACGAGCATCGACGATCATGGGAGCCGATCAGATCATTGTATTAGATGATGGACAGGTTGCAGGTATCGGAACCCACGAAGAATTGTTACAGTCCTGTGAGGTATATCAGGAGATATGTCAGTCACAGTTATCGGCAAATGAAGTATCCGGTAAAAAGACTTCTGCCGGAAATGCAATGGCATAGGAAGGAGGAAGCGACGATGAGTAAAAAAGAAAAAAGTACGTCTGTCAATAAGAAAACACTTGGCAGAATATTAAAGTATATCAAACGATACAGTTTCTTAGTTGTCCTTTCCCTGATCTGTGCAGCGATATCCGTTGTTCTGACCTTATATGCACCGATCATTACCGGACATATGGTAGATAAGATCGTCGGAAAAGGAGCCGTTGATTTCGGAGCATTAAAGACACTGGCAATCCGTTTTGTGATCGTAGTTGCGGTTACGGCAGTCTGCCAGTGGATCATGAATATATTGAATAATAAAGTTACCTATCATGTTGTAAATGATGTCCGTACATCTGCATATAAGAAGTTAGAACAGCTTCCGTTATCCTATGTGGATTCTCACACCCATGGTGATATCGTAAGCCGTGTGATCGCAGATGTAGACCAGTTTTCAGATGGTCTGCTGATGGGCTTTACACAGTTATTTACCGGTGTTATGACTATCGTTGGAACGCTTTGTTTCATGTTATCGATTAACGCTGTGATCACGGTTGCGGTTGTTGTGATCACTCCGGTTTCTCTGTTTGTTGCGGCATTTATCGCAAAGAAAACCTACCATATGTTCAGAAAGCAGGCAGAGATCAAGGGTGAGATGACATCACTTGTTAATGAGATGGTAGAAAACCAGAAGGTTGTAACAGCCTTTTCCATGGAAGAAAATGTAAATGACAGCTTTAACGAAGTAAATAAGAGATTGAATAAGGCAGGACTGGATGCGACCTTCTTCTCATCTATTACCAATCCGTGTACCCGTTTTGTAAACAGCTTAGTATATACCGGCGTTGGCATCATCGGTGCGGTCATGGCGATCAAGGGAAGAATATCCGTTGGTCAGCTTACCAGCTTTTTAAGCTATGCAAACCAGTATACAAAGCCATTTAATGAGATCTCAGGCGTCGTAACGGAGCTTCAGAATGCACTTGCATCCGCAGCCAGAGTATTTGAGCTGATCGATGAAGAACCGGAGATCGCGGAGCCTGCGGATGCCTATGTGATCGAGAAAGCAGATGGACAGGTGGATCTGTCTCATGTGGATTTCTCTTATAATAAAGATGTAGAACTGATCAAGAATCTGAATCTGAAGGTTGAATCGGGTAAGCGTGTAGCGATCGTCGGACCGACCGGATGTGGTAAGAGTACCGTTATCAATCTTTTAATGCGGTTCTATGATGTAGATGCCGGAGCCATTTCTGTAGATGGCCATGATATCCGTCAGGTAACGAGAGAGAGCCTTCGTGATAACTATGGTATGGTTCTTCAGGAGACCTGGTTAAAGACCGGAACGATCAAGGAGAATATCGCATACGGAAGACCGGATGCGACGGATGAGGAGATTATAGAAGCAGCAAAACAGTCCCACGCACACAGCTTTATCAAGCGTTTGCCGGAGGGGTATGATACCATGATATCAGAGGATGGCGGCGGACTGTCACAGGGACAGAAACAGCTCTTATGTATTACCAGAGTTATGCTTGATCTGCCACCGATGCTGATCCTTGATGAAGCAACATCATCGATCGATACAAGAACCGAGATCCGGATCCAGCGTGCATTTGCGAAGATGATGAAGGGAAGAACGAGCTTTGTCGTAGCGCATCGTTTGTCAACGATCAAAGAATCTGATATTATACTGGTTATGAAGGATGGACATATCATAGAGCAGGGTAATCATGAATCACTTTTAGCACAGAAAGGATTCTATTACACCCTTTACAATTCACAGTTTGCACATTAGTAGGAACTAAAAATTTGTATTTATATAAAGGAGACAGGAAGATGAAAGTTAATGAAAGCGGATATACAAAAGACGAATTACTTGACATAGTAGACAAATACCTCGCCGAGCAGTCCAGAAGATGGAATTTTATTGAAGAAAAGGGAGACGGCATGTATGTGTACGATGAGGAAGGAAATGAATATCTTGACTTCTTCGGCGGCATCGCAGTAAACAGTACCGGTAACTGTAACAAGAAAGTTGCGGCAGCGATCGCAGACCAGTGCCAGAATGTGATCCATGCATCCAATTACGCATATACACTTCCTATGATCCTGCTTGCAAAGAAAATTTGTGAGACGATCGGTATGGAGAAGGTTCTGTTCCAGAATTCAGGAACAGAGACAAATGAAGCAATGATCAAGATGGCAAGAAAATACGGAACCGATCATTACGGACCGGAGCATTATCATATCGTTACAGCCATTAACAGCTTCCATGGCAGAACCTATGGAGCGTTATCAGCAACCGGACAGCCGGACAATGCATGTCAGATCGGTTTCAAGCCGATGCTTCCGGGCTTCACATATGCAGAGTTCAATAATCTTGAGGATTTCAAGAGCAAATGTACCAAAGACACAGTTGCAATCATGGTAGAGCCTGTTCAGGGCGAGGGTGGTGTATATCCGGCAACGGAGGAATTCTTAAAAGGACTTCGTGCTTACTGTGACGAGACCGGCATCCTGTTGTTATTCGATGAGGTACAGACCGGATGGGGCAGATGCGGAGATACGATGGCATTTATGACCTATGGAGTGAAGCCTGATATGGTATCTATGGCAAAAGCGATCGGCGGCGGTATGCCGATTGGCGCACTTTGTACATCAGCAGAGCTTGCAAGTGCATTTACACCGGGGGCACACGGTTCTACTTACGCAGCCAATCCTGTATGCTGTGCAGCCGCACTTGCAGAGATCGATGAGATCTTAGACAATCATCTTGCAGAGAATGCAAAAGAGACAGGAGCTTATTTTGCAGAACAGCTTTATTCCCTTCCGTATGTGAAGGAAGTACGTGGACGCGGACTTCTGGTTGGCGTTGAATTCACCAAACCGATCGCAAACGAAGTAAAGCATCTGGCTGTTGAGAACAGACTGTTGATCACAGCGGTAAGACCAAATGTGATCCGTATGGCACCGCCACTGATCGTAACAAAGGAACAGTGCGATAAGGCTGTTCAGATCCTGATCAAATGTGTGTCAAAGGCAGCAGAAGAAGCAGATGCATAAGGAGGTAACAGAAGATGGGAAGAACCGCAGAAGAAATGGAAGATGTAACACTTCTCGGCAATAAGAATGTAAAATACAGCATGGACTATGCACCGGAGATGTTACAGACCTTTATCAATAAACATCAGGACAATGATTATTTTGTCAAGTTCAATTGTCCGGAATTTACCAGCTTATGTCCGATCACGGGACAGCCGGATTTTGCAACCGTATATATATCCTATGTTCCGGATGTGAAGATGGTAGAGAGCAAGTCTTTAAAATTATATTTGTTCAGTTTCAGAAATCACGGAGATTTCCATGAGGACTGCATGAACATTATCATGAAGGATCTGATCAAATTGATGGATCCGAAATATATTGAAGTCTGGGGCAAATTCACTCCGAGAGGCGGTATCTCGATCGATCCATATTGTAATTACGGAAGACCGGGAACAAAATGGGAAGAAGTTGCATGGAACAGAATGTCAAATCATGACCTGTATCCGGAAAAGATAGATAACAGATAGGCGGAATGTCAGATGAATTACAGGGAAACAGTTGAGTATATCCTAAGCATTCCACTGTTCGCACAGAAGATTGGCACAGAGAATCTTGCCAGTCTTCTTGAACGTTTAGGGAATCCGCAGGATAAGAGTAAAGTGATCCATATAGCAGGAACAAACGGTAAGGGATCAACGGCAAAGGCGCTTGCTACGATACTGATGCATGCAGGCTTTCATGTAGGATTGTTTACATCACCGCATCTTGTCTCGATCAATGAGCGGATCCGATATGATGATGAAATGATATCGGATGAAGATTTTACATGGGCGTTTGAGCAGGTGCGGAAGAAGTTCATCGTTCATCCGTCTTTCTTTGAAGTGATGTTTGCGATGGCGGCTGTTTATTATGAGAAGAAGCAGCCGGATTATGTGATTTATGAGACCGGAATGGGTGGCAGGCTGGATGCAACTAATGTCGTAAGACCGGAGCTTTGCATTATCACATCGGTAGGACTTGATCATATGGAATATCTTGGAGATACGATCGCTAAGATCGCAGGAGAGAAAGCAGGGATCATCAAACCGTCAGTTCCGGTCGTATATTTCAAGCGGGATGCGGTTTCGTCTGGAATCATAGAGACTCGTGCAAAAGAATTGGATTCTGCCGTAACAGCGGTCGAAAAATCAAACTATATAATAAATGAAATAGATGATAAAACCATTGATTTTTCATTTCATAATCGGTATTATAATTATGACCATTTGAGGATACCGAAAACGTCTCTTTATCAGGTCGAAAATACCTGCCTTGCAGTTGCATCCTTTGATATCCTGATGCAGATCAGGGATATGGTATACGAGAAAAATGCAGGTGCTGATGTCAGAATAGAGCAGGCAGTCAGAAGCGGATTGCTTGATTTTTCATGGGAAGGCAGGATGGAGGAGATTGCACCTGATCTGTTTGTAGATGGTGCGCACAATCCGGAAGCGGTCGAATGTTATTGCAGAACACTTCGGACGCTTTATACGAAGAAAAAGAAGATCCTGGTCTTTGCAGCAGTAAAGGACAAGGATTATGATACGATGATACGGGATCTGACAGAAGAACTTTCATTTGAGAAGATCATAGTTACGAGTGTGGATAATAAACGGAAAGCACCTGTTGCATTGATCGCTGACAGATTTCGAAAATACACAGGACATGCGGTGGAGGCATATGAGGATATTGCAGAAGCAATGAATGCCGCTATCCGTTATAAAGAACAGATTACAGATTCAGCAGTCTATTGTGTGGGTTCTCTTTATCTGGTTGGTGAAGTTAAACGATGGCTTTCAGGGATAAAAGAGTAATCTACAAATATGGAGGAATATCATGATAAACTTTGATGAAGAAGTAAAAAAATTCAGACCGACTCTGGAAGTAGATCAGGCAGAAGATGCCATTTATAATAATGATCTGAAGGATATCTCGGATATTATGCAGGAGATGCTTCGTGTAGCAAAGGAAACGGAGAAATAAGATGGCAGATGTACTGAATTGTAAGCATTGTGGCGGTAAGATCCTTGTTACCGGATATTGCAGCCAGTGCGGATTAAAGAGTGAGTTTGTAAATAAAGCACTGAACACATCCAAATATTATTATAATATCGGTCTGGATAAAGCCAGAGTCCGTGATATGAGCGGTGCAGAGGAAGCATTAAAGATCTCTCTTAAATATGATAAAATGAACATTGATGCCAGAAATCTTCTGGGACTTGTATATTATGAAACCGGTGAAGTTGTTCTGGCATTAAGCCACTGGGTCATCAGTGTGAATTATTTCAGCGGACGTAATGTTGCAAAACGCTACATCAAAGAAGTAAAGGGAAATCCCCATAAGCTTGAGACGACGAATAATGCGGCGAGAAAATACAATCAGGCAGTAAACTATGCCAGACAGGGCAGTAAGGATCTTGCCTTTATCCAGCTTAGAAAAGTCTTATCGGATAATCCGAAGTTTGTAAACGGATATTTGTTGATGGCACTTCTTCTGATCGATGATAACAAATATGATAAGGCAAGAAAAGCATTAAAACGTGTTATCAAGATCGACAGAACGAATCCGCTGGCTGTCCGTTATTTTAACGAGATGGGACATACGGATGAGGAGATTATGAGTTTTCGTGATTATCCGGATGATGATTATGACGCAGATCTTTTATTTGTGGAAGACCAGCCACGGGCATATGTAGATACTGACTCGGTTGATTATGAAGGAAAACCGGTTCCGGTTGGCAGATATAAGGATATCAATTTTTACAAATATTCACTTGCATATGTATTTGCGGGACTTCTGCTCGGACTGGCGGTTATGTGGTTCCTTGTAATACCGCAACATAGCAAGAATGCGGATAGCGAGAGCCGGGATGTGAAGATTGCTTACAGTGAAGATCTGGCAGATAAAAATACCAAGATTTCGTCATTGCAGGATCAGCTTGATACGCTTACGACAAAGAATGATACATTGACAAAACAGGTGTCGGAGTATGAGAAGAAAAGTAAGGCAGAGTTAGCAGATTCAGATAAAGTATCTATGCAGCTGGCACTCAAATATTATAACGATACACAGTATGATAAAGCTATGACAGAGTTTGATAAAGTATTGGAGACCAGCCCGGATTATGATGTTGCGTTATATTACAAAGCACTTTGTTACCTTGGTACAGAGGATGAAGATAAAGCAAAGACGGCATTTGAAACCTTCTTTGATAAATGTCCGGATTCTATCTACTATACAGTTGCAGTTTCATTATCCGGCGTTAAGACAAGTGAAGATGCGGGAGACGGGGAAAGCACTGTTGATACTACTACCGAGGGAACCACTCAAGAGGAAGGAACAACGCAAGAGACGGGAACCACAGAGCCCGGACCGGATCCTTTGAATGAGTAATAGATGTGTAAAAAAATAAATATTATAAAATACAAAAGACAAATAGGAGATAGACACGCCTGTTTGTCTTTTTTTGTGGAATTAATCATGCGATATCAGACAGTAATATATATACAAAAATACATGTATGAAAAAAGGAGGGAAATATGAATAATTATGAAAAGATTGGGGATACTATACTGATCGAACTTCCTGAGGAAGTAGACGATTATCGTGCAGCCGGATTGGTAGAAGAAACGGAAGATGCTTTTTCTGATTCCAGGGTTCGTTATGTGGTCTTTGACTTTAAGCACACAAATATGATGGACAGCTCCGGAATTGGATTTATAACCAGGCGGTTTCGTAATGTCTATGACCGAGGCGGACAGGCATTTGTCATAAACAGTAATGACAGAATGGAACGGCTGCTTACGATGTCCGGAATATTTAAGATCGTAACAAAAGCAGGAAATTTTGAGGAAGCGTATCGGACTGTACATACCTCATAGAAGAAAAGGAGAAGACGGAAATGGACAGAAATGAAATGAAAATAGAATTTGGAAGTGATCCAAGAAATGAGAGCTTTGCAAGAGTTGTTGTTGCATCATTTATGACAAGAACAAATCCGACATTAGAAGAAGTGGCAGATGTAAAAACAGCGGTATCAGAGGCTGTTACGAATTCGATCATCCATGGATATAAGGGAGAAGATGGTGTGATCGAAATTGTATCCCGTATTGCAAACAGAATCCTGTACATAGAGATCACAGATCATGGATGCGGAATCGAAGATGTTGATAAAGCTATGGAACCGATGTATACAACCGGAACAGATGGAAGATCAGGAATGGGATTTTCATTTATGGAAGCGTTTATGGATGAGCTGACGGTGGAATCGGAGCCGGGAGTCGGAACAGTAGTAAAGATGACGAAAAAAATAGGGACAGGATGTGCGATGTAAATGGAAAATAATCTGGATCTTCTTTTACAGGCGAAAAATGGGGATGACCATGCAAAAGAGAAACTGATTGAACAGAATCTTGGGCTTGTATGGAGTGTAGCAAGAAGATTTACAGGACGAGGATATGACATCGAGGATTTGTTTCAGATCGGATGTATAGGACTGATCAAATGTATTGACAAGTTCAGCTTTGAGTATGATGTAAAATTTTCCACATATGCAGTACCGCTGATTCAGGGAGAGATCAGACGTTTTCTACGGGATTCCGGTGCGATCAAGGTGAGCAGAAGCCTGAAAGAAATGAATATGAAGGTAGAACAGTACAGACAGAAGATAAAGAAAGAAAAAGGTTATGAACCGGAGATTACGGAGATAGCTGCTGCACTGTCCTTTGATGCCGGAGATATTGTAATGGCGATGGAAGCGTCGATGGAGATTGAATCTTTAGATACGCCCGGAGTCCTATCAAAGACTGAGGAATACAGTCAGGATATTGTGGATCATATTACGTTGTCACAGCTGTTGGATCGGCTTGATCCGGACGAACAGATGCTGATCAGACTTCGATATTTTGAAGACCGTACACAGACAGAGACAGGAAAGACGCTTGGACTCAGTCAGGTTCAGGTAAGCAGGAAGGAGAAGAAAATTTTAGAGAAACTCAAAGAATATGTATAAAATATAACAAATGCTGACATCCTATTTTCTATAGGAATATGGAATAAAGCGGGTGATGAAAAATGGCATATATGGTCTATCTGCAGCTGGCTGAAAATGTTCTTGCCGAACAGCGGAAGGTTCGGATAAAGGATGTATCAAAGGTTGTAGCGGATAATCCGGATCTGAAGAACAAAATCGAAAAGCTTGTGCTTATGAATTTTTCAACCGGTTCAAAAGGGCAGCAGGTCATATCGATTCTGGATATCATTGAGGAGATCAAGAAGAATTGCGACGAGGAAGTCAGCATTACAAATCTTGGCCAGCCAAATGTGGTTGTATATTACAAAGCATTTGATCCGTCAGACCGGATCAAGCAGACATTTAAGTTTATTCTGCTCTGTCTGATCGCATTCTTTGGGGCGGGATTTTCTATCATATCTTATAATTCCGATGTAAACCTGCTTGGACAGCTTGACCTGCTGCAAAATGTATTTACCGGGGGAAGTGAGTCCGGGGCTGCGATAGGAGCCGTCTCCTATTCAATCGGGTTGTTTATCGGAATCATCATATTCTTTAATCACGGAACCAATAAGAAATTCACGGATGATCCGACACCGCTTCAGGTCCAGATGCGCCAATATGAACAGGAAGTGAACCAGACGATCATAACGGATGCTACAAGAAAGAAGGATGTCCGGGATGCTGATTAGACTTATCTGTTATGCGGCTGTTGCATTTATTGGCGGTGCAGCAATATCCAGTGGATATTTTGCATTTATTTCCCTGATCGGTGTATTTCCGAAGCTTGCGGAAAAGGTAAAAGGTGACAGGCACTATATGTTGATTGAATGTCTGCTTGCCTATGGTGCGGTTGTGGGTAATGTCATTTATCTGTTTAATATCAGAATTCCGCTTTTACTTCCCGGTCTGGCATTTGTCACTTTGTTCGGCGGTATATTTACCGGCTGTCTGGTTGGAGCTCTGGCAGAGGTGTTAAATGTGTTCCCGATCATTTCAAGGCGGTTTTCCGTCAGACGGTATATTCCCTATGTGATCTATGCGGTGGCTGCAGGTAAACTTGTAGGATCGATAATAGGACTGATCTCTACCGGACTGGTCTGACAGACAAAACAAAGAAAACTTATAATAATGAAAGAAACAGAGGTGTACGGTATGAAATATGAACCAAAAGAAAAGGAATATAATCAGTATGTAGAAACAGTAACTCCGACATCGAATTCATTCAGAAACTGTCTCTGGGCATTTCTGGTTGGAGGACTCATCTGTACGATCGGGCAGGGTTTGTTTAACCTGTTACAGTATTTTGGATGGAATAAGAACGACAGTTCTTCCTATGTGTCTGTTATTCTTGTTTTGATCAGCGTTATCCTGACAGGGTTTAATCTTTATAAGAAGATAGCCAAATACGGTGGGGCGGGAGCGCTTGTTCCGATCACCGGTTTTGCAAATGGCGTCTGTGCCCCGGTCATAGAATTTCAGACCGAAGGTGAGGTGTTTGGAAAAGGTGTGAAATGTTTCACGATCGCAGGACCTGTTATCATGTATGGAATTTTCGTGTCATGGGGACTTGGAGTTATTTATTGGATCTGTAAACTTGCCGGCTGGGTATAACCCTGCCGGTATGTGTTTGTTCCAAAATTGTTACATATTTTTTATGAAAGAATATAGCTTTTGTGAAATATTTCTTTCCTTTGGAATCCGTATTGACATATAAAAATTCCTATGATAACTTTAACAAATGGTTGAATATATTAATGTAGGGGATTTTAACCATCAGTTTGATGCGTATATCCTCAAATGTAGTAAAATGGAGATACATCATGAAAAAAGCAAAAAGAAGTATTACTACAACGATATGTGTTATTGTTGCATTAGGTGTGTTTTATCTGATCGCATGTGCATGTATCGGAAATAAAAAATTTTTCCCGAATACAAGCATTAACGGAATTGATGTCAGCAGTATGACAGTGGCACAGGCGGCAGAGGAAGTAAAAGAGCAGTTCCGGACGGAATACAGCAATGCATCCATTGACGTAACGGTTAAGGATAAGAAATACTGTATCGTGATTGAAGATGCACTTGATCTGGATGTTACGGATGCAGTAAAAAAGGCAAATGATGAGAAGCATTTCTTCCTTGCAAGAGGATGGAATTTTGTAGCTGCCCTGTTCGGAGATCAGGAGATTCAGGCAAAACCTTCATTGAAGGATAAGAAGCTGTTATATACGGCAGTTAAGCAGTCTGAGCTTAATAAGTTAGAAGGGCTTGAAGATAAGTATTATACGGTAGAAAAAGATAAGATTATCGTAACAAAGGGTAGAGGCGGTTATGTTGTAGATACCGATGCGCTGGTTGACCGGATGGCTGAGCTGATCACGGCCGGTAACTATGCAGAGTCGATCGAATGTCCGCTTACATATGGAGATGTAGATCTTGATCTGATCTATGATGAGGTCTATGTTGAACCCGCAGATGCTACACTTGATCCTGAAAATGATTATAGTGTAACAGATTCTGTAACCGGTGTCAGCTTTGATAAAGATGCAGCTGCAAAGAAATTAGAGGCAGCCAAGGATGGTGAAGAGGTCAGTATAGATCTGGTATATACAGAACCTGAATTGTCAAAGGAGACTTTACAGTCCTATCTGTTCCGTGATACCTTAAGTTCGTTCAGCACGAATGTTGGAGGGACAGAAGCGAGAAAGTCTAATGTTGCAAAGGCCGCTGAGAATTGTAATGGAACGATTCTTATGCCGGGTGAGCAGTTCTCGTTTAACAATGTTGTAGGACAGAGAACGATTGAAAATGGTTTCAGCGCAGCACCTTCTTATGTTAATGGTGAATCCGTGGATGAAGTTGGAGGAGGAATCTGTCAGGTATCGTCTACACTGTATGATGCATGTCTGTATGCGAATCTTCAGATCAACGAAAGACACTGTCATCCACATCCGTCTGCCTATGTAGATACAGGATTTGATGCAACAGTATCCTGGGGCGGTCCGGATTATAAATTTACAAATAATACTGAATATCCGATCAAGATCGTATCATCTTATGGCGGAGGTGTTGTTACCTGTGTGCTCTATGGCACAAAGTTAAAAGATTTTAAGGTGTCATTATCCAGTGAAGTTGTTGCAACATATGATTATGAGACAGAGTATGAGGACGATGATACACTGGAAGAAGGAGAAGAAAAAGTCTCTGTAACAGGTATCACCGGACTTAAGGTTCAGACCTATCGTACCGTATATGATGAAAATGGTGAGAAGATATCATCCGAACCGGAATCCGTCAGTGTCTATGACAAACGTAACAAAGTCATTCTTCGAGGAACAAAAGAGAAAGAGACAACTGAGGAGAAGAAAGATTCCGAAAAGAAAGACGATAAGAAATCGGATAAAAAGTCAGACAAAAAGTCGGATAAAAAAGATGATACAAAAACAGACAAGTCCGACGATAAGACAACAGAAGAAACGGACAAAGCAGAATAAAATAATATATAAAAGCTTATAAAGAAAATAATATATATGGCAGAAAGAAAAAGAAGACATTTGTCTTATGTAGTGACCTTACGAGGATTTCGTTGAGAGATGCATAGTGCCAGTAAATACGGGTGCCTGTTTGAGCTCGAAGAGCGAGTTGGCACAGGAGTATTTACGAATCAGGCATATGCATCGAACAGAAACCGCAGTAAGACATTATATAAGACAAATGTCTTCTTTTTCTTTTGTTCTATACAATAGAGCTATTCATCATGCTCGATCGTCTTCACTTCCTGGTTTGTGTAAAGGTTTACATAGTGAGGACGAAGCTTCGAATAGATGATCTTCTGTTCACTGTACAGGCTGTAGTAGCCGGATAACATATAGCTGACACTGGCTCCGATAGCAAAGAGCAGAATGCCGCTTGCACCGAATAATTCAATACTGAGGACTAAAGATGCCAGTGGACAGTTTACAACGCCACAGAACAGACATACAAGCCCCATAGCGGCTCCAAAGCCGGGATCAAGTCCGATCCAGCCACCTACGGTACAACCGACTGTAGCGCCGATAAAGAAAGAAGGAACGATCTCACCGCCACGGAAGCCACAGCCGATGGTAATACAGGTAAAGATCAGTTTGAGCAGGAAAGCTTCCGGTTTTGCTTCTCCATGAATTGCCTGCTCGATGATATTCATACCTGCTCCGTTGTAATCATTGGAACGAACTAATATAGTGAGCAGAACCACAAGGACACCACCAACGAAGATCCGTACATATTGATTTTTGAAAAATTTCTTAAAGGCTTTTCCTGTTGCCTGCATAGACAGGCAGAATAATATACTGACTATCGCAACGACAACTGCGAGGATAACAACACGAATACCGGTTGCCAGGGACATATCGGGAACCTGATTTAGTATAAAGTAAGTTGGAGTTATATGAAATTTTTCAGTGATCGCATATGCAATGGTTGCTGACAGGATACAAGGCACCAGAGCACTGTAGTAGAGAATACCGATACTGATAACCTCAACGCTGAATAAGGCAGCGGTGACCGGTGTTCCGAATAAAGCAGCAAATACAGCACTCATGCCACACAGCGTCATAATGTGCTTATCGTTATCATTCATTTTTACCAGTTTTCCGATTGACGCGCCGATGCTTCCGCCAATCTGCAAAGCAGCTCCTTCACGACCGGCGGATCCCCCGAAAAGATGAGTGATAGCGGTTGAGATAAATATTAACGGAGCCATTCGAAATGGAACATTATACTCTGAATTTCGGATTGAACCGATGACCAGATTTGTACCTTTGTCGTGCTTAAGTCCGCAGCTTCTGTATAAGAAGATGATGACCAGACCGGCAAGAGGCAGAAGATATATGATCCATGAATGACTGTCCCGATATTTTGTAACATATTCAACGCTGTAGTGGAAGGCTGTTCCGACAGCACCACAGGTTGTTCCGATTATAATAGAACATATTATCCATTTTATAAATGTTTTAATATATCGTTTTGTTCGATCAATACAGTTTAACCAATATTCTTTTGTAAAAAGCATAATTAACTCCATTTCAGATTTTCTTTTAAAATCTGCATACCGGATATCTGATCTTATATGCAGTCGATAATTTGCATCTGTTTAAGATTACTCCGAAATGAAGAATTTGTCCAGCGCATATTCTGCATGTATAAATTACCTGCAAATTACAAATGAATAAATATTATTACAATGTAAAAAGAAAGGATACACATAACATGAACAGGATGATAGGGAAACAGAGTGTTAGTTTTACGGATCCCCCATATATATTGGGAGAGGCATCTGTCTGCGGACCGAAAGAAGCAGACGGACCGCTTGCGGGATATTTTGATATCGTATCGGAAGATCCGACATTTGGAAAGGATTCATGGGAAGAAGGAGAGAGCGAGATGGTAAAGCAAGCAGTGGAGCTTGCGATCAAAAAGGCAGGTAAAGAGAAATCTGATATCCGTTATCTGTTCGCAGGAGATCTGCTGGGGCAGCTGATCGCGACAACCTTCGGTGTCAAGGATATGGATATACCGATCTTTGGTTTATATGGAGCCTGTTCGACCTGCGGTGAGGGTTTATCACTTGCGGCGATGACAGTTGCGGCAGGATATGCAGATTATGCTGTCTCGGCAACCTCCAGTCATTATGGAAGTGCGGAGAAACAGTTCCGGTTTCCACTGGAATACGGAAATCAGCGTCCGTTGTCCGCGACATGGACGGTAACCGGAAGCGGAGCATTTGTAATAGGAAGTAAAAAAGATGATGATGCACCTGTATCTGTCAGGATCAAAGGAGTTACGACAGGGAAGATCGTTGATTACGGTGTAAAAGATTCCTTTAATATGGGAGCATGTATGGCCCCTGCTGCGGCAGATTTGATCTATCAGAATCTACAGGATTTTGATGTGAAACCGACATATTATGATCGGATCATTACCGGCGATCTGGGAAAGATCGGTCGGAAAATTTTGATTGATCTGCTAAAAGATAATGGTGTAGATATCAGCAGACAGCATATGGATTGTGGAATTGAGATATTTGATAATGAAGAACAGGATACACATTCAGGCGGCTCGGGATGCGGCTGTTCGGCGATCACACTTGCAGGGTATATATTAAAACAGCTTCGTGAGGGTTCATGGAAAAGGGTACTTTTCGTGCCTACGGGAGCCCTTCTGTCTACGGTCAGTTACAACGAAGGTCAGAATATACCGGGTATTGCACATGGTGTAATAATAGAAAGGGAGTAGAGATAGTATATGGATTATATAAAAGCATTTATTATTGGTGGATTGATCTGTGTTCTGGTTCAGATCCTTATGGATAATACAAAGCTGTTGCCGGGACGCATAATGGTACTTCTTGTCTGTACGGGAGCGGTTCTCGGTGCGATAGGGGTGTATGAACCATTTTTAGAATTTGCAGGCTGTGGAGCATCCGTTCCCTTATCGGGATTTGGATATAACCTCTGGAAGGGAATCAAAGAAGCGGTAGATCAGGATGGATTCATAGGGCTGTTCCGGGGAGGCTTTAAAATGGCAGCAGTGGGAACCTCCGCTGCATTGATCTTTTCCTATATTGCCTCACTGATATTTAAACCAAAGATGACGAAATAGAATTAATCCACATAAAAGAAAGAACGCTGATGTTTATCCTATTATTACGCAAGACACTTTCGTTCTATCCTCGGTGTAACGGCACATAGGACAGCAAAATACGCTGTCGAAGTGCCGACACTCGGATAGGCTTGCTACATAACAGATAAACACCAGCGTTCTCTTTTATGTGTATTACTCTTATTCTCTATTACTCACCGTCCGAGCTTGTTTCAGGCTCTGCTGTAGGATTTGTAGTAGGTTCTGTAGTAGGCTCCGGTGTCGGAGGTTCCGTAGTAGGTTCTGTAGTAGGCTCCGGTGTCGGAGGTTCTGTGGTAGGTTCCTCTGTCGTAGGCTTGTCTTTCTTCTTGAAGACAGCCTTGATCGTATGATTTCCCTTTACCTTCGAGAATTTGTAAGAGGTTACAGCACCGACGGAGCTTCCATCTACGATTACATCTGAAATGGTATATCCCTTATCAGGTGTGATATAGAAGGTTGTTGATTTGCCCTTCTTAACGGTTGTTGTCGGTGAGATCGAACCGCCGCCTTCTGAAGATGAGGAGATCTTGTACTCTTTCTTATCTTCCTCTGTGGTATCCTCCGTTTCTTCTTCCTCAGGATGAAGTGGACATTTTTCCTTTAAAATATTCTGATCGTATTCGAAGTCGGCATCAAGGATCTCAATCTTGCCATCGTCATCAACTGTATAATAATAAGTGGTTGTTTCTTTACATGTGTTTGTTGCAGGCTTATGAGATTCATTACAGATCACAATCTTTTTATTACCACCACATTTCTTTTTTGGAACAGTTCCCTTTGCAAAATAATCTGTAACTGTATCGCAGCCTTCTACCGGAAGAAGACCGGTATCCTTACAAACGGTTGCACGAACAATTCCATCCGGCATTTCGAATGTCTTTGAAGTATCTAAGCCTTTGACTTCTGTAATTTCATCCATGATCTTACGCCACATATTCTTATGATAGTTTCCTGCGGCAAAGTTTGTATTCACATCGAATCCTATCCAGATAGATGCGGTATAGTATGGAGTGTATCCACAGAACCATGCATCATAGTTACTGGAAGTTGTACCTGTCTTACCAGCGGTATAAAGGCCACATGAAAGGTTTGCGGCAGTACCGGTACCGATCGTTACTACATCATGCATTGCACTTGTTAATAACCATGCATTCTGAGGTGAAATAACTGCGGATTCCTCCGGCTTCCGGTTATCGATCAGCAGGTTTCCGTCATGGTCATATACTTCTGTATAGAAGACAGGCTTGATATAATTACCTTCATTTGCGATCGTAGCATATGCAGCTGTGATCTCAAGATTTGTGATACCATCTGTCAGACCGCCAAGAGCGAGAGACTGGTTGATATCAGATTCAATACCGCCACTTGAATTTGTACGGTTCTTTACAAGAGTTGTAAATCCAAGCTTTAACAGATACTCGTAGGCAAGCTCCGGTGTAACATCGGTGATCGTCTTAACAGCAAGAATATTCATGGAATTCTGAATAGCCTGTCGGATCGTGCTTGGACCACGGTAGCCACTGTACCAGTTCCTGACTTCGCCGCCATTTGTATAGGTGTATGGTTCATCTTTGTATACTGTTGCAAGGCTCATACCACATCCGTCCAGTGCAGGGAGGAAAGCGGCAACGACTTTGAATGTAGAACCGGGCTGTCTGGTTGCTTCGGTTGCACGGTTAAAGGAACGATCTTCTGTCTTTTCACCACGACCACCGACGATTGATTTTACCTGACCGGTTTCCTGATCCATCAATGTGAAGGAAATCTGTGGTTCAACAGTTACCTTATAGCTTTCGAGCTGTTCTTTGTATCCGGTCTCAGCAATCAGATGTGCTTTGTATTCATCAGCGGCAGCTCTTGCGTCATCCTCACTTGAGAAGATCAGATCGAAAGAAGACTGTCCTTTTTCTTCCTGGAACCATGTTACCATCATGTTCTGACTGTAGTTATACTGTTCACCATTGTCATCTACGAGAGTCAGTGCATAGGAGAGCTGGTAACTGTCAGTTGGATAGTTGTCCTCATCATTTAATACAGTATCACATATATCCTGAATCTCTGTATCCTGACAGGTATGAACTTCCAGACCGCCGGAGTAGATCATACTGTCTGCTTCTGATTTGGAATATCCCATTGCCATGAAGTCATCTTCCAGCTGGTTAATTACTTCATCGATGTAATAGGAGTTTATCTTTGTCGGTGATGATTTCTTTATGGATGATACCTTTTTGATCTCAGCATATACATCATCGGCAATTGCTGTATCATAATCTGACTGGGAGATCATGTTCAGCTCTGACATTTTATCCAGAACCATCAGACGTCTTTTTGCATTTTCTTCCGGAAATACAACCGGATCAAATTTGCTTGGGTTCTGAGGGATTGCAGCGAGAACCGCACACTCGGAGATCGTCAGGTCTTTTAACTGTTTATTAAAATAATACTGGGATGCGGTTTCTACTCCGTATCGTCCCTGACCAAGGTAGATAGTATTCAGATAGTATTCAGCGATACTTTTCTTTGGCAGGACTTTTTCAATCTCAACAGCGAGATACTGTTCCTGAACCTTACGTTCGATCTTGTCAAACATGGTTTTCTCATCCAGACCGACATTGAAGATCTGGTTCTTGATCAGCTGCTGTGTCAGAGTACTTGCACCCTGATCGAAGTCACCTGACTGAAGACCATGGGCAAATGCACGCATGATACCCTGAACGTCGATACCGTTATGTTCCCAGAAACGTTGATCTTCGATAGCGATAAATGCATTGACCAGATTTTCCGGAATATCATCATAGTAGACATATTCGCGATTTGCATCGAAGCTTGCAAGAACTTTGAGTTCCTTGCCATCCTGATCGTACAGGGTTGTCTGATATCCTTTCGGAATCAGATCCTTTGCATTTACCTCCGGTGTATCATCCAGAATACCCTTTAGTGCACCGAAGCCGGCTCCGATACCAAGAACAATGATCGCCAGAAATAAGACAAGCATTGCCTTGAACAGAGAAACCGTCAGTTTCTTTTTATTTCGGGGTAGTTTAGAAACGAGAGCTTTCTGTTTCTTTTCCACGCCCTTTTTGCTAAAATCCATGGAAAATCCTCCTTAAATTAAGTTCGATCATAAATACAACTCATTATAGCAGAGATTTACATAATAATAAAGTATAAAATCATTTCTGAAATAAAATTAAGGCATTTTAAAAAACTGTGTGCTATACTTGTATTATATGTAAAAAATACGATCTGAATAAGCATAAAAGTCAGAATAAAAAAGAAAGGAATACAGACACTATGTTTGAATCGATTGAAGATGCAGTTGCTACATGGAAAGAAGAATACTCATTTATTGAAGATGCAGTTGTAACCGGTTATGAGGGCGGCTATCCGATTGTGGATTTCACGATCGGTAAAGCCGCATGGAGCCTTGTAAAAGACAAGAGCAAATTTAAACGGATCGTCCGTTCTTCCGAGATGGAGGGAGGAATAGAGGTTGGTGTATCTACCTGTTTTAAGGATACGGCATTTGTAAAATGGAACCCACCGGTTATGACGATCTGCGGATATCCTGAGGTAATAAACCGGATAATTAAAAAGATTATGTAAGATAATGTGGAACAGGCATTGCCCCGGTGAATAGAAATATTCATTCGGGGCATTTTATATACCAGAGCATACCGGCTGAAACTACGATTTTCTGCCGGAGAGAGAATAGACAGAAATGGGGAACGGCTATGGAACGAACGATTCGGACAGACCTTGCGATAGAATTACGAGAAGATATAAAAGATCGCGGAGAATTGGATGGAATACAGATTGCGACAAAGATCCACCGGCAGGGTATCAGGACAACGACGATCAATGTAACAAATGAGAAAGGGGCAGAGACACTTGGCAAGCCTCTTGGAACTTATATTACGATCGAATGTCCGGAGATCCGGGAATTTGATGAAACGATCCATGAGCCGTTGTGCCGTGAACTATCAAATAATCTTAAAAAATTACTGGGAGATGCAAGCTCCGTTCTGGTCGTAGGTCTCGGAAACCGTGAGGTGACACCGGATTCACTCGGTCCGCTGGTTGTTGATCATCTCTTTATAACCAGACATCTGGGAATCGAGAAGATCCCTGTATCGGGCAGACAGGAATATGATATATCGGCGATCTGTCCGGGCGTTATGGCACAGACAGGAATTGAAACGGTGGAGATCATAAAAGGAATCTGTGGGAATATCAAGGTAGATGCGGTTCTTGTAATTGATGCTCTTGCGGCCAGAAGCAGTAAGCGGTTGAACAAGACTGTGCAGCTTACGGATACCGGGATCAGTCCGGGCTCCGGCGTCGGAAATAACCGGATGGAGATCAACTCAGATAATATAAAAACAAAGGTCATCGCACTTGGAGTTCCGACAGTTATATCGGTTCCGTCTATCATTGATGATTCTCTTGATGAGATCGCCGATGCATTTGATCAGATACATGGGAAGAAGCTGGTGAAAGAATTGTCCGAGCAGCAGAGATATCAGATCGCATATCATCTGGTAGAACCGGAGCTTGCGGATATGTTTGTTACTCCAAAAAATATTGATGAACTGGTAAGACGAATCAGCTTCACAATATCCGAAGCAATAAATGGTATTATTTTCAGGAAGGACTCATATACTGATAAATAATAAAAAGTAATGAGTTTATCCGGAATGAGAAACTGTCAGACAAGATGCGAAAAAAGAAGAATGCGTTATTGTTTTTTTCTGGTCATAGCCTTTTTTGCAATATGGTTTGCAAAATGTGATGATGAGACAAAGACGGATATGCTGCGACAGCTTCTGACAGGAACGATATCGTCGGATCAGAAGCCGAATATACAGCAGGAGGGAAAGCAACATGAAGAAGCATCCTGTTTTTTAGAAGATTGTTTGCAGGAATATTGCCTTGCAGGTGCATTTGTGTCCTGTGCATCAGAACAGGAGACGGATATTGCAGAGACGGACATTCGGAAGGATCTATCGAAAAATGTCATGCGGGAGAAAAGAGAAGCGACAGCATCGATAGCTGCGATGGCAGGATGTCGCAGTTATATGCAGGAAAAGCTTGCTGATTATGATTATATAAAAAATCACTTCTATGTGATCGACAGTACGACAAATGTATCCAGGGAAGAATTAAACGGGCAGGATCTTGCCTCTATGGATCTGACGATCGATACAGAGGATAAGAACTATAAGGTGCTGATCTATCATACACACGGAACGGAGAGCTTTAAAGATTCCGAGCCGGGCAAGGTTGAGGATACCGTGATCGGCGTTGGTGATTACCTGACGCAGCTTCTCGAAGAGAATTACGGGGTGGCAGTCTATCACGATACGACAGCCTACGATATGACCGGTGGGGAGCTGGATCGAAGCGCGGCATATGATTATGCAAGAGAGGGAGTTCAGAAGATTCTTACGGAATACCCGTCTATTGATGTCGTGATCGATATTCACAGAGACGGTGTAGCCGAGGATACATATCTGATTACGGAGATCGGGGGAAAAAAGACTGCGCAGATTATGTTTTTAAACGGAGTGAGCCGATTAAATAAGAACGGAGACATATCATATCTGGCAAATCCATACAAAACAGAAAATCTTGCCTTCAGTCTGCAGATGTATCTGACGGCACAGGCAAATTATGAGTCCTTTGTAAGAAAGATATTTGTTAAGGGATATCGATATAATCTGGATCTGAAGCCCCGGTCGTTATTAGTAGAGGTCGGCAGCCAGACGAATACGGTAGAAGAGGCAAAAAATGCCATGGAACCGCTGTCTGCAATTCTTTACAAAGTATTGAGCGGAAAGTGAGATTGTGTTATGATAATGAACACGAAATTATTTGCCTGCAGAAATGCATGCTTAAAATAAAAAGAGAAAAGAAATTCAGATACCGGAGGAAAACAGGATGGCTCATATAGATCAGTCAAAGATACGAAACTTTTGCATTATAGCGCATATCGATCATGGTAAATCGACACTTGCGGACAGGATTATAGAAAAGACTGGCTTATTGACTGAACGTGAGATGCAGAATCAGGTGCTTGATAATATGGATCTGGAGCGGGAACGTGGAATCACGATCAAGGCACAGTGCGTTCGTACGATCTATAAAGCACAGGATGGAGAAGAATATATCTTCAATCTGATCGATACCCCGGGGCATGTTGATTTTAATTATGAAGTATCAAGAAGTCTGGCTGCCTGCGAGGGTGCGATCCTGGTTGTGGATGCAGCACAGGGAATCGAGGCACAGACACTTGCAAATGTATATCTTGCGATCGATCACGATCTGGATGTTATGCCGGTTATCAATAAGATCGATCTTCCTTCGGCCGAACCTGAGCGTGTGGTAAATGAGATTGAAGATGTGATCGGAATCGAAGCGCAGGATGCTCCGAGAATTTCGGCAAAGAATGGTATCAATATCGATCAGGTCTTAGAGCAGATCGTTACGAAGATCCCGGCACCAGCAGGAGATCCGGAAAAACCGCTTCAGGCACTTATATTTGACAGTATTTACGATTCATATAAAGGTGTTATCATATTCTGCCGTTTATTCGACGGTGTGGTAAAACGTGGGACGTCCATCCGCATGATGGCAACCGGAGCTGTTGCAGAGGTAGTAGAAGTAGGAATCTTCGGGGCTGGCAGATTCGTTCCTTGTGATGAATTATCGGCAGGAATGGTAGGCTATATCACTGCCAGCTTAAAGAATGTCAGAGATACTACAGTCGGTGATACCGTTACAGATAACGACAATCCATGCGCAGAGGCGCTTCCGGGATATAAGAAGGCACAGCCTATGGTCTACTGCGGACTTTATCCGGCAGATGGAGCCAAATACCCGGATCTTCGCGATGCATTGGAGAAGCTTCAGTTAAATGATGCGTCCTTAAGCTTTGAGCCGGAGACATCGATCGCACTTGGTTTCGGTTTCCGTTGCGGTTTCCTTGGACTTCTGCATCTGGAGATCATACAGGAGCGGTTGGAGCGTGAGTTCAATCTGGATCTTGTTACGACTGCGCCGGGCGTTGTTTACCGTGTGCATACAACGGATGGTAAGATGATCGAACTGACGAATCCGTCCAATCTGCCGGATCCGTCGAATATCGAATATATGGAAGAGCCGTTTGTATCCGCGGAGATCATGGTCACTACAGAATATGTAGGTGCGATCATGCAGCTCTGTCAGGAACGCCGTGGCGTATATCAGGGAATGGAATATATGGAAGAAACCAGAGCGCTGCTTCGGTATGACCTTCCGTTAAATGAGATCATCTATGATTTCTTTGATGCATTAAAATCAAGATCCAGAGGTTATGCGTCCTTTGACTATGAGATGAAGGGCTATGTGCGGAGCGAGCTTGTAAAACTTGATATCCTGATCAATAAAGAAGAGGTCGATGCGTTATCCTTCATTCTTCATCAGGATACTGCTTACGAACGCGGAAGAAAGATGTGCGAGAAGTTAAAGCAGGAGATCCCAAGACATTTATTTGAGATTCCGATCCAGGCTGCGATCGGCAACAAGGTCATTGCCAGAGAGACGGTAAGAGCAGTCAGAAAGGATGTCCTTGCAAAATGTTACGGTGGAGATATCTCCCGTAAGAAGAAGCTTCTGGAGAAACAGAAGGAAGGTAAGAAACGTATGCGTCAGATCGGAAATGTAGAGATTCCGCAGCAGGCGTTTATGAGCGTATTAAAACTTGATGAGGAATAAATATAAAAAAATTGCAGGTTGAATCAAGACATTTAGAATGAAATAAATCAAAAATGATTTTGATATAAGCAGAAAGCAGCTTACAGAAAAAACGAGAAGGCAGGAAAAACACATGAGAAAAAAACTGAGCATTTATATACATATTCCGTTTTGTGTTAAGAAGTGTGTATATTGTGATTTCCTGTCTTTTGGTGCGGATGACCCGCAGATCAACCGGAGCGGTGCGGTCAGAAAGGCATATGTCCAGAGCATTTGCAGAGAATTATTAAGCTATAAAAGCATATCAAAGGACTATATTGTAAAAACGATATTTATAGGCGGAGGAACTCCGTCTATACTTTTACCGGGCGAGATCATGAATATATTGGCGACCCTTAGAAGCATTTTTAAAGTGGACGAAGAAGCCGAGATTACGATTGAGGTGAATCCGGGTACCCTGACTGCGATCAAAGCAGCGGAATATCTGGCGGCCGGGATCAATCGTATGAGTATCGGACTGCAGTCCGCACACAATGATGAGCTTGCCATGCTTGGCAGGATACATACATATGAACAGTTTCTGACATCATATCAGACAGCACGTGACGCAGGCTTCAGAAATATCAATGTCGATCTGATCTCTGCGATCCCGGGGCAGACGCTTCATTCCTACCTGGATACACTAGAGCGTGTATTGAAGTGCAGACCGGAGCATATCTCTTCATATAGCCTGATCGTGGAAGATGGAACACCGCTTGCGGGGGATCAGAAACTCCTTTCAAAGCTTCCGGATGAGGAAACAGACCGTGAAATGTATGAAGCAACCGGAAAGGTACTCGAGATGTCAGGATATAAAAGGTATGAGATTTCAAATTATGCAAAGCCCGGATATGAATGCAGACATAATATCGTATACTGGACGATGGATGAATATATCGGGATCGGTATAGGTGCGGCTTCCTTTTTTAACGGAAGAAGATATTCGAATACGTCAGATATAAAACAGTATGTCGATACGATGGAGGAAGTATTTGAAAAACGCTCGATCGATGAAGCGTACCGGATACCGGAGCTGCTTTCAATCAGACATATTGATGAAACTGTAGATATTGATACATTGATGGAAGAGTATGTGATATTTGGGCTTAGAATGACCAGAGGGATCAGTGCGGCGGATTTCTATGAACGATTCGGCCATTCCTTATATGATGCTTATGGGGATATTATAAGAGGGTATGTGGCAAGCGGACATATGAAAGATGAAAAGGGGATGGTATGTTTTACCAGAAAGGGAATCGATGTAAGTAACAGGATTCTTGTAGATTTTTTACAGGATAAAGATAAATGAAATGATAGTCGGGGACAGGTTCGGATATGATAAAAGAGACGAATGAGCAGCAGACTGCTATTATTATAGAAATAAATGAACTGAATTATACCTATCCTGGAACAGAACGGCCGTTGTGGGAGAAGAATCTGACATTTGTACTGCGTAAAGGCGAGATTGTCGGACTGGCGGGACAAAATGGAAGTGGAAAGAGCACGTTACTTCGTATGTTGGCGAGCTTTATTCCCCGGAAAAAGGGCAGCTGCTCAGGACAGATAAATGTAACAGATATATCCGGCAGAGATATGGCATGTGTGATCGACAGACCCTCTTTTTTTTCAGACCTTTCCGTGCGTGATAATATAAAAATGATGGAGCATATGAACGGAGATAAGCAGCTTACGGATGAAGCTTTGATCGATCTTTTGGGTATCCATGAATTTGACCGGATCAAAGCATCTAAGCTGTCACTTGGCAATAAACAGAAGCTTGCGCTTTGTCTTGCGATCCATAAAGAGACAAGACTGGCGTTGCTTGATGAACCGTTGAACGGGCTTGATCCGTTTACGAGAGCATCGTTTTTATCTTATCTGGAGAAACGAAGAAAACAAGGAATGGCGGTTATTCTTACCAGCCACATACCCGGAGATCTGGAACAGGTCTGTGACCGGATTATTTATCTGTAATATAAAAAACCACTCACGGGTATATTAAAAACAGGAGATAGATCCGGTTATTTCTTATTTAGAGGGAGCGTAGGCAACAGTATGAATGTTTACAGAGCAGAAGTATTTCGATATGGCAAAAGCTTTTATGGCAGAATGATCATAATTCTGGTGATTCCGTTTGCGATTCTTGTAGCAGCTTTTCTTCATTATGTAAGTGCAGGGGTAAGCAGCGACTTCCTGTCGGCAGCAGGCTTTTCAGAACAGACGATTACAGCGATCAAAGGTCAGATGGGCGGAATCGCTTATATTGCATCGGCTTTTTCTGCCTCGGAGCTTCTGGTCCTTCTTATGATGTTTCCGGTTATCCTTCATATATCCGAAGACTACGAACAGAATACCATACGCTGCGAGCTGCAGAGAAGTAAAAGCAGAGCGGCCTGTTATATTGCCAGAGTGCTGGCGGCAGTTACTTATGCATGGGGGATCTTACTGGAATATATTCTGATTTCAGGGATTGCGGCTGCTTTGTTTTTTAGAAATGTCCCTGAAGCTTCAGAAGCTTCCCGGATTGGAAAAACAATGCTTGCGATAGTGCTGCAGTTTATAATGATCGGAGCCTGCGCGATGTTTGCATTTATGTTGGTTTCACTGATCAGACATTCGGTTTTGTCTATGACTGCCGCGGTTCTTTTGGTGCTGTTATTTACACCCGGAGTTCGTGTCCTTGTGGATCTGTTTAATCTGCCGGCGTGGTCGGATAACATCTGGATCGTGCAGCTTCTCGGTATGACAAGTGACCTTACATTTAACGGAACAGATGCGTTAGCTGCGATTATCATCAGTCTTTTATATGCCGTGATTTCTACAGGACTCGGTATTCATTTTTTCAAAGCTCAAAAATTATAAATTTTCTTGATTTTTTTCAAAATAAATGTTGACAAACAAGGTAGTGGGTGTTAGATTAATTTTAGTGGTTAGCACTCGGGGTATTTGAGTGCTAACAAAAATGAAAGGGATGAGCAGATGGAACTTGACGAAAGAAAAGTCAAAATTCTGAAAGCTATCGTTTCCAATTATTTAGAGACCGGAGAACCTGTAGGATCGCGGACAATTTCAAAGTATACAGATTTGAACTTAAGTTCGGCGACGATCAGGAATGAGATGTCTGATCTGGAGGACATGGGTTATATATGTCAGCCGCATACATCTGCAGGAAGAATTCCGACGGACAAAGGATATCGGTTCTATGTTGACAGCCTTATGAATGAGAAGATAGAGGCTGAGACAGAGAAGGGAAATCTTCTTGAACGAGTTGATAAAATGGAGAAGATGCTGAAGCAGGTTGCCCGGGTATTAGCGGCAAATACGAATTATGCCACACTGGTTACCACACCTCAGTATAATAATACCGTGAAGTTTATACAGCTTTCCAAGGTTGCTGAGTCAAAGCTTCTTGCGGTGATCATGGTGGATGGAAATATCGTAAAGAATAAGCTGATCGATACCACGTACGATCTGAAGAATGACGAGATTTTAAAATTCAATATTTTATTAAACACGTTCCTTCAGGGAGCTGCATTAGAAGATATTAATCTGGAACTGATACAGACGATGAAGATGCAGGCAGGTGAATATGCGGATATCTTAGAAAACATCTTTCAGGGGATCATGGAAGCTATTCATGAAGCGGATGACCTGAAGGTTTATACAAGCGGAGCGACCAACATGTTAAAGTATCCTGAATTGATGGATTCGGCAACAGCAGAAAAACTGCTTGGAACTTTTGAAGATATAGAAGACAAAGAGGAATTTGTAAAATATGTAGAAGAAGTTATCAATAAAGATAACTCTGATATAGAGATCCGAATCGGTGATGAGAATTCCAGTGAGGATCTGAAAGATTGCTCCCTTGTAACGGCAACTTATAAGATGCCGGAAGGCGCAAAAGGAACTATAGGTATCATCGGTCCGAAACGTATGGACTATAAGAAAGTCGTTACGATGTTAAAAAATCTGACCGATGAATTGGATGATATATTTAATAATAACGAATAGGGGGTCCGATAATGGCAGACACCAAGAAAGATACTAAGAAAGTAAAGACAGATGAAAAGGCAGCAGAAACAATTGTAGATGAAGTTACAGCAGAGTCAACAGATACTGCAGAAACAACAACTACAGATGTGAATGTTACAGAAACTGTGGATGTCCCTGAAGAGCAGGCGGAAGCAGCAAAACCGAAGCCGGTTGCAAAAGAGAACAGACGCGGCAGTAAGGCTTTAAGAGAAGAAAATGATAAATTGAAAGAGCGCTGTCAGGATGCAGAAGACAAATATAAACGTCTTCTTGCAGAGTGCGAGAATATCCGTCAGAGAAATGAAAAGGAGTCATCCAAAATGTATGATTTCGGAGCGAAGGATGTTCTTGGAAAATTACTTCCGGTAGTTGACAACTTTGAAAGAGCGATTGCAGCAATTCCGGAAGAGGATAAAGACAGACCGTTTGAAGCAGGAGTTGATAAAATCTACAAATCACTTATGACTTCACTGGAATCCATCGGCGTTACCCCGATGAACTGCGAGGGTGAACAGTTTGATCCGGCGTTCCACAATGCAGTAATGCATGTAGAGGATGAGAATTACGGAGAGAACGTGATCGTCGAAGAGATGCAGCGTGGTTACATGTATAAGGATCAGGTATTACGATTCAGCATGGTAAAGGTTGCAAACTAATAGTCAAATGACTATAGCATATAAATTTTATTAAATTAAGAAAACAGAATTTTATTTAGGAGGAATATAATCATGGGTAAGATAATTGGTATTGACTTAGGTACAACAAATTCATGTGTAGCAGTAATGGAAGGTGGTAAGCCTGTTGTTATTGCGAATACAGAAGGTATGAGAACTACACCATCTGTAGTTGGTTTCTTAAAGACAGGTGAGAGAGTAGTCGGTGAGCCTGCAAAACGTCAGGCAGTTACAAATGCAGATAAGACAATTTCATCCATCAAGCGTCATATGGGTACAGATTACAGAGTAGAGATCGATGGCAAGAAGTATTCACCGGAAGAGATTTCAGCTATGATTCTTCAGAAACTGAAATCCGATGCAGAAGGATATCTCGGTGAGAAGGTTACAGAGG
Source organism: Clostridium sp. BIOML-A1 (assembly GCF_009874105.1). NCBI lineage: Bacteria > Bacillati > Bacillota > Clostridia > Eubacteriales > Clostridiaceae > Clostridium > Clostridium sp. BIOML-A1. The sequence continues at coordinate 153,212 of NZ_WWTL01000004.1, read as the reverse complement.
CCGTTATCACAGTACCTGCTTACTTCTCAGATGCACAGAGACAGGCAACAAAGGATGCCGGTAAGATTGCAGGACTTGATGTAAAGCGTATCATCAACGAGCCTACGGCAGCAGCTCTTTCCTATGGCCTTGATAATGAACAGGAACAGAAGATCATGGTATACGATTTAGGTGGTGGTACATTCGATGTATCTATCATTGAGATCGGTGAAGGCGTTATTGAAGTATTGGCAACAGCCGGTGATAATAAGCTTGGTGGTGATGACTTTGATAATGCTGTTACACAGTATATGTTAGATGAATTCAAGAAGGCAGAGGGTATCGACCTTTCAGGCGATAAGATGGCTATGCAGAGATTGAAGGAAGCAGCAGAGAAGGCAAAGAAAGAGCTTTCATCTGCTATGACAACAAACATCAACCTTCCTTTCATTACAGCAAATCAGGATGGACCAAAGCATTTTGATATGAACCTGACAAGAGCAAAATTTGATGAGTTAACAGCAGATCTGGTTGACAGAACAAAGGTACCTGTTCAGACAGCACTTGAAGATGCAGGACTTACTGCAGCAGATCTTGATAAGGTATTATTAGTCGGTGGTTCTACACGTATCATCGCTGTACAGGAAGAAGTTAAGAGATTAACAGGTAAAGAGCCGTTCAAGGGTATCAACCCTGATGAGTGTGTTGCAATCGGTGCATCTATCCAGGGCGGTAAGCTTGCAGGTGATGCCGGTGCCGGTGAGATCCTTCTTCTTGATGTTACACCACTTACACTTTCTATCGAAACAATGGGTGGTATCGCAACACATCTGATCGAGAGAAACACTACAATTCCTACAAAGAAGAGCCAGATTTTCTCAACAGCACAGGATAATCAGGATGCCGTAGATATCAACGTAGTACAGGGTGAAAGACAGTTTGCAAAAGATAATAAGAGTCTTGGACGTTTCAGACTGGATGGTATCGCTCCTGCAAGAAGAGGCGTTCCTCAGATCGAAGTATCATTCGATATCGATGCGAATGGTATCGTAAATGTATCTGCTAAGGATCTCGGAACAGGAAGAGAACAGCACATTACAATTACTTCCGGTACATCACTTTCAGATGATGATATCGAGAGAGCAGTAAAAGAAGCTGCGGAATACGAAGCACAGGATAAGAAACGTAAGGAAGGCATTGAAGCAAGAAATGAAGCAGATGCACTTGCATTCCAGACAGAAAAAGCACTGAATGAAGTCGGAGATAAGCTTTCAGATGCAGATAAGTCTGCCGTACAGGCTGACTTAGACTCATTAAAGTCAACAATTGAAAGTACGGATGCAGAGAATATGACAGATCTTGATGTGGATAAGATCAAGGCTGCTAAGGATAAGCTTATGGAAAGTGCTCAGAATCTGTTCGCTAAGCTTTATGAGCAGAATGGTCCTGGAGCAAATGCAGGAACAGGTACAGGTACACCGGACTTTTCAGAGGGTGATGTAGTAGATGGAGATTTCACAGAGGTTTAAGCCTTGAAATAATATGAAATGTAGTCTATAGTAAATATCTGACAGTAAAACGGGAAAAAGGTTTCCTGTTTTACTGTGGATATGAATGTATATATCGCAGATGAAAGGTTAAAAGTTATGGCAGAAACAAAAACTGATTACTATGAGGTCCTTGGTGTAACCAAGAATGCCTCAGAGGCAGAGATAAAAAAAGCATATCGTGTCGTAGCCAAGAAATATCATCCTGATATGAACCCGGGCGATGCGGAGGCTGAAAGAAAATTTAAAGAAGCAGCGGAAGCTTATGCAGTACTTAGTGACCCGGAGAAGCGAGCAAAATATGATCAGTATGGTCATGCGGCATTTGATCCAAATGCCGGCGGCAGTGGCTTTGGTGGCTTCGGCGGCTTTGATTTTGCTGATATGGGAGATATTTTCGGAGATATTTTCGGAGATATGTTCGGTGGTGGAAGCAGACAGAGAAATTCAAACGGACCTGTAAAGGGTGCTAACATCAAGACAACGATCAGAGTTGCTTTTGAGGAAGCAATATTTGGTACACAGAAAGAACTGGATCTTCCGTTAAAGGATGAATGTGAAGTATGTAAGGGAACCGGTTCACAGCCGGGACATCAGCCGGAGGTTTGTGGCAAATGCGGCGGAAAAGGTCAGATCGTTACAACACAGCAGTCCTTGTTTGGCGTAGTAAGAAATGTATCGACTTGTCCGGACTGTGGCGGATCCGGTAAGATCATTAGATATAAATGTAGCAACTGTGCGGGAACCGGTTATGTAAAGAGCAGAAAGAAGATTCAGATCGCTGTTCCGCCTGGAGTAGATAACGGAACCAATATCCGTATCAAAGGAAAAGGTGAACCTGGATTTAATGGTGGTGAAAGAGGAGATCTTCATGTTACGATCCTTGTTGATCGTCATCCGAAGTTCCAGAGACAGGAATACAATCTTTACTCCTCCGAACCGATCTCATTCACACAGGCAGCACTGGGTGGAAATATTAAGATCCATACGATCGAAGGAGAGATTGATTACACGATTCCACCAGGAACACAGACTGATACCAAGGTTAAGCTGAAGGGAAAAGGTGTGCCAAACCTGAAGAATCCTACTCAGCGTGGTGATCATTATGTAACACTGGTTGTACAGGTTCCTGAGAAGCTGACTGCAGAACAGAAGCGTATCTTGAATGAATACGAGCAGGCAACATTGGTTGAGACCAGACCTGCAACAGATTCGGTAGGAACATCATTTTCGTTTGGAGATCACAAAAAAAGAAAGAAGAAATAGGTAAATAGATTATGAAATGGACACAAATCACGATTGAAACAACGTGTGAGGCTGTCGATTTACTCAGCGCCTTCCTCGATGAGGAAGGCGTTTTGGGTATAGAAGTCGATGACAATGTGCCTCTGACAGATGAAGAAATGGCAGCTATGTTTGTAGATCTTCTGCCGGATGAGATGCCGACGGATGACGGAACAGCAAAGGTTTCCTGCTATCTGGATGATTCCTTTGACAAGGAAGAGATAAAGACCAAGATAAAAAATGAACTGGAACGGTTATCGGAATTTATTCCGGTTGGAGCCTGCAATATCATAGAATCCGAGACGGAAGATGTGGATTGGATGAACAACTGGAAGGCATATTTTAAGCCGTTTCGTCTGTATGACAATATCGTTATCAAACCGACATGGGAGGATGCACCTTCTGATGTGACAGATGATGATATTGTGATCGATATTGATCCGGGTGCGGCGTTCGGAACCGGCTCCCATGAGACGACCAGATTATGTATCGGACAGCTGAAGAAATATATGAAAGAAGGAGATCTGGTTCTTGACTGTGGAAGCGGAAGCGGGATCCTTTCCTTTGTATGTAGTAATCTTGGCGCAAAAGAGGTTCTCGGAATCGATATTGATGAGACTGCGGTTCATGTCAGCATCGAGAACAGGGATATCAATCATATTACAGAAGATCAGGTTCGGTTTCTCTGTGGTAATGTACTCGCGGATAAAGAGCTTGTTCAGTCGATCGAACCGAAGTATGATATCGTAGTTGCAAATATTCTGGCGGATGTAATCATCCCACTTTCCGGTGTTGTGCAGCAGTTTATGAAGGATGATGCGAAGTTTATCTGTTCCGGAATTATCAATACAAAAGAAGACGAGGTCAGACAGGCACTTCTTGACAATCACTTCAGAATAGTGGATACTGTCTCTATGAAAGACTGGATCAGTTTTGTAGCTGAGAAGGATAATTAGTCATAAAGAGACAGGATTGGGAAGATGAATCGTTTTTTTGTAGATTTTGATGGAAGGGTATTTAATAAGAGCATTGATATTACCGGTGAGGATGTCAATCATATTAAGAATGTTCTTCGTTTAAAAGTAAATGATGAGATCATAATAAGTGATGGCAGGGGTAGAGATTACCGCTGCCAGATTTCAGTTATGGATCATGAAAAAGTAGTTGCAGATATTCTGGATGTATGTGATAATTTTGCAGAACTTGAAACAGAGATTACGTTGTTTCAGGGATTTCCGAAAGCGGATAAGATGGAGTGGATCATCCAGAAAACGGTAGAGCTTGGCGTTACAAGGATCGTACCGGTCATGACGAAACGGACGGTTGTCAAGCTGGATGCAAAGAAAGCAGGAAAGAAGACGGAACGTTATCAGGCGATCGCACTTGCGGCGGCGAAGCAGTCGGGCAGAGGTGTGATCCCGGAGGTAACTGCTCCTGTAACATGGAAAGAGGCTCTTGCTATGGCAAAGGAGCTTGATATGAATATGATCCCGTATGAAGAAGCAGAAGGAGTTGCATATTCGAAAGAGGTCTTTGCATCGATCAAGGGAAAGAAAAGTCTTGGTATATTTATAGGTCCGGAAGGTGGATTTGCCGGAGAAGAAGTCGAGGCAGCGACAGACATGGGCGCGAAGATGGTTACGCTTGGACACAGGATTCTGCGTACCGAGACAGCGGGAATGGCGGTTATGTCGATCATAATGTTTGAACTGGAAGAGGATAGATAGAGATGGAAGCATATTTTGATAATGCAGCAACAACAAAGGTATTTCCGGAAGTAAAAGATCTGGTGGTAAAATTAATGGAAGAAGATTATGGTAATCCTTCCTCCCTGCATCAGAAAGGTCTGGATGCAGGACACTATATCAAGGAGACGAAAGAGATCCTTGCAAAAGAATGGAAGGTAGACAGCAAAGAGATTGTACTGACTTCCGGCGGAACGGAATCCAATAATCTTGCATTGATCGGGGCTGCGCTTGCAAATAAAAGAAGCGGAAACCGGATCATAACAACAAAGGTGGAACATGCATCGGTATCAAGTACGATGGCATTTTTGGAGAGTCTTGGATTTGAAATCATATATCTGAATGTAGATCAGCACGGAATTGTGGATTTGGAACAGCTGGAACAGGAAGTGAATGAGGATACGATTCTTGTGTCTGTTATGTATGTAAATAACGAGATCGGGACAGTAGAACCGATTCAGGAGATTGCAGAGATTATCAAAGAGAAGAATCCAAAGACGCTCTTTCATGTGGATGCGATTCAGGCATTTGGCAAATATCACATTTACCCGAAACGGATGGGGATCGATTTGATGTCCGTAAGCGGGCATAAGATACATGGACCAAAGGGAACCGGAGCGTTGTTTATCAAGAACCGTACGAAGGTGAAGCCGATCATATACGGCGGCGGACAGCAGGGCGGAATGCGATCCGGCACAGAGAATGTTCCGGGATTTGCAGGATTTGGACTGGCAACAAAGATGGTTTATGAAGATCTGGAAGCCAGAACTGTTCGTATGCGGGCGGTGAAAGACCGTCTGACCGAACGTCTAAAGACACTTCCGGATGTATATATCAATGAAGGGGAAGCACCACATATCCTAAGTGTATCATTTGTTGGTGTTCGAAGTGAAGTGATGCTGCATGCATTAGAAGAACGGGAAATCTATGTTTCTTCCGGATCGGCATGTTCGTCGAATAAACCGGCAGTCAGCCATGTATTAGCTTCGATCGGGTTACCGAAGGATCGGTTGGAATCCACGATCCGTTTCAGTTTTTCAGCAGAGAACACAGTGGAACAGGCAGACTATGCGGCAGATGTGATAGAAGAGATCCTGCCGATATATAGAAAATATGTCAGAAAAAAGTAGCGGCAAACGAATGGAAAGTTTGATTATAATAGTATAAAACAGGCGAAGAACAAATAAATAGAATGAAAATCGGAGGTTGAGAGAAGCATATGCAGTATAAGGCATTTATGATCAAATATGCCGAGATCGGTACAAAAGGTAAAAACCGGTATATATTTGAAGATATCCTTGTAAAAAACATTAATCGTAAGATCAAAAATTACGGTGATTTTTATATCCGTAAGGAACAGGGACGAATCTTTATCGAAGCAAAATCAGACTATGATTATGAAGATGTAGTGGGTGCATTGACCAAGGTATTCGGTATTGTGGGAATCTGTCCGATCGTGGTAGAGGAAGATACATCATTTGAAGCCATCAAAGAAAAGGTGATCGAATATGTGGATAAGGCATATCGTAAGAAGAACTTTACCTTTAAAGTAAATACAAGAAGAAATGATAAGAGCTTTCCTATGACTTCGATGGAGGTCAATGCAGAGCTCGGACATTATCTGTTAGAGGCATTCCCGGATACTTCCGTTGATGTTCATGAACCGGATGAGATCATTAATGTAGAGATCCGGAAGACGGTATATATTTATTCGATCACGATTCCGGGTCCGGGAGGACTTCCTGTCGGCACAAACGGAAAGGGAATGGCATTATTATCCGGTGGAATTGACAGCCCGGTTGCAACCTATATGATCGCAAAACGCGGTGTCCAGATGGAGGCTGTATATTTCCATGCACCGCCATTTACCAGTGAGCGTGCCAAAGAAAAAGTAATTGATTTGGCATGTCTGGTTGCGGATTATGCAGGTGCGATCAAGTTGCATGTCGTAAATTTCGCGGATGTTCAGATGGCGATCTATGATAATTGCCCGCACGAGGAGCTTACGATCATTATGAAACGCTATATGATCAAGATTGCAGAAGAACTGGCAAAGAGAAATGACTGTCAGTGTACGGTGACAGGTGAGAGTATCGGGCAGGTGTCCAGCCAGACGGTATTCAGTCTTGCTGTTATCAATGATGTCAGTACATTGCCGGTGTTCCGTCCGTGTATCGGACTGGACAAGCAGGAGATTGTTGATATATCGGAAAAAATCGGAACATATGAGACATCGATCCTTCCTTATGAGGACTGCTGTACAACATTTGTAGCAAAGCACCCGGTAACAAAACCGATATTATCTGCAATCGAGAAATCAGAAGCAAAGCTTGCCGGCATTATCGAGCCGTTATATGAAAAAGCGTTAGAGTCTGTTGAGACTGTAATGTGCAGAGCACAGAGATAAGGTGAAGCAGAGACATTATGCAACACATGCAAAATTATTTGCTCACCAGGATGTTGATTTTGCGGAATGCAAGGAGTGAACTGTACTCATGACAGAATAACATGAAAAAAAGCTTGCCACTATAAAGGCGGCAAGCTTTTTTATGCAGAATGACTGTCAAAACAGGCATTCTGTATGTATGCAAATAGTCGGTTGTGATTATTCAACAACGTAAGGCTTGATTGCTGCAAGAATATCAGCAAGATCCTTTTCATCAGCGTGAATGTTCAATTCAATTGGTTTTGAAATATCAAGACTGAATATACCCATAATTGATTTTGCATCAATAACATAACGTCCTGAGATGAGATCGAATTCTGCGTCAAATTTTGCAATTTCGTTACAGAATGCTTTTACCTTATCGATTGAATTTAAAGAAACCATTAATGCTTTCATGATTACCCTCCTAAAAGTTAGATTATCCGGAGCCGTAACGGCCGCGGATGTTTATATATTTATAATATCTTTTGGGGAGGAAAAAGTCAATAATAAGAAAGGAAAAATAAGGAATGCTGAAGGGAAAAACAGTAGCCCCTCTGACACTGGGCTGCAAGGTAAATCAATACGAGACAGATGGCATGATCGAACTCTTAAAAGAGGCCGGAATGACGGCTGTTTCCTTCGAAGAAAAAGCAGATGTATATCTGATAAATACATGCTCTGTTACAAATATGGCAGATAAAAAATCCAGACAGATGATACACAGAGCGAAGAAACTGAACCCGGATGCAGTCGTAATAGCGGCGGGCTGTTATGTTCAGGCTGCAAAGGATAAGCTGATGGAAGATGATCGTATATCTATTATTATAGGAAACAATAAAAAGAAAGATATTGTTCGGATTCTGGAGGATTATCTGCAGGCAGGCGTGACAGATGAAGGTATGCTCGATATATCAGCGGAAAAAGAATATGAGCCTTTGACCATTAACAGTACTTTAGAGCATACACGGGCATATGTGAAGATTCAGGACGGTTGTAACCAGTTCTGCTCTTATTGCATTATTCCTTACGTCAGAGGAAGAATTCGGAGCCGGGACATCGCATCCATTATAGAAGAAGTTGAACGACTGGCGTTGACCGGAGTAAAAGAAATTGTTCTGACAGGTATCCATATCTCCTCTTATGGTAAGGATAAGGAAAATGAGGTAGGACTCGCAGATGTAATTGATGCAATCTCAAAAATCGAATCAATTAAAAGAATCCGTCTTGGTTCGCTGGAACCTAGTATTATTACAGATGAATTTATAGACCGCATTGTGGATAATGAAAAGGTGTGTCCGCATTTCCATTTAAGTCTGCAAAGTGGCTGTAATACAGTATTAAAAAGGATGAACAGGAAGTATACCTGCGAAGAATACTTTGAAAAATGTGAGATGCTTCGTAAGGCATTTGACCGCCCGGCGCTGACTACGGATGTAATCGTAGGATTCCCGGGGGAGACGGAAGAAGAGTTTCGGGAGACGGTGGATTATCTGACGAAGCTTAATTTGTACGAGATGCACATATTTAAGTTCTCGCCAAGACAGGGAACGGTTGCTGCCGGAATGAAGGATCAGGTTGCGCCTGAGATTAAAAATCAAAGAAGCGATGTTCTATTGGCTTTATCCGAAAGAAACAAACAGGCATATGAAGCGTCCTTCCGGGGAGAAAATCTCGATGTTCTTGTTGAAGAAAAAGTCCGGAGAGAGGGAAAAGACGGATATCGTGGACATACGGAACGATATATGGATATTTTTGTGGAGGAAGAATGCATGCACAGGATCTGTGGCCGGCAGACAGATATCATTAATCATGTGGTGAAGATTCCATACGGTGTGGGCGTGGAATGAGCAGATTGCACAGCCGGATTATGCGCAAAATGCGTTACAACATATACAAATATGCGGCTTTAGGTTGAATTTTGCATGGGTTTATATTATTATAGGGTAAGGTTTTTATGCAAAGATGCTGATGGCACTTGATAAAAGTAAGGATGTGAGTATATGAATAACAAAGAGAATACACAACATATTGCACAGCTGAAGGATAACACGATAGATGTAACACAGATCATAGGACAGGTATATGAAGCACTGACAGAAAAAGGCTATAATCCGGTCAGTCAGCTTGTCGGTTATATTATGAGCGGTGATCCTACATATATCACCAGCTATAAGAATGCAAGAAGTCTGATCATGAAAGCAGAGCGGGATGAGATCATAGAAGTTCTGTTTGAAGATTACATTAAGAATAATCTGATCAAGTAGATCGGGATCGTGTCGAAAATGATGGGGTCGGATGAAAAAAATCCCATCGAAAAAAGCTCGGATTACATGGAGAGAAGAACAGGATAAGAATATGCGGATAATTGGATTGGACTACGGAACAAAGACAGTAGGAGTTGCGGTCAGTGATGCGCTGATGATCACGGCACAGCCACTTGAAACAATAGAAAGAAAATCAGCAAACAAACTTCGACAGACACTTGCGAGAATAGAGAGTATTATTGAGGAATATCAGGCAGAACGGATCGTTCTCGGATATCCGAAGAATATGAATAATACGATTGGAGAACGTGCAGAAGCGACCGAACAGTTTAAGGAAGATCTGGAACGTAGAACAGGCCTTGAGGTTATCCTGTGGGATGAAAGACTTTCTACGGTAGAAGCAGAACGGATTTTGATGGATACCGGAGTCAGAAGAGAAAATCGGAAACAGTATGTAGACAAGATGGCCGCTGCGGTTATTTTGCAGAATTATCTTGACAGTCAGGCTCATGAAGGGCAGACCGAATAGTCGAAAGGATTAGAACAGAAATGGAAAACGACAGCATAGTATTTACAGATGAAGATGGCAATGAAGTTGCTTTTTCTGTTATGGAGCAGACGACTCTTGGCGGAGTGAATTATCTGCTTGTTACGGAAGACGGAGACGATGAAGATGATGGTTCTTTCCTGATACTGAAGGAGAATGCTTCAGACAGTGAAGGTGAGATGGCAGCATTTGACATCGTTGAAGATGACAAAGAATTAGAAGCAGTTATGAAGATATTTGAAGAGCTGCTAGAGGACGTAGATTTGGAGGTATAGAACATTGAAAAAATTGAATAGCGATGCGGTAAAGATTATTCCATTGGGCGGATTGGAACAGATTGGAATGAACATTACCGCAATAGAGTATGAGGACTCTATTATAGTCATTGACTGCGGTCTGGCATTCCCTGAGGACGATATGTTAGGAATCGATCTTGTAATACCGGATGTCACTTACCTTAAGGAAAACGCGGACAAAGTCAAAGGGCTTGTGGTTACCCATGGTCATGAAGATCATATCGGAGCCATTCCTTACATTGAGAAAGAACTCAATATGCCGATTTATGCAACAAAGCTTACGATGGGACTGATCGAGAATAAACTGAAAGAACATAATCTGATGAACAACACCAGACGTAAGGTTGTAAAATATGGACAGAATATCATTCTTGGAAAATTTCGCATAGAATTTATTAAGACGAACCATTCGATTGCTGATTCCGCAGCACTGGCGATCTATACGCCGGCAGGACTGCTTGTCCACACCGGAGATTTCAAGATTGATTATACACCGGTATTTGGAGATATGATCGATCTTCAGCGGTTTGCAGAGCTTGGCAAAAAAGGTGTTCTGGCATTGATGGCAGATTCCACAAATGCAGAACGTGAGGGCTTTACAAAGTCAGAAAAGACAGTAGGAAGAACGTTTGATAATCTGTTCAATGATAATCAGAATCATCGAATCATCATAGCTACATTTGCATCGAATGTAGACCGTGTGCAGCAGATCATCAATTCAGCATATAAGTATGGAAGAAAAGTAATCATCGAAGGAAGAAGTATGGTGAATATCATCAGTACGGCTTCCGAGCTCGGTTATATCGATATACCGGATAACACATTGATAGATATCAGTCAGATCAAGAATTATCCGGATGAGAAGCTTGTTCTGATCACGACAGGAAGTCAGGGTGAGAACATGGCGGCTCTGTCAAGAATCGCAGCGTCAATCCATAACAAGATCTCGATCATGCCGGGAGATGTGGTCATATTCAGTTCACACCCGATCCCGGGTAATGAAAAAGCAGTATTCAAGGTGATCAATGAGCTGGAAATGAAGGGCGCCCATGTAATCTTTGAAGACACACATGTATCGGGACATGCCTGCAGAGAGGAATTGAAGCTGATCTATGCGCTCACAAAACCGAAATATGCGATACCGGTACATGGTGAGTACAGGCATCTGAAACGCCACGCAGAGCTGGCACAGGAGATGGGTATTCCGAAAGAGAATATCAAGATTCTGACAACAGGAGATGTTCTGGAAGTAAGCGAAGATAAGCTTGAGGTGACCGGAAAAGTTCCGGCACAGGGAGTCTTTGTCGACGGACTTGGAGTCGGAGATGTCGGTAACATTGTTTTAAGAGACAGACAGCTTCTGTCACAGAACGGTCTGCTGATCATTGTGGTGACACTTGATAAATACAGCAATAACCTGATAGCGGGTCCGGATATTGTTTCCAGAGGATTTGTATATGTAAGAGAATCGGAGACGTTGATGGAGGACTGTCGTGCAGTAGTGGAGGAAGCATTGGAGAAATGCTTGCGTAAGAATGTTACAGACTGGGGCAAGATCAAGACGACGATCAAGGATTCCTTGAGTGAATTCCTGTGGAAACGGACGAAGAGAAGCCCGATGATCCTTCCGATCATTACAGAAGTATAAGACGCTTTGATAATTACCTCATGCATGGGTATAGGCTAAGAAGAAAAGAGGAATGAACAATGAGCGATGTTGTTGAACTCAGTAAAAAACTGAATGAAACGATAAAGGAATCGGAATTCTACAGGCACTATCTGGTGTGCCGCGAAAGATTATACGAACATCCGGATCTGCTTCGGGGGCTGAACGAGTTCAAAAAGAAGAACTCGGATATTCAGAACAATGCTTCGAATGATAATCCTTATGATGAGGTAGTTGCATTATTCGAGGAATATGATCCGATCGTTCATGACACTATTGTAAATGATTTCCTTCGGGCAGAACGAAAGCTTTGCAGGATGCTGAAAACAATGTATGATGAGATAGCTGATGGGCTGGATGTTGACATAAAGCAGTAGGATATGTTACAACAGTTACGTAGTGTCTGAAGGCACGAATGGATAAGGAGATTAAGATATGGCTATAGATGGAGCACTGACAATGAAACGAGTACTGCGATTCTCGGTCGGTTTACTTGTGAATGTATTTATCCTGTTTATATTGGTTAAGGTGTTTGCGTTCGGATTCGGCTTTGCTTATGATGTGTTTGCAAGTAACAGCTGCAAAGATAAGGCGGATACAAAGGTAGTAGCAGTTACGATACTTCCGGATTCATCGATCAAAGATGTCTGTGAGACATTAGATGATGCCGGAGTTGTAAAGAATGCATATGCACTGATGATTCGTATCAGAATCGGTTCTTATGCAGCAAAGATCCAGCCGGGAACGTATGAGATTGCTCCGAACTATACAAATGACGAGATCATAACCGTGATAACGGGTGGCAAGCTGGACGAGAAGGAGAAAAAAGCCGAAAGCAAAAAGGAAGAAAAGGCAAAAGATAAGACGTCGGACAGCACGACTGATGCCAAGTCGGAAAATGATACAACGGAGAAAAGTGAATGATAACAGATGAAAGAATTGCGTCCTTCATTAATTCATTTAACAGTGATTATGACGATGTGATAACTGCTATCAGAAAAGAAGCAGAAGAGCAGGAGGTTCCTATCATCCGTAGAGAAGCAGGCGAGTTCATCAAGCTTCTGATGATGATAAAGAAACCGGTAAATATACTGGAGATAGGAACGGCGGTCGGCTTTTCTGCTATTTTTATGAGCAGGTTTTTGCGAGAAGAAGGACATATTACAACGATAGAGAACTATCGACCGAGAATAGAAAAGGCAAAGGCTAATATAAGACTTGCACAGGCTGAAGATCGGATTACCTTATTGGCGGGGGATGCAAACGAGATCCTTCCGACATTACAGGGATCATTTGATCTGGTGTTTATGGATGCGGCAAAAGGACAGTATGGAAGCTTTTTTCAAAAAACGATCCCATTACTTGCTCCGGAAGGAATCCTGCTGTGTGATAATGTATTACAGGATGGAGACGTGCTTGAATCCAGGTTCGCGGTAACGAGAAGAAATCGGACGATTCATGCAAGAATGCGAGAATATCTGTATGAATTAAAACATGATGAACGGCTTGAAACAGCTATTTTAAATATTGGGGACGGAATGAGCCTGTCTGTACGAAAAGACGAATGCTGTAAATAATCGACATATGAATATGCGCGGTTGGTGTATGATATTACAGAATGAAAGAAGATAAATAAGAATTGAAAAGAGGATTGGATAAATGACAGATCGTAAAGTGGAACTGCTTGTTCCGGCAGGCAGTCTTGAAGTTTTAAAGGTTGCGGTAGATTATGGTGCCGATGCGGTTTATATCGGCGGACAGGCATATGGGCTTCGTGCGAAAGCAGATAATTTCTCGATTGATGAGATGAAAGAAGCAGCAGCATATGCACATGCAAAAAACGCAAAAGTGTATGTGACAGCGAATATATTTGCACATAATTATGATATCGATGGAATGAAAACATATTTTGAACAGTTAAAGGATACCGGCGTGGATGCTGTTCTGGTGTCTGATCCCGGTATCTTTACACTCGCAAAGGAAACTATGCCGGATATGGAGCTTCATATCAGTACGCAGGCAAATAACACCAATTATCTGACATATAACTTCTGGTATAAGCTTGGGGCAAAACGCGTGGTTACAGCCAGAGAACTGTCGCTTGCTGAGATCAGACAGATCAGGGATCATATTCCGGATGATATGGAGATTGAATCGTTCATGCATGGAGCTATGTGCATTTCTTATTCGGGAAGATGCCTGCTCAGTAGTTACTTTACAGGCAGAGATGCGAATCGTGGTGCGTGCACACATCCTTGCAGATGGAAGTACCACATCGTAGAAGAGACAAGACCGGGTGAGTATATGCCGGTTAATGAGGATGACAGGGGAACCTACATCTTTAACTCAAAGGATCTCTGCATGGTAGAACACATTCCCGAGATGATCGATGCGGGTATCGATAGCTTTAAGATAGAGGGCAGAATGAAGACTGCGCTATATGTTGCAACGGTTGCCAGAACATATAGAAAGGCAATCGATGATTATATGGAGTCGCCGGAGCTTTACAGGTCGAATATGGAATATTATAAATCAGAGATAGCAAAATGCACATACAGACAGTTCACAACTGGATTTTATTTCGGAAAGACAGATAGTGACTCTCAGATCTATGATAACAATACTTATATCAAGAATTATACTTATATCGGAAATGTGCAGCTGGTGACAGAAGACGGACTTGCGGTATTTGAACAGAAGAATAAGTTTTCTGTTGGAGAGATGATAGAGGCGATGGACTTTGACGGCACAAATATCTCGTGCCGGGTAGAAGAAATCTACAATGACAAGATGGAGAAAATGGAGTCTGCACCGCATCCGAAGATGCAGCTCTATGTAAGACTTGACCGCCCGGTATCAGCGGGGATGATACTCAGACGGCAGGAATAGGGAGGTCAGGTTTCGAGAGCTTTGCGAAGCTTGAGCAATGCACGTTTCTCGATCCTGGAAACATATGATCTGGAAATGCCCATTGCGGAGGCAATTTCTTTTTGAGTACATGGTGCTTCACCGGACAGACCGTAACGTCTGGACAGGAGCACCATTTCCTGTTTTGTAAGGTGGTGCAGCATACAATCCGGAAGCTGTTTCAGATTATAATCATGTACCATGGAATCAAGAATGGATGGAGTATCGGGACTGATGATATCCATCAGACTGATCTCGTTTCCTTCCTTGTCTGTGCCGATGGGTTCAAACAAGGATACTTCACGGGCGTGCTTTCGGTTCTGACGGAGAAGCATCAGAAGTTCGTTTTCAATACATCGGGATGCATAGGTGACCAGTCGTTTTCCTTTTTTTGAGTCGTAGGTGTCGATGGCTTTGATCAGTCCGATCGTGCCTGCGGATATCAGATCATCATTTTCGTGGCTCCCATTGTATTTTTTTGCAATATGGGCAACCAGCCGCATATTATATTCAATCAGAGTTTTTCTGGCCCGGGGATCGCCTTCTTTGCATAATTTCAGAAAATATGCTTCCTCTTTTGGTGAGAGAGGCTTTTTAAATGTCTGCACATCAATTTCTGCTCCAGCGATTTGTATATATTTTATGATGAAACTGTAAAGAACGTGCATATCCCAAAAAGAAAACTTGTTAAAATGTGAAAAAAATCAAAAAAAATTGACCAAAATCTGTTCAAAATGTTTAATTTTTTACCAGGGTGTGCTATAATCTCTAAATGAGTGTTCGTATATTTAAAAAGTGTAGGAGGACAGACCAGTATGCGATTAGGAATGGGCCGAAAAAAGATTAGAATTGGAGATATCCTTGTAGCAGCAGGAGCAATTACAGAGGAGCAGTTACAGGAGGCTCTGGCATATCAGAAAGAGAACGGCGGGAAGCTCGGAAATGTTCTCGTAGATCTGGGAATGATCAGTAACGAGATCCTTATTACTCTTCTAACACAGCAGTTAGGTATTGATTACATAGAATTGAAAGGTGCCAAGATCGAAGATAAAGTTATTCATATGGTACCTGAGAATATGGTTACAAAATATAAGGTTATTCCTATCGAGATCGATCCGGAAAACCCGAATATATTAAAACTTGCTATGTCTGATCCGATGGATATCAATGCGATTGATGATATCGGACTTGTAACAAATATGCAGGTAGAGCCGATGCTCGCAACGGAGGAACAGATCAATGATGCGATCGGCAAGTATTATGGAAGCTCAAAAGCGATGGAAGCGGCTGAGATGTATCGTCAGGAACAGGCGGATGCACTTGGTGGCGGAGATGAAGAAGAAACAAACGAAGATATTGATAATTCACCTATCGTTCTTCTGGTTAAGCAGATCATTGAGGGCGGTGTAAGACAGAGAGCATCCGATATCCATATCGAAGCACTGGAGAACAGCGTTCGTGTCAGATACAGAATTGATGGTGCGTTGAAGCAGGTAATGTCATATGACCTCAGTATTCTGGCAGGTATTACAGCCCGTATCAAGATCATAGGCGGAATGGATATCGCAGAGAAGAGAAAACCACAGGATGGTCGTATTACCATTTTCGTAGACAGACGAGAGTTCGATGTCCGTGTATCTATCCTTCCGACAGTATACGGTGAGAAGACGGTTATGCGACTTACTTCTAAAGACGGACTGACCAAGCCGAAGAGCGGTCTTGGACTTGATGAGGATGAGATCAAAGTATTTGATGGAATCCTGAGTAACCCACACGGAATCATCCTTGTTACAGGGCCTACCGGTTCCGGTAAATCAACTACACTGTACACATCATTAAGTGAGTTGAACAAAGAAGATGTTAATATTATCACGGTAGAAGACCCTGTCGAGGCGAATATCAACGGTATCAACCAGGTACAGGTAAATAATAAAGCAGATATGACATTCGCGGCAGCACTTAGATCTATTCTTCGTCAGGATCCGGATATCATAATGATCGGAGAAATTCGAGATGGTGAGACTGCCCAGATCGCGGTTCAGGCGGCTATCACCGGACACTTGGTTGTATCAACACTCCATACAAACTCGGCAGCATCTACGATCACTCGTCTGGAAGATATGGGTATCGAGCCTTACGTTGTAGGTGATGCGGTTGTAGGTGTTATCGCACAGCGACTGGTAAGACGTCTGTGCCCAACCTGTAAACAGCCACGACTTATAGAAGATGATGAGAGACAGGTGCTTGGCGTACCGGCTGATGAAGAAGACGTAATCATCTATGAGCCTGCAGGATGCCCGCTTTGTAATGATACCGGCTATGCAGGACGAATCGGTGTGTATGAAATGATGCCGGTTTCAAAGGCATTACAGGCAGTTATCTCGACCGGAGCGACGGCAGATAAGATTGAGAAGCAGGCATTATCAGAAGGAATGCTCACACTGAAGATGGGCGCAGCAAAGCATGTATTAAACGGTATCACATCACTTTCGGAGATGAAGAAGATCGTTTATACAACCGGTGACGAATACTAAATGATATAAAGACATTAAAATATTAAAACATTAAAACATGCAAAGACATTAATACATTCATATTAGAGTGTTCATTTGAAAAAGGGATGTTTTTAACAAAGAAATAATCCAAACAGATTTTTAACAGAGAAGAACTTACATACATAACTCTGTAAAAATAAATTGAAATTATGAAATGCAACAAGGAAAGGAAGGAAACAATATGCTGGATATGAAGGAGCTCCTGGCATTCTCGGTTGAGGCGAAGGCATCTGATGTACATATTGCAGTCGGAATACCACCAAAGCTCAGAATCAATGGACGATTGACAGAAGTTGAAGTTCCTCCGCTTACACCTGCTGATGCGGCAGAAGCGATCGGAGCAACCATGAAAGAAAGACATGTAGCGATCTTAAAGGACAGAGGTGAGGTCGATTTCTCGTTTGACTCACCGGAGACCGGACGTTTCCGTGTGAACGTATATATGGATCGCGGTAATATGGCGGCGGCTTACAGACGAGTTGAGACACAGATCCCAAGACCTGATCAGCTTGGTATTCCGAGAGAGGTTGTTGATCTCTATAAGAGAAAGAGAGGGCTTGTACTTGTAACGGGACCTACCGGTTCGGGAAAATCAACAACACTTGCTTCTATTATAAATAAAGCAAATGAAAACCTGACAGATCATATCATCACACTGGAGGACCCTATCGAGTATATCCATCATCACAACAAGGCAATCGTAAATCAGCGAGAAGTTGGTATGGATACACTCAGCTACGCAAATGCACTTCGTGCAGCACTCCGTGAAGATCCTGATATCATTCTGGTAGGAGAGATGCGAGATCTTGAGACTATTTCAACAGCGATCACTGCAGCCGAGACAGGACATTTGGTTTTCTCGACTCTGCATACGATCGGCGCGGCAAGTACGATCGACCGTATCATTGATATCTTCCCTACAAACCAGCAGCAACAGGTACGTGTACAGCTTGCGATGGTCCTTGAAGGCGTTATATCACAGTCGCTTCTGCCTACGGCAAATGGTCAGGGACGAGTAGCAGCCTTTGAAGTTATGCTTGCTTCTCCTGCTATACGGAGTCTGATCCGTGAAGCAAAGACGCATCAGATCCAGTCAACGATTCAGACAAGCAGACAGCTTGGAATGATTACGATGGATGATGCACTGTACGATCTGTTCTCTGCGGGAACTATAACCAGAGAGATGGCAATGACATATGCACAGGATCAGCAGTACCTCAGAAAGAAGATTAACGGACAGTAAAATGTATAACAGTTTTGTGCAAATCTCACAAAAAAACTGGCGGACATAAGAAAATATTGATTATGGTAGCAAATTATAGTATTATATAATCTATATGAATGAGATTTTATGCGTTTAAAGACGCATAAAGGGTGTGGTCAGATATGATCACGGAAGAAATATGACAGGGTCGGAGGAGAAACAATGGCAGTATTTAACTACAAGGTTGTTGACAAAGATGGTAAGAATAAAAAAGGTACCATCGAGGCCCCAAACAGAGATGGAGCGGAGAAAAAGCTGAAGTCGGATGGCTATTCGATCATGAGCCTGACAGAGCAGAACAATCCATTTTCAGGGGGTTTAATTAAGAAGAAAGTAAAATCACGAGACCTGGGTGTCTTTTGTAAACAGTTTTCAGCTGTTATAAAAGCCGGTGTTACGATCATTTCCGCATTGGAACTGATGGGCGACCAGATCGAGAATCCAACACTGAAGCGTGCGGTTATGGATGCGAAGACATATGTTGAAAAAGGTGGTACTCTTGCAGATGCCCTTCGAGTAAACTCAGATGTATTCCCTCCGATCATGATCAACATGGTAGCTGCCGGTGAGTTGTCCGGTAACTTAGAGGTGTGTCTGGATCGTCTGGTAGAACACTTTGAGAAGGATAATGCATTATCCAGTAAGATCAAGGGCGCGATGGTTTATCCTATCGTAGTATTTATCGTAATGATCATCGTGGTAATCGTAGTTATGATCGCGGTTATCCCGAACTTCACCAGTATGTTTGAAGACATGGGGACAAAGCTTCCTCTTGCAACGAGAATGATGGTTGCGGCAAGTAACTTCATTATTCATAAATGGTACATATTGATCATTGTTGTAGCAGCGATCGTATTCGGCTGTAAGGCATTCAAGAAGAGTTCGGTTGGTGAACAATTCTTCTCGAATATCGCGATCAAGGCTCCGGTATTCGGAAATCTTACGATCAAATCAGCCTGCTCCAGATTCGCAAGAACTATGAGCACTTTGATGGCATCCGGTATCTCTATGATCGATGCCGTAGAACAGGTAGCGAAGATGATGGATAATAAGATCATACGTGATGGCCTGATGGATGCAAAGACACAGGTTGCAAAGGGTATCCCGCTTTCAAAACCATTAAAGGATATGGAGGTTCTTCCGCCGATGTTATCAGCGATGACAAAGATCGGTGAAGAGACCGGTGATATCGAGGAGATGCTCAGTAAGGTTGCCGACTACTACGACGAAGAGGTGGAAGCAGCTACTAATAAATTAACGGCAGCAATGGAACCGTTGATCATGGTTGTACTTGCCTGTATCGTAGGTATGATTGTAGCAGCTGTATATGGTCCTATCATGAGCATGTACGATGCGATGGATCAGTATTAATACAATACATAATACATAATTTACTTACACAGTTTTACATTGATTGATTCCGGTAGAACGAGGATGCCGGTATTGATATAGTGTCATATGACACATCAACAACATAAAATAATTTAAGAAAGAAAAAAGGAGAGAATAATTATGAAGAAGAACAACAAAGGTTTCTCATTAGTAGAATTAATTATCGTTATTGCTATCATGGCAATCCTTGCAGGCGCACTTGCACCAGCACTTATCAAGTACATTAACAAGTCAAGAGCATCAACAGATATTTCAAATGCTGACACTATTCGTTCTGCATGTCAGACCGCAATGTCAAATGAAGAGGCTATGGCTTCACTTGGAAGTACTGCAAAAACAGCTACTGTAACTTCATGGAAAGCATCAGGAAGTTTTGGACAGGAACTTAGCGAGATTCTTGGTAGCGCATCATTAAAGGGTAAATATTACGACAAGAATTCTGAATTCAAAGTTTTAATTGATGTAGCAAACAATAAAGTTGAAGTTTATTCAGGCGGAACTACAAATAAATTACTTTCCCCACAGAACTAGGCTTTAACTGAAAACAAATATTTTATTTTAATAGTATTGAAAGGCAACAAAATTAAGCTGTTTGAAATTCCTCGTATGACATATTATAGCTAGTTGTTGCCTTTCGATAACATGAGTAAGATGTTTGTGGATTTATAGACATCACTATATCATAATGCAATGCAGAAAAGATATATGATGTCTTGGAAGCAGTCAGTAGTTTAGTGAGTGATTAAACTAATGACGGCAACCGGCTTGCATATAAGCTGGAAAACAAGTGAATGGTCGCATATGGAGGGTCAAACATAGAGACCATTTTGAGGGTGACAGGTTGTTCACCTTATAGCCTGTAAGATACAGGCGTATTCTATTTTTATTTATATGGGGTGAACAGCATGTAAGCTGGTACTCAGGCAATTAAGGGAGAATTCCCGACAAAACTACTGATTAGCGAGGGAGGCTATTTAAAATGGCGAGTAATAAAAAAGTCTTAACAATCGACATTACAAATGAAAGTATTACTATCACAGAAGTAACCGCTTCTGAGAAGAAGACTTCAACCGTACATAATGCCATCATCTTTGAGACTCCGGAAGACTCATACGAAGATGGTTTTATCAGAGACAAAGAAAGAATTGCAGAAGCAATCAGATCACAGCTTGCTGCAAACGGAATCACTAACAAGGACGCGATTTTCGTCCTTACCTCTACAAAGATCGTTAACAGAGAGGTCCTTGTGCCTTTCGTTAAGGAGAACAAAATCAAAGGAATTATTAATGCGAACTCATCAGAGTATTTCCCTGTTAATATAGAGGATTACACCGTATCCCATTCTGTATTAGAGACAGTCACTGATGAAGAAAATAACAAACAGTTAAGAGTCCTTGCTGTAGCAGCACCGACCAGTATGGTTCGTTCCTACTATGAAGTGGCAGCACTTGCGGGACTGAAAGTAGTGGCGCTCGATTACATTGGAAATGCCATGTTACAGCTGATCAAGACACAGACCAGTGAGAACATGACAACGATGGTAATCCAGTTAGGTAGTGAATCTACCGTATTAAATATTGTAAAAGGAGATATCCTTTTACTCCAGAGAACTGTACCATATGGTACCAATGTTGTAGTAAATGAAGTAATGGATGCAAAGGGCGTAGATGCAACGACAGCTATGACCTTACTTCAGAATGAACGTCTGATCACAGTTGATTTCGATGATAATGCGATTACCGGTTCATTCCGTTACCTGATCAATAACATTGGACGTGTGATGGATTTCTTTGCATCAAAAAATCCGGATAAGCCGATTGATGATGTATTCCTGACAGGCGATGGAGCACTGATCAAAGGAATCGATGGTTTATTCAAGGTACAGCTTAATGTATCAACCAGAGTTATGGATAGTTTATTCAATATCAAGTTTGACCCGAAGATTGATTTGAAGATTTATAATCCTGTATACCTTATGGTTCCTATCGGTGCGGCTTTTGCACCTATGGGATTTGTAATATCAGAAGGGGCAACAGCATCTAAGAAAGAAGGAGCTGTTGATTCTACGCCTTTTGTAGTTGCATTTCTGATTCTGGCAGTGCTCGTTGCCGGTGGTGTGACTGCGGCTTCATTTATCATGAAGAATAAGGCACAGAGTGAGCTGGATGATGTAAACCGAAAGATTGAATCAATTAAAGATATTGAAACCATTGTACAGGACTATGAGGATGCAGAGAGCATCTATGTGGATGCCATGAGCATGTACAGCTACACTAAGAATCTGAATGAGAATGTAGTAACCTTTATCAATGCTTTAGAAGAGAAGATGCCAAAGGGAACAGAAGTAACAGCGTTCAATTCAGATGCGAGCGGTGTATCCATATCCGGTACTGCAGAAAAGTATGACGATGTTGCGGGTCTTGCGATCAGCTTAAAAGAAATTGACTGTATCGATAATTCATTCATCGGAAGCATTACAGAGAATGTAGATGAGGAATCAGGCAAGACTACATATGATTTCACTGTAACCTGTATCTATGTGGATGCGAATGCATCAACAGAAGATACTACAGAGACAGATGCAACATTAGCTCAGTAAGGAGGGTACGAACATGGATGCAATGACAAAAGGACAAAGAAATTTATTATTATTTTTATTGGGTGTTGTAATATTATTCGTGCCGATTCGTTATGTGGCTATGAATAATTTTGAAGACCGGAAGAGTATCATATCCGAAAAGGACAAACAGCAGGTTTACTATAATGATCTGAAGTCAAAGGATGTAAATCGTGACCAGTATATTAAAGATACAGAGAACTATAAGAAAGAGTATCAGGCAATCCTTGATGAATTCCCATCAGAGCTCTATCAGGAGAATACAATTATGTATTTACAGGGTATCAAGGATGAATATAAGTTTGACTTCCCTTCTGTAACGATGGGAGAAGAACAGTTATTCTACACACTCGGAACCGGTGCGGTAGGTGATGCTACACTCGGAGATGGAGCAGCAGCAACCGATACGACTGCGGCTGACACAACCGTAGCTGATAGTGCTGCAGCTTCAGGAGATAATTATAACTGCTATTCAGCGAACTTCCCTGTTACCTATTCAGGTTCATACAAGGATCTTAAGGATGTCATTGATTATATTCAGAGTGGAGACTTCCGTATGACTGTTGATTCTATCAGTATCGCTTTTGATGAGGAGACAGGAAAATATACAGGTGATATGTCATTCACATCATACGCAGTAAATGGTGGAGACAGAACTACAGATCAGGTAGATGTTAATGTTCAGAACGGAAAGGATAATATCTTCGGTAACCCGACAAAGAAGTCAACAGCTACAACAACTACATCAAGCGATAATGCTCAGTAGGTAGTTATAAACCTGAAACCCGTAAACAGTTTTTAAACGGAGTGAGAAGTAGAAAATGACAAAGAAAAACAATAAAGGCTTTAGTTTGATAGAAGTAATCATTGCTGTAGCCGTATTTGCCATATTGATCGTTCCTCTTACCTCCCAGTTGATTTCCGCTGTTAATATCAATAAGAAATCAACCAAGAAACAGTATGCCATTGATAAAGCAGAACAGATCATGGAAAGCTTTAAAACTGCAGATATGAGTAGTAGTGCCATCAGTATACCTGATGGCAATTCTACAGGTAGCTATAATTTCACCTGCACAACTACAACTCCGAAAACAACGGATAATAAGATTGCCGGAGTGAAGAAGGTGAATTATACGGAGAAGACATACACATGTAATGACATATCTATAGGAGGAAATTACGCGAAGTATGGCTGTACAGTCACGGTCAGTGATCTTGCACAGCAGGTTGCTGCGATGGGGTATATCTGGGATCCGGCAACAGGAGATGCAAAAGTTGATGAAAATGGTGATTATGTTAAGATCACATCTTCAGTAGGTACTGTTCGTACACTGGATAATAAACAGGCAGCGATCATTGCCGGGGCAACTTACACAGGTGATACCGGAACCGCAGATGGAAATAATCTGGATAATCAGGCAAGTGCATATTTTAAGGATCAGAAGACAGAACTGTTAAAGAGTCATACAGTGCAGTATAATCAGATGCTTTCCAGTGATGGTGATGAATTCTGGAAGAATGATGAGTTCTCAAAGACAACGACGATTAAAGTGTCAAAGACTGCAAATAACAAATATCGTGTGCAGTGTATCGTAAAGTATGTAGATAAGACAACAATCGGCGTTATTAAGTCTGAATATGAGAACAATACAAATAACGTATATAAACCAGCCAGTGCAAATGGAGAAGGTGTAGTATATCAGAATGATTATGATAAACTGCCACCAATCTATCTGTTATATGTTCCTGCAACCAGTAATGGTATCTATGTAAATCGTGATTATGTGAATATAGATACAAATGCATTAGATGCGGATGAAAAGGCAAAGATTTATATTTTCCAGACTGTAGCAGATATTGATGATAAGTATGCAGAAATTATCAATGAAGCTTTGCAGGGCGGTGATAGCAGCAAGACACTTGATGATCTGATTTATGTAAATAATCAGCATAAGGTATCTCCATCATCTGTAAAGGTGCGTGTGAATTTTGCAGATTCAACCGGAACACTTAAGAAACCGGCAGATGAAGCAAAGATTAATACATTAGCCGGAAAGACTAAAGTATATGCGAACTTTACAGTAGATAAACCAAATTCAACTGTAAGTGTTATGGGAACAAAGGATGATACGGCGGACGATGTCTATATGTACGATCTGACTGTTCTTATGGAAGAAAAAGACAGTAATGATAAGACGACTGACAAGACGACTATATCAGGAACAAGGGGGAATTAGAAGATGCTTAAAAAATTAAAGAGCAGACTGAAGCACATGAGTAATCGTGGTTCCAGTTTTGTCCTTGTAATTGTATCTGCAACGTTTTTGAGTATTCTGGTATCCGCCCTGTTAATGGGTATGTTATTAGCATACAAACTCAGATATTACAAGATTAATTCATTGAATAACTTCTACAGTGTAGAGAAGGCAATGGATGAGATTTATGCAGGAATTGGTGCAACGACAAATGAACACTTATATTCCGCATATACAACGACTGCAGAGTTAGTTGTATATTATAAAGATGGAAAGTATACGAATCTTTCTGAGACAGAGGCAAATAATCTGTTCAAAAAGTTT
This sequence comes from Clostridium sp. BIOML-A1, assembly GCF_009874105.1. Taxonomy (NCBI): domain Bacteria; kingdom Bacillati; phylum Bacillota; class Clostridia; order Eubacteriales; family Clostridiaceae; genus Clostridium; species Clostridium sp. BIOML-A1. The sequence goes on along the minus strand of NZ_WWTL01000004.1, from coordinate 128,142 downwards.
TTTATGCAGGGAATTATGGATGATGATAATCTGAATAAAATCCCTACATTAGTAGCTACATTGCAGGGTTATATTACAGATCCGAATGTTACACTTGATTGTGATAATCTTCGAATTGTATATACAGATAATGCGGGAAAACACAGTTATATCAAATATGTTAAGAATTCCCTAACGGGAGATATTTCCGGACAGACAAATACGGAACCGGGATTTAATTCAGGAACTGTAGAGACGATTGCATTTAAGAACGTAGGTGTTAAGAGAACAATTACATTGACTGCTGCAACAGATAGGGAGACGATGGCTCCAGGAACGTATGAGCAGTCAATTATGACGGATTTGGTACTTAAAAAACCAGAATATAATGTTTCGTTTGATATGACAGGTATAAACAGCAATAGTTTGTATAGTTATGCATTTCTGGCAGATATGGGACTGCAAGTATCCGGAACAACTACGAATTATAACGATGCAAGTGCAACAGTTGTAAATGTTAAAGGAAATGTATACACAGCATCTGATTATTATAATAAAGATTATAATGCTGTGACTGCAACAAAAGTTACAAACAAATATAATGATAGTGTTGTAAGAAACTGGGGCGCTACAGATGAAAGCGCTAATTCTGGTATTTTTGTTGACAAAGCATCATTGACAATGAATTCAGATGTTATTGTAAATTCTGGTGCATTGACAGCATATAATGGTGCAGATATTACTCTTTCAGGTAGAAGTTCGAACCTTTCAGAGCTCTGGACCGATAATATTATCATTGATGGAGATAAAGGCGGTTCTATTACAGCGGCAGCAAACGCTTATGTATATGATGATACAGAGTTAAATGCAGAAGAATCTAATTTGACATTCTTTAAGGGTACATACTTTGGATATAGCTATTCTACAGATGATATTCGGAGCATTAAGCTTCTCGGGAATGCGGGCAAACTCCCTACAAATTACAGTTTAAAATCTCATTTTAGTGATAGTGCGATTATTGTAAATGGTAAGAAGTCCACATTGGATCTGAAGAGCTTACAATCTCTTTATATTGCGGGTAAATCATATATTGAGTTCTCAAAAGTGGCAGCTTCTTCTATCACAGATGCTAATGAGAGAAAAGAACTCGGTCTTGTTGATGCAGATGGAAATGAAAAGAATCTGGACTATGCATTTACAACATTGAAGGATTATTCAACTGGTCAGTCGCTTGATGTGAAATCCAATCAGTTGATTTTCCTGACACAGTGGGAGCCGGTTGCAGGCAGCGAGACAGTAGATTCAAATGGTTATACACATGTTAAGCTGAAGTTCCCAAATAGTTTTAACAATGATGTTAAATTAAAGGAATTATACAAAGAGTTTACTGAAAAACTGAGTAATAATGAATTGGTAGTTAATGCGATCAAACAGACGGTGTCTGGTCATGATTATTATTATCTTTATATTAAAGCGGGAGATAATAAGCAGAGTAATGTAGAAGAAGCAGAAGCTTTTGTAAAGAAGTATTATGATCTTCTGGCAGAGAATCTGGAAGAAACAAATAAGAAGATATATAACGTATCTAATTATGACAGCTTCGATGTGACATTGTTACTTCCTGTTGGTGCAGATGGCAAGGTAGATTCTTCTAAGGTTGGTTCAGGCGCGGCAGTAACGGCACAGAATAAGAATGACGGATCTTTATATATTCAGGCATCAACAAAGAGTACGATGAGTGTTGAAACGGCTTTAAAAGCAGCAGCTACATCTAAGACATTCACCATGTTGCTTGGAAATGGAGACACGACAGCAAATAATCTTGCTTATGAAAACCTTAAAACAAGTGCAGGACAGTTAACTGGATCAGATTCTGAAACAGAGGCACATAAGGTGAGTAATTTCCTTAATTACATGTATATCAACATGAAAGATCATCTGTCTGTATTAAACAATAAGGTGTTGGATGCTGAAGGTAAGGAGACCGATGAAGAGCAATCTGCATGGGCATTAGTAAAATATACAGATTATACAGAGACCAGTAATGGAAAGCAGTCTCAGAAGTACAGATACGAGCATGCACAATTCAAAAATGTAGGTGCTAATAAAGGTGATTATACAAGAACTCAGTTAGCATCAGGCGAGTATCAGTACACATATGTTGGCAAGGATGCAGATGGAAAGTATAAGGGAGATTATGTAAGAAGTGATTCGTACTCTTATAATTACAGTCTGACACCATTAAATAACTATGTTGACTTTACAAAGATTTTTGGAACGCATACACTGCCTGACGGCACTAACCATACAGCGCATAAGAATATCAGTAAAACGATTTCGTCTGATGATGGATCAGCAGATTCGATTCTTGTTATCAATGATGGAGATGTAACGCTTGATACAGCTACTGGTAATTCTTTACAGGGAGTTGTTATCTGTGGCGGTGATGTGAAGTTCAGCAATAAAGTAAAATCTTTCCGTGGATTGATCATTGCAGGCGGTAAGGTGATCTGTAACAGCAGTATCAGCCTTTCAGCAGATGTATCATATACGGCGAGTGTACTGAAGAAGTGCGCAGACAGCACAGATACAGATGTAAGCGTAGTTACAAGAGAAATCTTAAAGAACTATGTAAAAGAAGAAAAAGACAGTAGTGCAGAGGTGAAGAGTTCTACTTTATCTGACATCTCTTATAGTGATATTCTTGAATTCCAGAACTGGAAGAAGAATGTAGATTAGGAGGGGTGAAGATGAAGAAAAGAAACAATGCTGGATATTCTCTGGTAGAACTGATTATTGTTCTTGGAATAATAGCGGTGTTATCCGGACTGGCAGCTGTTACGATATCAGCGATATCAACTGCCCGGGCTACCTCGGCTAAAGAGTCATTCAATGAGGAATTGTCTACATTAGTAAAATTGACAAAATCTCAAAATAAAAAAGCTGCTATGTTGATTGAAAAGGTTGACGATAAATATCAGATTACATACGGAACCTTTACGGGTGATGTTACGCGTAAAGCGAATGGAGACCCTTCAGATGATTTTAAAGACAGAGCTAACTTTACTGCAGACACATCAATAGATACTATAACGCTGGATCGCGTAAAGATTATGTACGCGGCAAAATCTTCAGATACCGCAAAAGAGGTTACTGAAGTAAATGGCACAGCGGGTTTTATGATCGTTATGTTTAATAAAGCAGATGGTTCGGTTTGGTCGGGAGATGGTATTTATACTTTCAATAAGGAGCGGTCGAATGCATCAGTAGGTAAAGTAACATTAAACAAAACGACTGGTAGTCATTATACAGGATCATAAGGAGGGATGAATAGTGAAAAAAACAGAGAATAAGGGTTTCACTTTCATTGAACTGGTACTTTACATAGGTATCTTAAGTGTATTTATGGTAGCAGTTACAACCCTGATTGGATCAGTGGTTGCTTCCAATCGGAAGATGACATCCAGAAAGAAGATACAGACACAGGCTGAAGAAGCCTATGATACTATGTCTGATATGCTGATGGCAGCAACAGATGTTAAGATTTATGCAAAAGCAAAGCGAGTAGGTGAAACATCATCGAAAGAAGGCGTATATCTGGTTCCTGATGCGTCGGATTTAAGACAGGATGATGGTTCTTATAAAGAAGGAGGCGGAAACAAAACAGTGCAGGTAGCCCCTTCTTCAAATCCTGCAAGCGGATCGAATAAAAGACCTTGCTACAACATCGGTGAGTTGGATAAAGATGTAGCACTCAGTACGGTATCGACAACGGTAGGTTCAAAGACGGCGGATAAGCTTTATATTAAGCTTAATTATGCATCCGGTCTGGATTCAACAACAGGTGATAGCGAGATAACAAGTTGTACTCTATTATATGATAAGACAAACAAGAAGTTATATGCTTACAGAATGAAGGCGTCTAATTCCGGAGGCGGATCATTTATTGATTCAAGTAATGATGAGGCCTGTCTGCTTGCAAAGAATGTTGAGCAGTTTGATGTGAAGGTGAATCCGGATGAGGATAGTTTTGCAATCACCATGAAACTTCAGGATGCACAGACAGCAGCATCTTATACAGTGGATGGAGTTGTCAGCCTTAGAAATTCAAATGTGTTAAAAGCGCATTCAAACTAAAAGGAGGAAAGAATAGTGTTTAAGAATAAAAAAGTTGTTTTATCTTCCGTAGCAATCATCTTTACACTGATTGTTAGTGCGGTATTCGTCAATTTCACATTAGCTAATTCTGGAACTCCTGTAAATGAAAATAACGCAGAACTGAGTGCTGCAACAGGACTTGTAGGCTATTCGAATATTGACCTTGCGGTTATCAATTCGAACAGCGCCAGTTTAAAGGCAACAGGTGATGACAAATATCGTATTGTTCAGATCCTTCCAAAGTCTAAATCAAATGACGATATTGCGAAAGCAGATACAGATATGACTGCTAAAGTTACTGCATCAAACTATAAAGGTAATATCAAAAATGAGTCTGATTATACAAATACAACACCATTATGGAAGTATGTGTATGATGGTGAGTATTTCAGATATGCGGTATTTGATGGTTATAAGACGATTGCATCCCAGAAGATGGCAGCCGGAGCAGTGACATTAACAACGGTTACTGTTGACAATCTGAACAGTATGGATACAAATGCAAAAGCAATTTTATCTGCAGCGGATTTCATATATATCGTTGCACCGGATGAGAATGCATATGCATCAAAAGACAAAGATATAAGCGAAGCATTATATAATTGGCTTGTAAGCTATACAATGGATGACCGCCATCCGATCGTTCTTGATAAATATACACTTTGTGTAAAAGATGCAAGTTCGATAAAGGGAAATAATGATACATATCGTATGGGAACATTAGCATTCAAGTTGATTACAAAGAATCTGACAGCCCGTATAGATAATGTATTAGCAGTAGAGCCGGGATATTTCAATGTGCTTTATAAAGAAGCAAGTGATAATGATGTACCGGATCCAACCCAAAAGACAACAAAGACAATTTCAGATTTCATCCTTACAGCGGAACGTTCTGCGACAGAGGGTGGAAATGACTATATCAACAAAAACAGATATTATAAATGGTATGAAGATAATTCATTGACAGACTTCCTGAATTTCCAGACGAATCACAGTGATTCTGCATATATTAAGGTATCAAGTTCTATTGGTGGTATTACAGCTTCCAGAACAAAATGGGATTTTGATAATGCAGAAGTACTTGTTATTTCAAATGGTGAGTCATCGAGGATGTTTGATGAATTAGCAGCAAACAATGATTCCACACATATGGATGCAAGTGCCTATACTTTCAATAAGAAGACTAATACCTGGGAAGCAGAAGAAACAGCAGAGAACAGTGTATTCACAGGAGCCGCTTATGCAAGCCGTGGATACAGATATGTGCCAAGTGGTGCGAATATCTATGTTCTTCAGAGCCGTGATATCAAGAATGCTTTGACCTCAGGTGAAGGTGCTGTCTATTCAACGACCGATCTTTCAAATACCGGTTTTCAGGATGTTGCAACTAAGGAATTATCCGGAGAGGTTCGTTCATCTGTAGATCTTACCGGATCAAATGTATATCTTACTGTTACAATAGACGGAAAGACTTATCTGGTTGGTAAGAATGAGACAGAGAAGTATTCAGTTATGCTTTCATCTTTAGAAGGTGGAAACGGTTCTTTTGACAGTGCGACAAATACTTATGTGTACAATTATAATTTCTCATATCTGAATGCCGGTTCTGAATTCCAGTATGGAGTGATCATTGAGCCTGCCGGAACAGCAATTGATGAGCTTGTTGCAGCTGCAGGAAGTGGAACCGGAACAGGAACCGGAACTGGAACCGGAACTGGAACCGGAACTGGAACAGATGATACTATAGTGACGGGTGCTTATGAAGTTGGCAGCAATGGATGTAATTTCATTGTTACAAAGAATGGTGAGCAGAAATCAGCAGATTATGATTATACAAACGTTGCAGATACATATGCAGAGTTTACAAAGAAGACAACAGAATCAGATCCTGCTTATGATGCAAATTATTCATCAAACTTATCTTATGAATATACTGTTTTGGATTATTCAGAAGATTCTACAGAAGGTAGAGATAAGGCATTTAATTATGTCAATAAGTTATATCTAGATCACAAAGCGGAAGCACTTACCAAGAATTCTACAAAACAGGTGATTGACTTTACACAGTTTGATTTTATCTTTATCGAGTCGGGTGCTTATAAAGATGAGATTGGAAAAGATGCATATAAATCATTATGCGACGCTGTTGAAGGTGGTGTATATGTAATTGCCAGTGATAAAGCCGGAGATGGTGTTGGCTCTGGAGATGGTGATGATGACAATAATGGCGGAAATAAGACCATTATCAGTCCGTCAGCAAAAGCAATTGCAGATATCATTAATGCAGGTCAGTATCGTGATGGCTCTGATAATAAGTTCAAGGTTCTTGAAATTCAACCGGATTATCCGATTGATCGCGAGTTAGCAGAAACCAAGAATAAAAATTCTTCCTATTCAAAACATATGGATGGTTCAGAGATAAAGGGTGATTATTATACTGTTCCGTCAGATGTGATTGAGGGTAAGGCCAAAGAAGAACTTCAGAAGAATGTTGAGTATTATGACTTTGATCTGACAAAGGCCAAACTTGCATATGCAATAGATGGATTAAACTATGGTGATATCGAACTTACTCAGGTTTCTACGGAAGCATTGATCGGTATGAAAGATGATATCGCAACAAGTTATGATCTGGTTTATATCGGTGGTGATTATACAGCACTTGATAGAAGCGTTGAGGAAGTTTATTCTGCACATAGTGGTAATCTGAATGGTGATGCGATCAAAGCATTAGGTTATGGTTTACCGACATTCATTATGTACACACATACAGGTATGTTAGAGTATATTACAGATAATTATATGCCGGCAGATCTGGTAGGTAAGGCAGTATACATGCCTGAAAACGGTAATGATCTTACAAAGACAAAGTATGATGAACTTGTAGAATATATAGATGCCGGAAAACCGGTTATCTTCGGTGATGAACTGACATCTGTATATGAGAAGATGCAGGGTTACAATGTTAAGAACGGCGTGAATGCATTGACTCAGGTTCAGCTTCTTTCAGGTTACTGGTTTAAAGATGATGGAACGATCGAAAAGGGAAATTATTACCTGGATCCATCTTCCAGAGTGTATAAGCTTGTGAAGTATGCATATGATAAAAAAGCAGCTTCTACAAGTGTGAAAAATGTATTATGGGGATATGATCATGATGATACGCAGATGATAGATAATCAGAATGGAACGTATGGTCAGACCTTATATACGGCGAAAGAGATCGGTACAGGCGGATCTTACAAGATTCATCTGACTACGGATGTAGAGAATGAGAGCTGGTTCCAGAATGACGATCCTTCAGTGATTAAGTCTTATGCAGTCGTACCATCTGATACGATGAAGACCTCACTGAACAGTCTGATCAAGAGTTCAGCAAGCAGAGTGAGAGTAGTATTTACAAATAAACCTGCTACCTATAAGGAAGGAATTACGAGTTCTTATCTGAGAACGACCAGTCTTCCATTTGAGTTCGAGGTCAGAAGCAGTAAGTCGGATGCCACATATACATATAAGTTATATTGTGATAAAGATCGTAACATGACATTTGATTCAAGTGATTATCATACAGAGGGAACTCTTACAAAAGGAGCTGCTTCTGCAGGAATGACATCATATACTGCATCAACCACATTGGAATTGGATGAAGACTTTTTCGGATCAGCCAGCTGGTATCTGGAGATCTATGAGGGAACTGAGCTTATAGCAACCAGTTCAGGGCTTAGTAAGGTTGTGAATGAGACAGCTGATAAGAACAATATCAATGTCCTTCAGATCCAGACAATGTATGATGGCCAGACAACAGACTTCCATAATTTTAAGGATACTTTATACTTTGATATTCAGTCTCAGTGGGCACATAAGATCATGTATTACAATGGCCTTACATCAGAACCGAAACTGGGATCAGAAGTAGCATTATCACAGTACAAATCACTTGGACGTCATGAGAACCGTTTTGGAATTGTACAGTATGACCTGAGTGCCGGAGATGATAACTGGTATTCAAACCTTGCAGATACGATTACGGATGATTATAATATCAATCTTGATATGGCGGTTATCAATAAGAATAAAGCAAGTTTTACAACAGCAGATAATGCAAGCGGAACTTATAACTGCCTGGAGCAGTGGGTTGCAGATGCAGAGACACTGTCCAAAGCAGGCGGTAAAGTTGATGGAATGACTCGGCAGGATTATGCAGATGGCTTGCAGGAGAAATGGACTGCATATCAGAATGCAAAGGCTGCTGTTGAAACTCCAAAGGAAAATATTGATAAGTATCTGGAGGGTGCAATCGACCAGTTTGGAAATGATGCAACTAAGATAGATACAGCAAAGTATGGTAAATACAGACAGGGTTCACAGTCTCTGCTTGGTGCATTGAACAGATGGGTACCGGAAAGTGAGATTGTGCAGCTGTTTAACTACTGTATAAAGACCGGAGATTATTCTATGATCTTCATGAAATATTATGGAGACAAGGGAACTAATTTCAATGAGTTTGGAACATATGGAACATTATTTACGGCATATCGTGATGCAAAGGATGCAGAGCTGAATGCAAAGGATGAGTATTATAAATACTTAAGAAGATCTTATGGTAAGGACTTCCTTAAGAAGATGTATTCTATCCTGGTACTTGGTCCTTCTGCAGCATTCTCACCATATGGAGACAGCACAAGTGCTTATGTTGATATGAATGCAACGACATGTCAGTACATTAAGGATTATGTAAAAGCCGGAGGAGATTTGTTCTTCTTCCATGATACAATGTCACCATATTCAAAGAAGGCGGGTGGTGCTTATACACTTACTACAAACTTGCTTGATATGGTTGGACTGAACCGATTCCATGTGGATCTTACAAACCAGAAGAGTTCATATGCTCAGACAAATGATGGCTATGAGTATAAGTCATATAAGGATAAGTCAGATACATATTATCTGACACCATACGGATTCAATACAACAGCCGGAATATCAGGAAAGCTGAATCAGACATCGGGAATCTATGACAGCACGATTAAGACATTAAAGAATTATAATTCAAATTATAATGTAACACAGATTCCGAGTGATAAGTCTAGCTGGAATATAAGTGCATTATCAATGTCATATCTGTATTTTGCAGTGAATAAGAGTATACATGCAGAGAATAATACACCATATATTTATTCAAAGATGGATGTAAACGGTGCACTTCGTACCACAACCAATGATGGTAACAGAGATGAGTCTGCATTTGCGCAGACAGCAAAGGCTTCCAGATTAAATGAAGGTCTGGTTACCCTGTATCCGTTTGCGATAGGTTCATCCCTGAATATATCGGGTACACATCAGCAGGCATATTCACTGGATCTTGAGGCTACGAAGACAACAGTCTGGTATACACTTGCAGGATGTAATAACAATGGTAATGCAAAGACAATGTCATCTTATTATGCTGCATCACCTTATGATGGAATGGAGAGTTACTTCATTTATACAACAGCGTATGGTAACGGAGCTATCACATATTGTGGAGCCGGTCATACATCTGTAACAGGTAATGGAACAAAGAATAATGATGAGAGAAAATTGTTCATCAATGTTATTATTAACAGTGCTTTAGCATCAGTGCCTAAGCCGGATGTAACATTGTTCCAGCCGGATACAAACTTTGTGAATGAGCTTGGTAAGGATGAGTCAGCAGGCAATAATATTTATCTGATTGAAATAGCAGATAAGACAACATCGCCAAACTTTGATGCAAAAATTGATATTCCGGACGGTATCACCGTAGATCGGATCAATGTGTATTATGATCTGGATCTGAATGATCAGGATCCTAAGAAGTTAAGTCCGGTATATTCTGCTACAAAGGATAAACTGGTTTGGAGCTGGAAACGTTCGGATATCGAAAAACAGTTTGTAAAGTTTACAGATGCAGAGTTGAAAGACAGAACGGATGAAAAAATCTGGAAGTGGAAAGCGTATGATGCTATTAAATCTCATCTGACAGAAGCAGAGAAAAACGAGTTATCACAGCATGGTTACATTGCATTGACAGAAGAAGAGAAGCAGGCAAAGATGACTTGGTTAGCTACTTTTGATGGATTTGTACAGTTTGATGATGCGACAGAAAAGATTAAGGTTAGAGATCAGTATTCAAATAATAAGCTGAAACCTTCAGAAGAGTGTTTTGCACCGTATGGTGGTAATTATACTTATATTGTTGTTGAAGTTTATTATGGCGGTGAAGCTACACCAGTACAGAAGATCATCAAGATTAAAGCTGCTGATCCACTCTTCAACCTGACACAGAACAATACAAACAGTATTGTAACTGTAGATGGTATTGAAGCAGAAAAATATACATTAGCTTAATATGAGCTATTAAAAACACATATTATAATTCCAGAGGCGGGCAGCAATGCCCGCCTTTTTGCTTGTAAGACCTGAAAGAAAATGCTACTATAACAACTAGATGATTACGAAATGCTGCCATATGAAAAAACCTATGGGAATTTTACGATCATTATATGAAATTAACAGAACAGCAGGAGAAGAGACAATATGATGATAGATGGAAAAACAAGAACGCTGGGACTTCTGGGAGATCCGGTGGAGCATACAATGTCACCGCTTATACATAATACATTAAGCGAGAAGCTCGGATTAAATAATGTATATGTTCCGTTTCATACAAAAGCAGAAAATCTAGAAGCTGCAGTAAAAGGTGCGTATGCGTTAAACATTCTGGGGTTAAATGTGACAGTTCCGCATAAGAATGAGGTTATGCAATATCTGTCAGAGTTAGATGAAGGCGGACAGGCGATCGGTGCTGTTAATACACTGGTACGGACAGAAAATGGATATAAAGGTTATAATACGGATATGATGGGACTTCTTCGTGAGGTGAGATCTTATGGAGTAGAGCTTGACGGACAGGACGTTATTATATTAGGAGCAGGCGGAGCGGCGAAAGCCGTAGCTTATATGTGTGTGTCAAACGGAGCAGGACATGTATATATCTTAAATCGTACTGTAGCCAAAGCACAGGCGATCGCGGATCATATGAATGATTTCTTTGGGAATCAGAGTATGACGGCTATGAGCATTCAGGACTATCACAAGCTTCCGGAGAAAAAATATATTGTATTTCAATCGACTTCAAAAGGCTTGTATCCGCATAGTGATGAAGTAGTGATTGAAGATCCGGCATTTTATAAGCTTGTATCAGTCGGAATCGATCTGATCTATAAACCATTCTCTACCGGATTCATGTCTCTGTGCAGATACGCGGGAGCAAAGAGCTATAATGGGCTGAAGATGCTTCTGTACCAAGGCATAATTGCATATGAATTGTGGAATGATATAACGATAGATGAAGAAACAGCAGATGAGATTTATCGGAAGTTGCTTAAAAAGACACGGGATAATATCATCCTGACAGGTTTTATGGGATCCGGAAAGACAACAGTCGGAAAGCTGTTATCTGAAAGATACGGATATACCTTCATAGATACAGATCAGTATATAGAAGAAAAATGTGGTTGTACGATCGCTGAATTATTCAGTAAAAAGGGCGAAGCATATTTCAGACAGTTAGAGACAGATATACTAAAAGAACTGAACGCATCGTTAACGCATGCGGTACTTTCGACCGGCGGTGGCCTTCCGCTCCGGGAGGAGAATGCAGCAGAGCTTGCAACCCTCGGAACAGTTATTTATTTACAGATTACCCCGGAAGAGGTCATATCTCGATTATCGGGGGACAATACCCGACCTCTCTTATCAGGCGACGATCCGGAACAGAAGGTACGCGATCTCTTAACCTACCGCACCCCGTTATATGAACGCGTGGCAGATTTGACAATTCCTGCCACCGGACAATCCCCTGAGTATATTGCAGAAGAAATAATTAGCAGAATGTAAGATAAACTATGTGTTTAATTAAAAACAAAAACTATAATGTATTTCAGAAACTGTTAGGATTATACGCAATAGTTGTATGAAACAATTAAAAAATTTTGAATCAAGAATGATAGAGGGTGTAGAACTTTTATATCCCCATTCCCAGATTGGGGGTTGTGATATGTCTCTGTAATAAGCCTTTTTCAACGTCGGCCCTTAGTGAGCCGGATTTTTCGGCGAGCTTAGTGCCGTTACGTTGAAATAGAGCGCAAGAGCCTTATGAAAGAGACATATCAAGCCGCTAATCGTCCGGGAGGTCAGGAAACGCCTAAGGAATTGGTAAAAAGTAGTTGAAATATTCTGTAGAATATTATAAAATGTCACAAGAAGTTCATATCTTAAGGAGGAAAAGAAAATTATGGCAGAGATGATCTCAGCAGGTGATTTCAGAAATGGTGTTACGATTGAATTTGAAGGAAATATTTATCAGATTATAGAGTTCCAGCATGTAAAGCCTGGTAAAGGTGCTGCATTTGTAAGAACAAAGCTTAAGAATATCAAGAGTGGTGGTGTGGTAGAAAAGACATTCCGTCCAACCGAGAAGTGTGAGAAGGCTCATATCGAGAGAAAGGATATGCAGTATCTGTACAATGACGGTGATCTTTACTACTTCATGGATCCGGAGACATACGATCAGATTCCATTGAATAAAGCAGCGATCGGAGATGCATTAAAGTTCGTTAAGGAGAACGAGATCTGTAAGCTTGTTTCTCACAATGGTTCTGTATTTGGTGTAGAGCCACCTTTATTTGTAGAATTACTGATCACAGAGTGCGAGCCTGGTGTAAAGGGTGATACAGCTACAGGTGCTACAAAGCCTTGTGTAGTTGAGACAGGAGCAACACTCTATGTTCCTTTATTTGTAAATGAAGGAGATACGATCAAGATCGATACACGTACAGGCGAGTATCTTTCAAGAGTTTAATCCGATCAGAATATAAGAGAGATAGTAGGAGCTGGTCATATATGATTAGGCTCCTATTACACTTTACAAACATTTTTCAGGAGGAAATGACATGGCAACAGCATATAATCATAAAGTTGTTGAGAAGAAGTGGCAGAAGGTCTGGGATGATAACAAGGCTTTTGCTGCAACAGATGATTACAGTAAACCAAAGTATTACGCATTAGTTGAGTTCCCTTATCCATCCGGACAGGGACTTCATGTTGGTCATCCAAGACCATATACAGCACTCGATATTGTAGCCAGAAAGAGAAGAATGCAGGGCTATAATGTTCTTTATCCAATGGGTTGGGATGCATTTGGACTTCCGACCGAGAATTATGCGATCAAGAACAAGATCCATCCAAAGGAAGTAACAAAGAATAACGTAGCAAGATTTAAGGCACAGCTTCATTCCCTTGGATATTCATTTGACTGGGATCGTGAGATCAATACAACAGATCCGGAATATTACAAATGGACACAGTGGATCTTCCTGAAGTTATTCAAGGCAGGTCTGGCATATAAGAAAGAAATGCCGATCAATTGGTGTACATCCTGTAAGGTTGGTCTTGCAAATGAGGAAGTTGTAAATGGTGTCTGCGAGCGTTGCGGTGCGCCGGTTGTCCGTAAGGTCAAATCCGAATGGATGTTAAAGATCACAGAATATGCAGATAAGCTGATCGAAGGGCTCGATACTGTTGATTATATTGAGCGAGTAAAAGTATCACAGAAGAACTGGATCGGACGTTCTACAGGTGCGGAAGTAGATTTCCGGATCAAAGGAAAAGAAGATAAGCTTCGTATCTACACAACCAGATGTGATACATTATTTGGAGCAACTTATATGGTTGTATCACCGGAGCATCCATTGCTTGATAAATATAAAGATGAGATCAAGAACTGGTCTGAGATCGAAAGCTACAGAGAGCAGGCTGCCAGAAAGTCCGATTTTGAGCGTTCCGAGCTTGCAAAGGATAAGACCGGTGTAGCTATCGATGGTCTGGTAGCGATCAATCCTGTAAATGAGAAGGAGATCCCAATCTGGGTATCCGATTATGTACTGATGTCATATGGTACAGGTGCGATCATGGCGGTTCCTGCACATGACGAAAGAGACTGGGAATTTGCAAAGAAATTCGACCTGCCACTTATTCAGGTAGTAGCAAAGGACGGAGAAGAAGTAGATATCAATGAAGCAGCATTTACAGATGTTGCAACAGGTGTTCTGATTAATTCCGGCTTCTTAAATGGCTTACAGGTAAAAGATGCAAAAGAGAAGATGATCGAGTTCCTGGAAGAAAAGGGAATCGGTAAGGCAAAGGTTAATTATAAGCTCCGTGACTGGGTATTCTCCCGTCAGAGATACTGGGGTGAGCCGATTCCGATCATTCACTGTGATAAATGTGGTTATGTTCCTCTTAACGAAAGCGAACTTCCGTTGATGCTTCCAGAGGTAGAGAGTTATATGCCGACTGATAACGGAGAATCACCGCTTGCAGCTATGACAGACTGGGTAAATGTGAAGTGTCCATGCTGTGGAGGACCCGCAAAGCGTGAGACAGATACCATGCCTCAGTGGGCCGGTTCATCATGGTATTTCTTGAGATACACGGATCCAAAGAATACAGAAGCACTGGCAAGCAAGGAAGCATTAAAATACTGGCTGCCGGTTGACTGGTACAATGGTGGTATGGAGCATACAACACTTCATCTGCTTTATTCCAGATTCTGGCACAAGTTCCTGTATGATCAGGGTGTTGTTCCTACACCGGAACCATATCAGAAGCGTACTTCCCATGGTATGATTCTTGGTGAGAATGGCGAGAAGATGAGTAAGTCCAGAGGAAATGTTGTAAATCCGGATGATATTGTAAATGCATATGGTGCAGATACATTAAGAACATACGAGATGTTCATCGGAGCCTTTGATCTTGCTGCATCATGGTCAGATGATGGTGTAAAGGGATGTCGTCGTTTCCTTGAGAGAGTATGGAAGCTGCAGGATATCGTAGTAGATGGTGATGCTTACTCTAAGGATATGGAGACAAAGATGCATCAGACGATCAAGAAGGTTTCAACTGACTTTGAGAATCTGAAGTATAATACAGCTATTGCTGCTATGATGGCACTTGTAAATGATTTCTATAAGAAGAATGCAGTAACAAAGGGCGAAATGAAGACGCTTCTTACATTATTGAACCCGGTTGCACCGCATATCACAGAGGAAATGTGGAGCATTCTTGGTTACGAAGGATATCTTTATCAGGCATCCTGGCCGACATTCGATGAGGCAAAGACAGTTGAGTCGACAGTAGAGATCGCAGTTCAGATTAATGGTAAGATGAAGGCGACTCTTGCTATCAATAAAGACGATCCAAAGGATGATGTTATTGCAAAGGCAAAAGAAGCTATCGCAGACAAGCTGACCGGTAACATCGTAAAAGAAATTTATGTACCGGGAAGAATCGTAAACATTGTGATGAAATAAATCTGTCAAGCAAATAAAAAACAACATAAGCATGTAGAGCGGATGCTCGGAATGCGCATGTTGTGGGATGATTTCGGGAGTTCGAAGAACGTAGAAATCATATTATTTCATAAATAAAAATACAAAATAAGCAGTGTGCCTGCAAGGCAGGCAAAACTGCTTATTTATTTGACGGAAAAAACAACATAAGCATGTAGAGCGGATGCTCGGAATGCGCATGTTGTGGGATGATTTCGGGAGTTCGAAGAACGTAGAAATCATATTATTTCATAAATAAAAATACAAAATAAGCAGTGTGCCTGCAAGGCAGGCAAAACTGCTTATTTATATTTTACAGGAAATTGCGGAACATAGCGATCTTCTGGCGTTCGGCAGGGGAAGCCTGTTCCATCATAATATCCATGATAAGATTGGATTCCTCTTTTGAGAAAGACAGATTACGTTTTTGAAGCTCCCGGTTTAACTGCATGATCTGAGGGAGCATCTGTTCCATAGTAGCATTGTGGGAACCGTTTGCAAGCTCCAGAATAATCTGACGTTTCAGGGGCATAAGATTTTTCAGGCGGGGGTCGTTTTCAAATTGATTCATGGCAATGGATCGTCCTTTCTGTTTTATAGGATTTATTTTGATTCCGGTTATATGTATGGATAATCTATAATGACCGGTTAGATTGCAGACCGGGTGTTCGTGTCGTATTCCTGTAACAACTGCATGATGTGATCCATGGAATTGTCGCTATGTTGGGATGATGACTGATCAGTTGTATCAGTATTTTCCGTGTTTTCATGTGTGGAGGAATCGTGAATTTTCTCATCTGTTCTGTTCCCCTGTATGGATGGATTATTATTTGTATATTCTGTATCTGTGGATATAGATGTATTATCCGGTGCAGCTTGAACGGTTTGGTCATAAGCCTGGAAAATGCTTTGAAAATCCGAAAACGCAGAATCGGTCCGGCTCATATCATTCATAACCTGCATCATATTCATTGCCTGCTGCATATTTTTCATTTGATCGGCGATATCCGGAAAACCACATTGAGCTAACGATGCCAGAATATCATTCTGATTATGGAAATCGCGGTTGAAATCACACTGACGAACATAGGACTGGTTGTTGATCACACGCATGATCTGTTGGAGTTCCATCATTTTCAGATAGATAATGAGCGGCATACGCATAGGTCCGTCAACAAAGGGGAGAATTGCTTCCAGAAGAAACAGACGATCATCGGATATTAATTTGTCAAGAGGATGAGAATGTGGTATCTGTGCCATACAATGCAAGGCTCCCTTCATTTCTTCAAAAGTAAGAGACGGTTTATCCGGATGGATTTTTCAGGTATGTAATGTAGTGCTTACAATTATTATTTATGAAAGAAATGGATATATAATGCATAAAAATATGAAAAAGAAATAACAACAGAATGAGTTGTTCCCTGTCTGTTATAAAGGAACAACCGGAATTATCAGGCGATTTCGGTGATAATTCCGGCATATAGTTCTTTTTTTACAGTTTTATATCCGTACAGAGGCTTTATAGCTGTTAAGGATATAGAACTGATATAGCTTATGACAGTCGGGGGTCAGAATTTCAGGATTAGCATCCACATCCACAACCGCAGTCATTTCCGTTGCCGCATCCACCACAGCAGCAAAGGAGGATCAGGATGATCCAGATGCAGTCGCATCCATTACTTCCGCCGCCACAGCCACAGTCATTTCCAAAACCATTTCCGCAGCATGAGAAGAGAAGAAGAAGGATGATGATGCAGGAGCAGCTGCCTCCGCCGAAACCAAACATTCCGTTTTTTCCACAACCGCACTGTGTTGCTGATAAATCACTCATGGTAAATACCTCCAATTTTCTTTATGCTATAGACTATTCGGTATTGATTCAAATGTTACAAAAACAGAAAAACAATATACGAAAAAAAAAGGATATGATATAATGAACGCAAAATTATTTGCTCGCAAGAATGCTGATTTTGCGAAATGCATAGAATGTGCGAAGCATATGATATAATGAGTGCAAAATCACTTGCCTGCAAGGATGCAATAATTATCAAAAATTAATGTTAAAAAGGGGTTAACCCGGGAGGAGAGAATACATGATTTATAAGTGCATGAATTGTGGTGGAAATGTTGTGTATGATCCACAAAGCGGACATATGAAATGTATGAGCTGTGGTGGAAGTGACTGCGAACAGAGTATTCCATCCGAGACACCGATGATATGTCCTGCGTGCGGAACACAGATTACATACCGGAACGAGTACGGATCTGCCGGTAAATGTCCGGCTTGTGGGGTGCCGATCATCAGGGATGATTTTATCGTATATCCATATGGACCGGATGTAATTCTGCCATTTAAGGTGTCAAAACGAGATGCAGAAGAAAAGTTAAAACAGGAATTTGGAAAGAAGCTGTTTCTGCCATCTGATTTCCTGTCTACAAAGACACTGGAGCGGCTTCGAGGAGTCTATGTTCCGTTCTGGCTGTATGATTTTGATACAAACGTAGATTATAAAGCCGTTGGTACAAAGGTTCGTACATGGACCTCCGGCGACAGAAAATACACAGAGACATCCTATTTTGATGTCTACCGCAAACTGCATATCAAGTATAACGGTATCCCTGTTGATGCTTCGATCGAGATGCCGGATGGTATTATGGATCAGATGGAGCCATATGGTTATGATCAGCTGACTCAGCATGATAACAAATATCTGTCAGGCTTTGAGGCGGAGATATATAATTATACGCCGGATCAGTTATCGGGAAGAGCAGTAACCAAGGTAAATGATACATCAAAGAAATGGGCAGAGCAGAAAGCTTCCGGTTATACCAGCCTGACATCTGAGAATATGAACGCAAATAATAAACTGCTGGCGAACCGATTTGCATTGATGCCTGTATGGATCTATGAATATCGGTATCAGGGACAGAATTATATGTTCTATGTAAATGGTCAGACAGGTAAGTGTGTGGGTACACCACCGAGAAGCGTCAGCCGTGCGATCGGACTTACAGCAGCATTTGCTGCATCGGTAGCTGCGTGTGCTTCCGGCATAGCTATGATCCTGGAGGTGATTTAATATGAAGAAATATAAGATCACCGTTTTAGTATTATTTGTTATCGGATTTGTTCTGATGATTGGAAGTGCGCTGATCAGCAAACAGAATCTGAAGCATGATAAGAGAAGCAACACAGAATGTCTGACGGATCAGAGAGTATTTGATTATGCAGACAAACTTACATCTTCTGAAGAGAAGAGCTTGGAAGATGTCATTGCAGAATATGAAGATAAGATAGGTGCGGATATCGTAGTTGTAACGATCAACAATGAACAGGCACAGGATATGTTTGATACATATTGGTCTGATACATATTATGCCGAGTTTGAAGCAATTAAAGCAGTTGCAACGGCAATGTGTGATCAGAACCGTTTCGGTTGGGAGAACTGGGAATATGATCCTTCAAGCAATCGGAGCACAAGTGATGGCTATGTTCCGAGTGACAGTATTGTAATTGCAGCTAACTATGAGGCCGGAGATGTATGGATGAGTACATCGGGAACCAGAGTGCGTGCCCGGATCAGTGATTCAAAGGCATCATCATTAACCGAGGCCGGTGGTAAATATCTGCGTTCGGATGCCGAGAAAGGATTTACGGTCATGATCGAGAAAGCTGCTATTTGCATGAAGAGTGCAAATGGCGGAGGAATTCATGTATCACCGTTGTTTATATTTGTAGCGGTTATAGTATGTGCGGTAGTCTTCTTTATCACCAATATGTCAAAGAAGGCGGGCAAGGATACAACTACATTAAATACATATGTAAATGGAAATGTAGAGCTTCTGGATCATCGTGATATCTTCATCCGTAAAGATGTCACAAGCGTAAAAATTGAGTCGTCAAGCAGCGGTGGCAGCAGCGGTGGCGGTGGAGGCGGCAGCCATGGCGGTGGCGGCAGTCATTTCTAAGGCTTATGATGCAGAATAAACGATTAAATCTGTTTTTATTAAAAAATACAGTCATGTCGCTGCTTGGAAGTGCAGTTATAATGGCAGTTCTCACAGGCTTGATGGTACAGTTTCATCTGCTTGGAAATTTTACATTTCATACCATAAAGCAGCTATCAGATATTCCGGGATTGTATAATTCCGGAATATCGAATGTAGAGATGGCTTTTGATAAGCTTCAGTATATGGGGTATGATTACTGTATGGATGGTAAACGTGTCGGGGGATATTACTGTGCATGGATAAATGATAAATTCATGATCGTGTTGATCGATGATACGGAGACTGTTATAAGAGATTATACGGTGCAGGGACAGTTGAAGAAAGATCCGGCTACCTGTAGCTATATTTTATCCCAGTGTGCGGAAAGTGCGGGAATAAGCAAGGAGCAGCTTGAAAAGATAACATATGATTATATGATCAGCGAGATGGATTATCCGAAGACATTTTACGGAATTGTGAAGCTGGCATTTTATCTTGCACTTGCTATGATGGCATTATCGCTTGTTGAGATCGTCTGCTGTATCTTTTGTCCGTGGTATCATCCCCGGATCAGACACTTACAGGGAGTGTTTGACAGGAAGCTGGTTGTGCGTGATATAAACCGCCAGCTGCATGATGCGGTCGTATATGAGAGTCATAATTGTTATGTGACAAAGAAATATCTGATCATCAGTACGTTATTTCGAACAGACATTGTATTGTTAAGGAATATAGAAGTAATTTCAAAACATACAGAGCGTAAGGGCAGGACAGGACATAATATTTATAAGCTGATCATATCAAATGCTGCCGGAATGATATATGAGCATAATTTTAAATCTGAGAGCATCGTGGATGATATAATTCCATTGATACAGAAGAAAAACACCCGTTGATCCGGATGTGCTGTTGTACAGTGTGACAACGATTCGGATCGGACGGGTGTATTTGTTTTTAATTGATATTAAAGATCCAACTTATCCTGTTCTTCGATAACATCGAGATCCTCGGATACATCGGATAATCCCTCGTTTTCATAGAGGATAGGGCTTTCTTCTTCCGGTGCAGCGTCTTCCGATGTGGAAGGTATATCGGAGAGAAGATCGTCTACTTTGGCGGTAACATCTGATACACTTTCAGCTACAGTAGCAGCTTCAGCGTTTGTATCGGTATTATCGACAGCATCATCCAGAGAGAAATAATCGCGGTCTGCGGTTTCTTCTTTTGCAGGCATCTTTTCCTTGATCGTATGCTTAACCTTTTCTACCTTATCATCCATATCTAAAGACTGGTATACGGTAGAATTCTTGATCTTGTCCCTGAATACATAGCAAACACCGCCGATCGCAGCGATCGTAGCAGCGGCTTTGAATAATTTACCTTTTCCCATAATGCATAATCTCCTTCTATATATGATGTAAAAGTCGTTATAAATAACGTTTCCATAATTTTAATATGTATACACTTAAAAAGCAAGAAAACATTGATAAACAAAAGGGATGACAGGCAGATTTTACGAACTTTTAACATTTGCCTGATAGGATGAAGTATGCTATAGTTTTCAAAGATATACAACGTATATGAAAGATAAATGTGATGATCGGATTAAAGCTGATCAAAAGAAATTAAGAAGACAGGATCAAGGAGAGATAGAAATGACAGAGAGCAAAGGGGGACGCGGTATGGAACGTTTTAATACAGAATTGGAAGAATTAAAAAAGAAACAGAAAGAATTGGAAAGCCGTTATTCCGGCATCGGTACGATTCGTTTTCTGATGTTTTTGGTGATGGCAGGCGGATTGATCGTTGGTTTATATGATTCCAATATACCATTTCTTATAGCAGGAATTCTTGCGGTGGTGGCCTTTGTATTCTTAGTATTTAAGCATGGCAAATTAAATGAACAGCTGGAATATAACAAGGCAAAGGTAATAGTATATGAACGTTATCTGAAACGTTACGATGACAGCTGGAAAGAATTTGAAGAAGACGGATCAGAGTATCTGACCGATGAAGATCTGGTCGCAAAGGATCTGGATATTATGGGTAAAAATTCGCTCTATCAGTTTATCTGCGTAGCAGGAACGGAGGATGGCAGACAGCTACTTGCGGAGACGCTCAGACAGCCGGAATTTGCATCAGAAGACAGAAAGAAACGACAGGATGCTGTAAGAGAACTGACAGAGAAGCATGATTTTTCAATGGGATTTGAAACCTTATGTGTGAAGTCCGGAATGGGTAAGAAGAAAAAATATTCATCTGATGAATTTGTTGCTTATTGTACCAGCGATGAACATATATCAGGAATATTTAATATACTTCGTTTCCTGCTTCCTCTTGTGACGATCGTTTTACTGATCCTTGGCATCATGGGAAAAGTAAATCTCGGATATTCCCTGATTTCATTTTTTGTTGTTTTGTTATTTGCATGGATCACTTCGGGAGTGGCAGGTCAGGCTGTTATGCCGATGATCTCATTCGGTTATGTGATCGATGATTATATTAAAATGTTTGAACAGATATCGGATGAGAATTTTGATTCAGAGCTGTTAAAGGATATAAAGAATACGATCTCAGAGGATACAGGTGCTTTAAACGCTGTAAAGAAGCTGGAGCGGATCAGTTCGGCATTTAATATCCGCTATAATCCGATCATCCATCAGGTTCTCTGCGGTCTGCTTTTATGGGATTTTCATCTGGGCTTTATGATGGATAAGTGGAGAGATCGGTATGGAAGTCAGGTGAAAGACTGGATCCATGCAATCTCAAGAATGGAAGAACTGTTATCATTTGCGGCACTCGCACGGACCAGAGATGTATCATATCCTGAGGTGACAAGACGCGATAAAGTAGAGGTAACGGCAGAGAATATGCGTCATCCGCTGATCGATCCGTCAAAGGTAGTTCCAAATGGTGCAGCATTTAAGGGCGGAACGACTATCATCACAGGATCGAATATGTCAGGTAAGACGACATTCCTGCGTACTCTTGGAATCAATCTGATCCTTGCATATGCAGGCGCACCTGTATGTGCGGAGAATATGCACGCGGATTACATGAAGATTTTTACATCGATGAGAGTAACAGATGATGTCAGTAATGGTATATCCACGTTCTATGCAGAGATCCTTCGGATCAAATCCATGGTAGAGTATAAGAAAAATGATATGCCGATGTTATGCCTGATCGATGAGATATTCAAAGGAACCAATTCGGCAGATCGTATCGTGGGAGCGTCTCAGGTTATTAAAAAGTTATCGGATGATAATTCTATGACAATCGTGTCTACCCATGATTTTGAATTATGTGACCTGAAAAATGAAGCCGGTGTGCCGGCGGTAAATTATCATTTTGAAGAATACTACGAAGGTGATCAGCTGCGATTTGATTATAAGAAGAAGGATGGCAGATGTACGACGACAAATGCAATGGCGATCCTTCATATGGCAGGACTTGATTAGTAAATACTGACAAAACGTTTTTTGATTCATGTGATTTGAATTTTCAGCAATTATGCACAATGCTGATTTGTAGAAATTACCAAAAATTCATTGAACAGTAAAATGTTTTGTGATATAGTTATAAATATGAAAGTGATTTTATCGAAAGCATACAAAGAATAGACAAAAAAGGAGGAATAGAATATGCTACCAGCTAACATTGCATCGGACAATGATAATAATGTTCTATCCATAGCAGCATCCAATAATAAAGGATTATTGATCAGATTTTTGAATGAACAGGTTGAGGACGGATTTTATGCACTTGTTATCGATTATCTGAAAGACAGTAATTTTGATTTATCATCCATGATGGTTGATGACGAGGTAAAGGCTCAGTGTACAAAGTTATACGAGCTGGCTGAGTTTGTTGATTTTAACATTAAAGCGACCGGTCGTTATGAGATCGAAGAATGGATAGAGCCATTGTTCAAATTCATATATGGTGATATTGATCCGGCTGATATTGATGCACCTATCAGTGCAACCGGCATTTACAGATACAGTATCTGGTTGATCTACTTATATCAGACAGAGAAGTTCTCGGAGGCTATGCGCCTGATCGGGGAGCGTATCGCCCCATTACTTATCAATGTAAGCTATCAGATCTTAGAGGACGATGACAGACCTAAGAATTTTGATAAGGCGGTTATGGGATATCTGGATCTGATCAATGTTGTTATGGAGATGGGACTTCCGCTTTCAACAGCAAAGTCAGATGCATATATCAATAATCTGGAAGTACTTTTTGATTATGTAGTAGAAGACCCACATGTTGGGAATGATTACAAGATCCAGTTCAGCATTGGCTTATTTAATGCATATATCAATGATAAGAATTATGCAAAAGCATTTGAGTTCTATGGCTTGAATGCAGAATATATCCCTATTGATAATCTTGCGGTATACGAGAACTTCAAGGAACTGATCCGTAACTGTAACAGTGCACAGAGTACAAGCGTGTTGTCCAGAAGCGTTGTATCAGCTATCTCCAAGCAGGAGATCTACAATAAGAGAATTGACACCCTTCTTACAGAAGTCGCAGGCTTTATCAAGAAGGTATACAAGTATATCGAAGACGAACCTGAGATGAAGAAGAATCTTCAGACTCTCGGAACCGGTTCTCAGTTAAATGGTAAGACCAATATCTTTGAAGGATTATATGAATATAACCTCGTTTTCTATGAATGCGGTATCAAGGCCATTGTAAATCAGGATATGTCATCTCGTTCATGGGAAGAGAAGTATGAGATGCTTGAACTTCTCTATACAACATTAAACGTAGTATTTGATGGTTACAATGTATATGAGATTTCAAATAAGATAGAGCATCAGTACATTGAATTAACATGGATCAACAATTATGTGAATGCAAATCCTAACCTTCTGAAGCAGTTCTTCAGTGTAAAAGAAAAGATTAAAGCATTCAAGGTTCGTAAGAATTCAATCCTTGAAAAGAGCAAGACTAATTATGAGATCAAGAAGATGATCGATGACAGACAGAAGCATCTGTTATTCATGGCTGCCGAGGACATGGTTGTAAACGGACTTGGTGGTGGTAAGATACAGATCATCAGTTCGGGATATGATTTGAATACTGCAAAGAGATATTTACAGGAAACTTATAATAAGATTGTTTTACCTGCAAAATATGGTCAGGAGACTCAGACTTCCGGTGGCGGATTCTTTGGAAAGAACAAAGGCTCAGCTGCAGATGCTGACCTTGCAAGATTATTACGTGATGCTTCCGTGGAAGAGATGTTATGCAAGTCCGAATGGTTATGGAATCAGCATAATGATAAGGGACTTGAGAAGCCGACTGCAGAAGAAGCTACTTATGCCGTTGCATGTCTTGTAAAAGTAATTCACAGAATGCTTGACAAGAAGGGAACTTCGAAGGCTGCAAGCTCTCCGAATAAGAAGGTAATCATTACCAAGACAGGTAAGGTTATCGAGTTATCTGATGAATCAGGTCAGTCACCTGTAAAGCAGCAGGAGTCCGGTGTGATTGAAGCAATCGATAACATCGTAGTTCTTCTGAAAGACAAGTCAGAAGAAAACGTAAAATATGTAAAGGCGTATATCGAAGATCTGTTAAATGCACTGATGAAGACAAAGTGGGACAAAGATACCATGCTGTCACAGTTTGATGCAGAAGAGCTTCGTGCAAAATCCTTCCAGGTAATCAAACGTCTGAACATGGATATGTTAGTATAATATTTATTATGCTACAAATTAATTGTGTAAATAAAAATGAGAGCTGATACTATTATTATGGAACAAGCCTACCTGAGCGTCGGTACTTAGGTTGCGTATTTTGCAACCTTATGTACCGTTACGTCGAAGGTAGAGCGAAAGCGACTTGTGTAATAATAAGTAGTATCAGCTCTCATTTTATATAGATACATATTTAGAAGGAAGCCTGCCTGATTTACCGTACAATCTGATGCTTTTTCAGGTAGGAATGTAAGATCCACTTTTCAGGAATCCGCTTCAGGATAATCTGGATCTCCTCTTTTTTATCGATTGGCTGCACTAACAGTGAAGTGATACCGGTGTTATTTGCGCCCCAGAGATCTGTAAACAACTGGTCTCCGACAAAGAGAGTATTTGTAGTATCGGTGCCGAGAAGCTGCATGGCTTTCTGGTAGCCGGAGCGTTTTGGCTTCCCGGCTTTATAGATGTACTTTACATCCAAAGGCTTGTTGAATTCCGCAACTCTTGGCTCTTTGTTGTTGGATACCAGACAGATACCAAATCCAATCTCTTTTAACCGGTGGATAAGTCTGATTGCTTCCTTTGTTGCCGGAGCATTATGGGGAACAAGGGTATTGTCAATGTCAAATAAGATGCCACGATAGCCTTTTTTATAATATTCGGCAAAGTCAATGACATAGGTTGATGTATAATATTCTGATGGATAAAATTTCTGAAACATGTTAAACTCCAATAGTATAAGATAGTGAAATTATAAATAGTGTAAAACAGATTTGTCAAGAAGTATACAGGAAGTAAATAAGAAGCAGATAATGATCAGATAAGGAATACGAGGTTAGACAGTATGCAGGAAACATATATGAGGAGAGCCATCGAATTGGCAAAAAAAGGAATCGGAGCGGTAAATCCAAATCCGCTGGTCGGAGCAGTGATCGTAAAGGATGGGCGGATTATTGGAGAGGGATATCACAGAAGATACGGAGAGCTTCATGCGGAGAGGGATGCATTTGCACATCTGACAGAGGACGCAGCGGGAGCGGAAATGTATGTGACGCTGGAGCCATGCTGCCACTATGGCAAACAGCCTCCGTGCGTGAATGCGATCATCGAGCATAAGATCAGCAGAGTCTATGTCGGATCGGATGACCCAAATGCGCTTGTATCTGGAAAGGGATATCAGATACTACGGGATGCAGGGATTGAAGTTATCACACATGTATTAAAAGAAGAATGTGACAGCCTTAATCCAATATTTTTCCATTATATTGTAAATAAGACACCATATGTCGTAATGAAATATGCAATGACTATGGATGGTAAGATCGCAACCTACAGTGGAAAGAGTAAATGGATCACCGGCGAAGAAGCAAGAGCCCATGTGATGGAGCAGAGAAATGCACTTACAGGTATCATGGTTGGAAGCGAGACCGTGATAAAAGATGATCCGGCACTTACCTGTAGGAGAGCAGGAGGCAGAAATCCGGTCCGTATTATTTGCGACAGCAGACTTCGGATTCCTATGGATTCACAGATCGTAAGAACAGCGTCTGAAGTACCGACGATTCTTGCAACCATACAGTCAGAGGATCAGACAGATAAGAAGCAGAAGCTGATCGGGGCAGGCGTTGAGATCATCGAGACGGAGAATGTGGATGGTCATGTGGATCTGCAGGAACTGATGAGACAGCTCGGCGCAAGAAACATAGACGGAATTCTGCTTGAAGGTGGCGGAACCTTAAATGAAAGTGCATTAAAAGCAGGTATCGTAAAAGAGGTCGATGTCTATATAGCACCGAAGATCTTTGGAGGAAGTGCAGGTTATACACCGGTCGGTGGTATGGGAGTAGAATCACCGGAAGAAGCCTATCCGTTTGAGCTTGGTTCCGTTCAGAGGTTTGGAGCAGACATCATGCTTCAGTATTTTCAGATAACAGCTTGACAAACATAACAAACTGTGCCAATATAACCATGTTGAAGTCTTCAGGGCGGGGTTCGTTTCCCCACCGGCGGTGTACATAGTAATTTATGTGAGCCCGCGAGCCGTAAGGCATGATTTGGTGAGAATCCAAAGCCGACAGTAAAGTCTGGATGAAAGAAGAATGCAGATAACAGGTATCAGCATGCGTAGAATCTGCACCAACATTTCATAACAAACAACCCGCCGGAGACATAGTCTCCGGCTTTTTTATGTTAAGTTATATGGAAACTTAATATGTTAAAAGAAGAAATTCAGCAAGTAAGTTGTTAATTAATCAGGTTGATGTTTTTTTAAACAATCAGTTCGTTACTCCATTGATCTTGTGCAGTAAACCTTTTTTCATGTCGGTTCTTAACGAACTGCAAAGGGCAGTGAGTTTAGTACCGTTACATGAAAATAGAGCGCAAGCGTTTTGCGGAACAAGAGTCAATGGGGTGACGAAATGACTGTTTGCAAAAAAACGTCCCCGAAAAGGAGGCAGTCATGTTCACAGGCATTGTGGAAGAGACAGGCACGATAAAGAAGATAGAAAAAGGCACATCCTCCGGTCGCCTGACCATAGAGGCTGACAAGGTTCTGCAAGGAAGTAAGATCGGTGACAGCATAGCTGTCAATGGGGTATGCCTGACGATCACAGGAATGTCGGGGCATTTGTTTACGGCAGATGTGATGGCAGAGACGATAAGAAGAAGCAATCTGGGTACCTTAAGCTCCGGCAGCAAGGTGAATCTGGAGCGTGCGATGGCGGCAGATGGAAGATTTGGCGGACATATCGTATCCGGGCATATCGACGGAACCGGGGTGATCACAGATTACACCGGAGAAGAAAATGCGATCTGGGTGACAGTAACATGTGATAAAAAGCTGTTAAAGTATATCATCGAGAAGGGATCGATCGCGATCGATGGAATCAGCCTGACGGTTGCTTATGTCGATGACCGCTGCTTTAAGGTTTCGATCATTCCACATACGGCAGAGGAGACAACGCTGATCCGCAGGCAGACCGGAGCAGTGGTCAATCTGGAAAATGATGTGATCGGCAAATATGTAGATAAGCTGCTTCATTTTAAAGACAAAGAAGAATCGGATACAGGAAAAAAAGTAGATATGAATTTCCTGGCAGAGAATGGATTCTTATAAAATAAATATTCCTATGGAGGTAAAGACAGATGGAATTAAACAGCATAGAAGAAGTATTAGCTGATCTGGCAGCCGGTAAGGTTGTCGTTATGCTCGATAATGAAGACAGAGAGAACGAAGGAGATGTCATTTGCGCATCTGAATTCGCAACCACGGAGAATGTGAACTTTATGGCAAAATATGCCAGAGGCCTGATCTGTATGCCGATGGATGATTCTTATGTGGAGAAGTTAAATCTTCCGCAGATGTGCATCACAAATACAGATAATCATTGTACTGCATTTACAGTGTCGGTTGACCATGTAAGCACTACAACCGGAATCTCAGCGTATGAGCGTGGCATTACAGCCAGAAAGTTCGTAGAAGAAGATGCAAAGCCGGAGGATTTCCGCAGACCGGGTCATATGTTCCCATTACGTGCAGTTCCGGGCGGCGTGATCGAGAGAGGCGGACATACAGAGGCAACGGTCGATCTGTGCAGACTTGCAGGCTTGAAGCCATGTGGTCTGTGCTGTGAGATCATGAAGGATGACGGTACAATGGCAAGAAAGGACGATCTGCTTGCATTTGCTGAGGAGCACAACCTGAAAATCTCCACGATCGAAAAGCTGGTTCAGTACCGTAAGGAACATGAAGTATTTGTAGAATGTGTAGCAAAGGCAAAGATGCCGACCAGATATGGTGAGTTCACGATCTATGGATATATCAATAAATTAAATGGTGAGCATCATGTAGCACTGGTAAAGGGCGATATCACCGATGGAGAGCCGGTATTATGCAGAGTTCATTCTGAATGTCTGACCGGAGATGCACTTGGTTCAGCCCGTTGTGACTGTGGCCAGCAGTATGATGCAGCGATGAAGATGATCGCAAAGGAAGGCAGAGGCGTGCTTCTGTACATGAGACAGGAAGGACGTGGAATCGGTCTGATCAATAAGATCAAAGCATATCAGTTACAGGATCAGGGCTTAGATACCGTAGAGGCAAATCTGAAGCTTGGCTTCCCTGAGGATGCAAGAGATTATACGATCGGAACACAGATCTTGGTTGACCTTGGTGTCAGGAAGATGAGACTGCTTACGAACAATCCATTAAAGGTATATGGTTTGTCAGGATACAATCTTGAGATCGTGGAACGAGTACCGATCCAGATGCAGCCGGGCAAGTTCGATGCATTTTATCTGAAGACAAAGAAAGAAAAGATGGGACATATACTTGATCTGTAAGATGATATAATGAACGTAATAACAGGAGGATAATAAAATGAAGAAGATTGAAGGAATGATCGTAGCAAATGGTGCCAAGATCGGTATTGTAGCAGCAAGATTTAATGAATTTATCGTATCAAAACTGGTAAGCGGTGCAGAGGATGCATTATTACGTCACAGCGTAAATCCGGATGACATATCTGTTGCATGGGTCCCGGGAGCATTTGAGATTCCGGTTGTAGCTAAGAAGATGGCTATGTCAGGAAAATATGATGCAGTGATCTGCCTTGGCGCAGTTATCCGCGGAGCAACCAGCCATTATGATTATGTATGCAATGAAGTGTCCAAGGGAATTGCATCTGTTTCACTTGAATCCGGTATCCCTGTTATGTTCGGTGTAGTAACAACGGAGAACATTGAGCAGGCAATTGAGCGTGCCGGAACAAAGGCAGGTAACAAGGGTTATGATTGTGCAATGGGCGCACTTGAGATGATCGACCTTATGAAGCAGTTATAAAAATTGCATAGCATAAAATAATGTTCAGGGTTTTATGATGCAAAAAAGGTCATAGAACCCTGAATGCATTCATACTGCGTGGAGCGCTTTTGTTCTTATGCGGTAATAACCGGAGGAAATAGACATGAATAAGACAAGAAAGATTCTTTTTTTTGATATCGACGGAACTCTGATCACGGATGATGGAAAACGATATTTTCCGGACAGTGCAAAAGAGGCAATACAAAAGGCAAGAGAGAACGGACATCTGGCATTTATCAATACGGGAAGAGTATTTTGTAATGTAACGGAAGAAATCAGAAGCGCAGGCTTTGATGGTTTTGTCTGTGGCTGCGGAACTCATATTGTGTATAATGGTGAGACATTGTTTCATCACGTTACGCCATATGATGTCTGCGCAGGTGTGATTCGGAAATGTCGTGAATATAAAATGGATGCCGTATATGAACATGCGGACAAAGTGTTTACAAGCGCTGCTTTTTCCGATAATGAGCATTTAAAAGAACTAATCAGTTATTTTAAGGCAACTAGCACCTATATGGAATATGACGATCCTGCAAACGATCATATCTTTGATAAATTTTGTGCATGGTATGATGCTGACACTCCGTATCTGGAAGTGTTTAAGACATATCTGGAAAAAGATTATATGTATATCCAGAGAGAGGGAAATTTTTGTGAGGTCGTACCAAAGGGATATACGAAGGCAACCGGTATCCGGTATCTGCTTGATTATTTTGACCTGCCATTGGAAAATGCATATGCATTTGGAGACGGAAGTAATGATGAACCGATGTTGGCATATGTGCCAAATAGTATTATAATGAAAAAAGGTCCGGAGTATCTGAAGAAGAAAGTCCGTCTCGTAACGGATGATGTCAGAGAAGACGGAATCTATAAAGCTATGAAAAAAATGGAGATTATCTAATGGACGAAGAATATTCAAAAGTAACGATGGTCGATCAGTTAGCTATCGCAGTATCCAGCCCGAAAAATTATAAGCATCTGACGAAGTTAAAAGCGAGCAAGACGGTAGGATTTATGATATTGATCGCTTTTATCCTGACCTTTATCGAGTTTGGAATCGGTGTCATTACCTTTATAATGCATGTGGGAGGGTTAAATAACCTGATCACGAATAAGGTTCCGCAGTTTGTGATCGAGGATGGTAAGCTTACGGCAGAGGCGGAGATGTCACTCGATATCGGAAATGCAACAATCTATATGAATACGGATTATGACAGGATCACACTCGATGATATCAAGACAAATGGCGTGTATATCGCATTTGGCAAAGAGAACGTAGTCATGGGAATGATAAACGGCGGACAGACGTATGAATACTCGACGATGGATCTCGACAAATTATTCTATGATGGATTTAACAATGAACAGCTTGCATCCGCAGTACCGGCGTTCTATGTTGCGATTATCATTATGTATATTGCTATGATGTTCGGAAGTGTGATCAGGATGATCTTCCTTGCACTTGTATTTTCGATCGTTGCACGGACGCTTGCGAAAGGACTTCACACAGGTTTATCTTATGGGAATGTATTCCGTGTATGTCTTTACGGACTGACCTTGCCGATGCTGCTGACATCGGTAAATACCTGTCTGGATTTTCTTATACCGTCATCTATTATGTTTGTGATCACCTTGATCCTGGCATTTTCTATGATAAACAGGGGAATCGCAAGCCATGTGGGAACAACGGCACCACCGGAGGACTGGTTATAAAGTGCTGATATAAAAGGAGGCTTTTATGGAGATTGAAAGAAAATATCTGATAAAAGAGATACCGTTTTCACTGGAAGCGTATCCATATAAGGAACTGGAGCAGGGGTATATCTCGACCAGCCCGGTGATCCGTATCCGAAAGGCAGATAAACAATATATTCTTACAGTAAAGTCGAGCGGATTACTGGAACGACAGGAATTCGAGCTTCCGATGAATGAAGCAGATTATAAACGACTGCTTGGCAAGGTTGAAGGGAATCTGGTGACGAAACGCAGATATATCATCCCGCTAACGGATACAGAGGGTACAACAGGTGATAAGCAAAAGGATGCAGGACTTAAGATCGAACTGGATGTCTTTGAGGGGTTGTATCAGGGACTGATCTATGCAGAAGTCGAATTTGAGACGAAGGAAGATGCAGATAATTTCGCAGCACCGGCATGGTTTACCAGAGATGTATCGATGGATGGAGCGTATCATAACAGTGCATTAAGCAGTATGAATGAGGAACAGCGACTTGCATTTATGACAGGTGTGTCGAAACTCGGCGAATAGTATAGATAGAAATGGAGGAAGAATGATGAAAGTCAGAATGTTATTTGAAACAGGATATGAAGAAGTAGAAGCATTAACCGTTGTAGATCTGTTAAGACGTGCAAAGGTTGACTGCCTTATGGTGGCGGCAGACGATCAGGATACGGTTACAGGTTCACATGGGATCACAGTAAAGATGGATGAGAAGATCAGTGCACTTACCGATGATGCAGATATGATCGTACTTCCGGGTGGTATGCCCGGTGTGACAAATCTGATCGCAAATGAGAAGGTAAAGAATCTCGTATGCGGACAGTATGAAGCAGGAAGATATGTTGCAGCGATCTGTGCGGCACCGACTGCCTTTGGAGTCTTTGGCATCTTAAAGGATAAGGAGGCTACCTGCTATCCGGGAATGGAAGCGGGACTTCATTGTGCGAAAGTATCATATGAAAATGTAGTAACAGACGGTAAGGTGATCACAAGCCGCGGTATGGGAACAGCTATTGATTTTGGTTTGAAACTGGTTGAGATCCTGACAGATCGGGAGACAGCAGAGAAGCTGGCAGCAGCCATTGTTTACAAATAAGAATTATGGAATTTAAAGTATCGGTCAGGCATATGGTAGAATTTATATACAGATGCGGCGATATTACAAGCAGCAGTAATGGGACTCTGTCAAAGGAAGCGATGAATGCGGGAAGTAAGATGCATCGAAAGCTTCAGAAAATGGCAGGGTCTTATTATGATGCGGAAGTTCCTTTAAAGATCACGATGAAGAAGGGAATTCATGATCTGGATGTCACGATAGAGGGCAGAGCAGATGGGATCATAGATCTGAGAGATGAAAAGAATCGAAGCAGGAAGAAGAAGGAAATCGAGCGGCAGGTGATCCGGGTAGAGGACAGATATTGGGACCGGCTGCTGCTCAAAAAAACGGAGAGCCCGGATCCGGAAGCAGTTGAGAGCCTCATGGAACCAAATGCTGCCGAAGTGACCGGTCAGATGCCGGAAACGGATGAACCTGCGGATGTTACGATCGACGAGATCAAAGGCGTGTACAGAAAACTTGCCGATATCGAAGTACCGGAAACAGTTCATGTAGCCCAGGCAATGTGCTATGCCTATATTTATGCAAAAGAACAGTCTTTGGATCAGATCAATGTACAGATCACATATGTGAATCTGGAAAGTGAAGAGGTAAAACAATTTTTTTATGTATTTTCTTTTTCATTTCTTGAGGAATGGTTTCATGATACAGTGGATGAGATGATGAAATGGATCGATCATGCCATATCACATGCAAGAATCAGAGATGCTTCGATTACAGAACTGGAATTCCCATATGAATACAGAAAAGGACAGAAGCAGATGGCTGCCTGTGTGTATAAGGCGATCGAAGGGGAGCACAGATTGTTTGTACAGGCTCCGACCGGAATCGGTAAAACGATGGCGGCAATGTTTCCTTCCGTTAAGGCATTTGCAACCGGGCTGGTATCGAAGATTTTTTATCTGACGGCCAAGACGATCGCCGGAACCGTACCGGATCAGGCACTTACATTGCTGCGGAAACATGGATTGAAGTTTTCTTCCGTTATGCTGACTGCCAAAGAGAAGATATGTCTGAATGAGACAATGGAATGTGACGCGGAGCATTGCCCTTATGCAAAGAGACATTTTGATCGTGTCAATGCTGCATTATTTGAAATGATCACGCAAGAGGAAAGAATGGATCGGGAGGTTATCCGTTCTTATGCGGAAAAGTATCGGGTCTGTCCGTTTGAACTGGGTCTGGATGCGAGTCTGTTCGCAGATACTATCATTGGAGATTATAATTATGTATTTGATCCGAGGGTGAATCTGAAACGGTTTTTTTCTCAGACAGCATATGATACAGGACGGTATGTATTTCTGGTGGATGAAGCACACAATCTGGTGGATCGTGCATCATCCATGTACAGTGCGACTTTGTATAAAGAAGATTTCCTTGCAGTGAAAAAACTTGTAAAGCCATATAGTAAGAAGCTTGTTCGAGGTCTGGAATCCTGCAACCGGGAGCTTCTGGAATTGAAGAAGCGATGCCCGGAGCATGGATATCAGATTCTAAATGATATCGGGGTTCTGTATCTGAAGCTGCTGCAGCTTCATACGACGATGGAGACATTTTTAGAAGATTACAAACAGATCCCGGAACGTAAGGAGATACTGGAGTTTTATTTTGCACTTACGACATTTTTAAATATTGCGGATCTGATCGATGAAAGCTATGTGATCTATGATGAGCTTACTTCGGATGGCAGATTTATGGTGCGGTTATATTGCGTCCATCCGGCGAATAATCTGAAGCTTTGCCTGGATAAGGGGGTATCGACTGTTTTCTTTTCGGCAACGATCCTGCCGGTAAAGTATTACATGGAGATGCTGTCCGATACGGATACCGATCAGGCTATCTATATTCCTTCTCCGTTTGATCAGAAGAAACGACAGATCATGGTCGGCGTGGATGTATCTACGAAATATACCAGACGTTCGGTAAAGGAGTATAAACGTGTGGCAGAGTATATCAGACATCTGTTTAAAGTACATCCCGGCAATTATATGGTATTTCTGCCATCCTATAAGATGCTTCGGGAGGTCTATGAGCAGATGACGGCTGAAGATTGTTCTGTTATGGAACTGCTGTGTCAGGAACAGAATATGAAAGAGGCAGACAGAGAAGCATTCCTGGAGCATTTCTCATCACAAAAGAATGTAGTCGCCTTTTGT
Source organism: Clostridium sp. BIOML-A1 (assembly GCF_009874105.1). NCBI lineage: Bacteria > Bacillati > Bacillota > Clostridia > Eubacteriales > Clostridiaceae > Clostridium > Clostridium sp. BIOML-A1. The sequence goes on along the minus strand of NZ_WWTL01000004.1, from coordinate 93,003 downwards.
ATCATGGGTGGTATATTCTCTGAGGGAATCGATCTGACCGGGGACAGATTGATCGGATCGGTTGTAGTAGGACCGGGACTTCCGCAGGTGTGCAATGAGAGAAAGATCATGATGGATTATTTCAATACCGGAAAGAGGACGGATACAAATGCGGATTCGTCTGTTGACGGTTTTAAATATGCGTATCTGTATCCGGGTATTAATAAGGTATTCCAGTCAGCCGGGCGGGTGATCCGGACAGAAGATGATACCGGAGTGATCCTGTTATTGGACGAACGATTTGGCACCGGGGAATATAACTCGTTATTTCCGGTGGAATGGCAGGATGCGGTATTTGGAAATTTTGACCGGCTTGCTCAGAAGGTGGAGAATTTCTGGAAAAGAGAGGAAGAACCTTAATCTTTCTTCAAAATGGGAATATGTACACAAGAATACTGGAAATTCGCATATATATGTGATAAAATGGACGCAGGCTTTTTCTACTGGCCTGCATGCAGTGCATGCTTTTATATGAAATATGAAACTGTTCTGGAAAGGCAGATAGGGGAAATGAAAAATATTACAGTAAAAGATATTGTGAATGCAACAGGAGGGTTCCTGCTCTGTGGCGATGAAGATACACCGATTACAGGTCTGTGTATTGATTCAAGAAAAGCACAGGCGGGAGATTTATTTATTCCTCTGTTGGGTAATAAAGTTGACGGACATCGTTTTATTGAGCCAGCGATGGAGAGAGCTTCGGCAACTCTGACATCAGAGCATGATAATGTCGTTATTTCGGAGAAACCATTTATCCGTGTTGATGACACGATGAAAGCGCTTCAGGCGATTGGAAAAGATATCCGCGGTCGATATGATATTCCATATATCGGAGTGACCGGAAGTGTGGGAAAGACAACGACCAGAGAGATGATCGCAGCGGCTGTCGGCACAGGCAGACATTGTTTTCAGACAAATGGAAATGAGAATTCTCAGATCGGTGTACCAATGACGCTTTCCAGAATGACAGACGGATATGATGCAGCGGTGATCGAGATGGGTATCAGTGAACCGGGACAGATGGAGATATTATCTGATATCGTAAGACCATCAATCTGTGTAGTGACAATGATCGGTGTTGCACATATAGAATTTATGAAGACGCAGGAGAACATCAGAGACGAGAAGCTTTCTATTGTGAATCATATGAAGGAGAATGGCTTATTGCTGTTAAACGGTGATGATCCGTTACTGCGGGAGATAAAAGATGATATGTCATGTCAGACACTTACTTTCGGTATCGATGAGGTCTGTGATTTTCAGGGATCCGATGTACAATGCGGAGAGCAGGGTATGGAGTTCGACTGTACGCATAATGGCGAGACAGTTCATGTTGTTATGGATGTACTGGGAAAACATAATGTAAGGAATGCACTGGCGGGAATCGCAGTTGCATATCAGCTCGGGATTCCGATGGCAACAGCCGCAAAGGCTTTCGAACATTTTGAAGGACAGAGACAGCGGATCATTCGTATGGAGAATCGATATACGATCCTTGATGATACTTATAATGCAAGCCCGGATTCGATGAAGGCAAGCATTGATGTACTCTGTGATCTGGATTGTAAAGGGAAAAAATATGCAGTCCTTGCCGACATGAATGAACTCGGAGATGACAGTGTATCTTATCACAGACAGATCGGGGAATATCTTAGAGATAAGAAGATTGATGAAGTGATCGTGGTTGGAGAAAAAGCACTTGATATCAAGAAAGCTTTAGATGAATGTGATACAAAATATGCAAAGACCTTCTCCTTTATGGATAATGAAGAGGTTGCGTTGTATCTCATGGCAATCATGAAGCCGGAGGATATTGTATTATTAAAAGGCTCCAATAGTATGAAATTAAACGAAATAGTCAAAATTCTCACTAATTAATTATACAAATTGTATAAAACGACCATAAAAGCTACCAAAGTTCATAAAATTCGGTAGCTTTTATTGTTTAATATGACTTTGTATTTTTGAAAAAAACACATGATGTGAGACAAAACGTAGAAAAACAGGCACCTATATTGAAAAAACACGGAAAATGGAGTAATATCAAATCTAGCTTGAGTAAGATATACATAAATAAAATTAGGCGTACGTAAAATGATAGAATAAGATTTAAAACGGAGGGTTTTAATTATGGCTACAAAGAAGACTGAAGATGCAAAGAAAGTTGTAACAGCAAAGGCAACCGTAGCAGGAGTTATGGCAAAGGCTGAGGCAGCAAAGAAGGCAGAAGCTGCTAAGGAAGCAAAGGCAGCAGTAAAGGCTGAGCCGGTTAAGGCAGAAGTGAAAGAAGAAAAGAAGCCGGCAACAAAGAAAGCACCGGCAGCTAAGACCGTAGCAACTAAAGCTGAACCGGCAAAAACAGAAGTTAAAGCCGAAGAAAAGAAGCCTGCAGCTAAAAAGCCTGCAGCAAAGAAACCGGCAGCAGTTAAGACAACTGAGACAGTTTTCATTGAATATAACAATGGTCAGATCAATGTTTCTGACATTGTAGCAAAAGCAAAAGAAGCACTTGGCAATAAGGCAGTTAAGGAATTGAACGTATATTACCAGCCAGAAACAGGTATGGTATACTATACAGCTGATGGAGAATCAGGTTCTTACAGTCTTTAATCTATAAATAGTTTGAAGGGCAGCGTTCTTAACATAAGGATGCTGCTTTTTCTGTATAAAAGGAAAGGAAGAATATGCATATGAAGATCGGTTTTGTCGGATGTGGCAATATGGCGACAGCTATCATAAAAGGAATTATTAAGAAGCAGATTATTGAAGAAGAGAATATCATGGCTTCGGCAAAGACAAAGACAACATTGGAACGAGTTCAGCGAGAACTGGGCATTAAGGTATCGCTGGATAATTCGGAAGTCGTTAAGAACAGTGATATCGTTGTTTTGGCGGTAAAACCACAGTATTATCAGGAAGTGATCGAACAGATCAAAGATACAGTAAGCGATAACCAGATTATTATCAGTATCGCACCCGGCAAGACTCTTGCATGGTTACAGGATTGTTTTGGTAAGAATGTGAAGCTGGTACGGACGATGCCGAATACACCGGCGTTGGTAGGCGAGGGCATGACAGGTGCATGTCGGAATGAATATGTTACCGATGAAGATTATGCAACAGTTCTTCAGATCCTTGGAAGCTTTGGTGAAGTAGAGACGATACCGGAGAACCTTATGGATGTCTGTGTATCCGTCAGCGGAAGCTCTCCTGCATATATCTATATTCTTATAGAAGCAATGGCAGACGGGGCAGTAGCAGATGGAATGCCAAGAGCGCAGGCATATAAGTTCGCGGCACAGTCTGTTCTTGGAAGCGCAAAGATGGTACTTGAGACAGGAAAGCATCCTGGTGAATTAAAGGATCAGGTCTGCTCCCCGGGTGGAACGACAATGGAAGCTGTCCGCGTATTAGAAGAAAAAGGCTTCCGTTCCTCCGTGATCGAAGCAATGAAAGCCTGTGTCCGCAAAGCCCGCGGGTTATAATAATTGACTACAAACAAATCCGCTGTGCTATACCACATCTGTTATTCCGCAAAACACTTCCGTTCTAGTCCTCGTGCAGCGGTACATAAAGTTGCAAAAGACGCAACTTAAGTACCGGCCTCGGACAAGGTTTGCTTCATAACAGTGTGGCATAGTACAGCGGATTTGTTTGTATGCCGGATAGATTTTATAAGGCGGTGTCACCGTGTTCCCCGGTACGGATACGGATGACGTCGGCAACGTCATAGACGAAGATCTTGCCATCGCCTACTTTTCCGGTTGAGATCTTTTCACATACCTTAAAGATGATGTTGTCCGCAACATCATCCTTGACGATGGTTTCAATCTTGATCTTCGGGATCAGATTGACCACATATTCACTTCCGCGGTATGTTGTTTTATAACCCTTCTGATTTCCATATCCCATAATATTTGATACTGTAGCACCGGTTGACCCGCATTCGTCCAGAATGGCTTTTACATCATCCAGTTTTTCAGAACGGACAATAATTGATAATTTCTTCATATATATAACCCTCCATTCTATACTTGTAACTGAGAATATGATACCATATTCTTTTTTTCATTTCTACAGGTAGGGCATAATGAAAGTTTTTGTATATTATCTGAAGAAAAAGCAGAGGAACAAAGAGATATAAGAGCAATTACACTTAATTAAATTAACAGATGCGGATGATATGAAATTTATTTAGAAAAATTTAACTGCTTTACCGGAAATAATACTGTTTTCATATAGGTGGAATCTGTGGTATCATGTAGCAAAGTTATATGATGTAATATAGATAGCTTTTTTAGGCAGAAAACGAAAGTGTGGAGGATAAAAATGTCTGATTATAGAAATGATGATGAGAATAAAGAACTGACCGGTCAGACCATGTCTGATGATCATAAAACAGAAGAAAAGCATGAGGATGAATACGAGAAATACTGTTATCTGTGCAGGAGACCGGAGAGCGTGGCCGGTAAGATGATCGATATGCCGGGTAATATACATATCTGTGCAGATTGTATGCAGAAAACCATGGATACAATGAATAATAACGGATTCGGGGGAATGCAGTTCCTGGATCTTTCGAATATGCCGAATTTTGGGAATATTGATCTTTCCAGATTTATGGGACAAACGGATATTCCGCAAAAGCAGAAGGTTAAGAAAAAAACAGAAAAGCCAAAGAAAAAAGAGGTAGAATTGTCACTTGCGACCATACCTGCACCGCATAAGATCAAGGCAATGTTAGATGAATATGTAATCGGTCAGGAATATGCCAAGAAGGTAATGTCTGTTGCGGTATATAACCATTACAAACGGGTGCTTACAGATTCTATGGACGACATCGAGATTGAAAAGTCCAATATGCTGATGGTGGGACCTACCGGTTGTGGAAAGACCTATATCGTAAAAACGATCGCGAAGCTGTTAAATGTACCACTTGCGATTACGGATGCAACGACGCTTACAGAGGCAGGTTATATCGGTGATGATGTAGAAAGTGTACTGTCCAAGCTCCTTGCGGCAGCAGATAATGATGTAGAAAAGGCTGAAAAGGGAATTGTGTTCATCGATGAGATTGATAAGATTGCAAAGAAGCAGAACAGTAACAGCCGTGATGTAAGCGGAGAATCCGTTCAGCAGGGCTTGCTGAAGATCTTAGAAGGAGCAGAGATTGAGGTTCCGGTAGGTTCGGGAAGTAAGAACGCAATGGTTCCGATGACGACGATGAATACAAAGAATATTTTATTTATCTGTGGAGGTGCGTTCCCGGCGATCGAAGATATTATTAAAGCAAGATTGAATAAGCAGTCCTCGATCGGTTTTCGTGCAGACTTAAAGGACAAGTATGATAAGGATCCTAATATCTTAAAACAGGTGACAAATGAGGATCTCCGTGAATTTGGTATGATACCTGAGTTCCTCGGACGACTTCCGGTTCTGTTCACCTTGGATGCATTGGATAAGGACATGTATATTAAAATCTTAAAAGAACCGAAAAATGCGATCTTAAAGCAGTATAAGAAGCTGCTGGCTCTCGATGAAGTTGATCTTCAGTTTGATGATTCGGCATATGAAGCAATTGCGGAAAAGGCAATGAAGAAGAATACAGGAGCAAGAGCACTCCGGGCGATCATTGAAGAATTTATGTTAGATATCATGTATCAGATCCCGAGAGATGACAGCATCGGGCGTGTGATCATAACAGGTGATTATGTAAATGGTAAAGGCAGCCCGATCATTGAGCTGCGTGGTGTAGAACCGTTGCAGATCGAAGCCTGTGCAACAGAAAATAAATAGAATGGCGTATCTTTGGGTAAGATAAAGGGAAAGGTTTGAAAAGGAGAAAGGTATGTTTAAGAAAAAAATGCTCAGATGCCGCAGGCAGATTCTGGCAGCTGCTTTATGTGTATCAATGACGTTGGCACTTTCTGCTTGTGGAGAAGACAGCGGAGAGCGTAAGCATCTCTCGGACGGTCAGGGAACAGATAGAACAACCGAGACTGTAACAACTGAGGAGGAACAGGAAGTTTTCTCAGAGAATGCAGAGAAGGTGCAGAAGGAATTTGAACAGTATCTGGATGATTATTTTAAAGATGCTGTTACAGAAGATACAATGACCTATAACTATTCTATAAAAAATGGTGCAGATTATGGAATCGAGGAGCCGGAGGTGACACTCGGTGACCCGGGCATGACCGAAGAAGGAATCAAGGAAGATAAGGCGGAATTTGATAAGTGGGTAGATGAACTGGAGAAAATTGACAGAGCATGTCTGACAGAAGACCAGAAGCTGACATACGATGTGCTTGATGAGTATTTTGACGTTGCAGCAGGTGTATATGATAATGTATATCTGTATGAACCGTTTTCTCCGATGAGAGGACTTCAGGCGAATATTGCTTCGATGTTTACCGACTATCGGTTTGATGATAAGGGTGATGTTGAACGATATATAGAATTACTGGGGCAGATCCCGGAGTATTTTCAGGAATATCTGGATTTTGAAAAAGAAAAATCTGAGAAAGGATATTTTATGAGTGATGAAGTCTGTCAGAAGGTAATCAATCAATGTCAGACTTTTATAGAGAATAAAGATGATCATTTTATGGTGACCGTATTTAACGATAATATGGATCGACTTGATTTTCTGTCTGATGAGGAAAAGACGGAATTCAAAGAGCAGAACAAAGAGGCTGTTCAGAATTCTCTTATTCCTGCTTTTGAGAATATCATAACTGTATTTACAGACCTGAAGGGAACAGGAAAGAACCGGATGGGGATCTGTAACTATGAAGGGGGTAAAGAGTATTATGAATATCTGCTGAAGACATATGCAGGGACTTCAAAGAGTGCGGATGAAGTGATCGATATGTTAGATAATGAGCTTAAGAACCTGATGACAGATATTTATCAGGTGTATTTCATGAATAAAGATGCTTATGAATATTTTGCATCCAATTATGATGATATCTTTGCAGCTACAAATGAGATGTCTGCTTCTGATATGATCGATCGGATGATGGAGGACGCATCGGAGAACTATCCGGATATCGGAACCATACATTATCAGGCAGAGCCGCTTGATAAGAGTCTGGAAACAATCATGGACGATGTATTAGCTTATTATATGGCACCTGCTATTGATGATCCGGATAACAATCTGATCCGTTACAATGGCATGCATACAGATGGTATGTGGACAACTCTGGCACATGAAGGGTATCCGGGACATATGCTTCAGAATGCATATTATATGTCTACAGATCCGGAACCGGTAAGAACCCTTATGAGTTTTCTTGGTTATAAAGAGGGCTGGGCGATGTATGCATGTTATGATTCCCTGTACTATTATCAGTATGAAGAAGAGTCATATGGAGATGCCATTGCAGATCTGTATAAATTGAATGATGAGATGAGTTATCTGATCATGGGAAGAATTGACCTCGGAGTTAATTACGAGGGATGGTCATTGGATGAGACGAAGCAGTACCTGACGGAACAGGGCATGGATGCCGGTAGTGCAGATGAGCTTTACTATACATTAGTGGGGGATCCTGCGGTATACCAGAGCTATTCAACCGGATATTATGAGTTGAAGGAACTGCGGGATTATGCTGAGGAGAAGCTCGGTGATGCATTTGATGTAAAAGAGTTCAATACGATCATTTTAGAGACCGGACCATGTCAGTATGACATATTAAAGAAGCAGATCGATAAGAAATTACAGGGAAATGTGATCTAGGAAATATATTTTTGCCTTTTTCGGAATATGTTTATTATAAAGGGAAAAAGGATCTAAAATATGATATGCGATGATGTTGCTTACCGGGAAGATTATGTGGACTATCTGATTGAATACAATGGAGAAACCGAAACGGTTCTGGATATTTATAAAGATACAGGATGTGTTAATTTTATAGATGAGCGGTTTGCCGTGTTATACCGTCCGAAACCGGATGATTATATGGAGAGTTTTTCCAGACTGGAATATACATTGTTTCCCAAGTTATACGGATTGATGGATACCAGCAGCGTAGAGGCTGTTGGAGCAGTGAATGTACAGCAGGAGAATATTTTGGGATTGACAGGTAAGAATATCATTATCGGAATCATAGATACCGGAATTGATATACAGAACCCGTTGTTTCAGAATGCGGTAGGTCAGACGAGGATTCTTGCTGCATGGGATCAGTCCGTGCCGGGAGGAGAACAGACCGGAGAGTTTCCCGGATATGGAACCGTGTATACCGGAGATGAGATAAATGAAGCGATCCGAAATGGTACTTCTGTTCTGCAGGATGAGAACGGACATGGAACTTTTCTTGCCGGAATAGCGGCCGGAGGAAAGACCGATGATTTTACAGGAGTCGCACCGGAGGCAGATTTTGTAATTGTCAAATTAAAACAGGCAAAACAGAATCTCAGAGGGCTCTATGGTGTACCGGAAGATGTAGATGCCTATCAGGAAAATGATATTATGATGGGCATCTCTTTTTTATGCAGACAGGCAAGCATAGAACAGAAATATCTGTCGATACTGGTTGGAGTCGGTTCGAACAGTGGAAGTCATACAGGAGCATCGGCATTGGAATCCCTGATTGCAAATGTTGGTATTATGACCGGAATTGCAGTGTCTGTTGCGGGAGGAAATGAGGGCATCGCAGGGCATCATTTTCATGGTATGATACCGAGAGATCGGTTATATACGGAGATGGAGATCAATGTAACCGGGAATGACAGCTTTACCCTTGAGATATGGGGAGCGGTTCCTAATATATATTCAGTTGCTTTTGAGATTCCGGGTGGGGAATATGTGAGCCAGATTCCACCCCGATTTGATAAAAGTGAGACAATACGTCCGATCTTTGGTGGAGGTATCATCTATGTTGATTATTTTCTGGTCGAGGATCAGTCGGGAGAAGATCTGATCATGATGCGCTTCTTTGATCCGCCGAACGGTCTGTGGAGAATACGTGTCTATGGTGTGGGAGATACCGATAAATCTTTTCATGCATGGTTGCCGATCACACGATTTTTATCGGAGAATACCAGATTTGTAAGTCCATCACCGGAAACTACACTTACGAATCCTGCGACGGCAGTTATTCCTATGTGCGTATGTGCCTATGATCATTATTCAAACAGTCTTTATTTGAATGGCAGCAGGGGATATACGGCAGCAGATGATATCAAGCCTGATTTTGTCGCACCGGGAGTGGATGTCTATGGACCGGGAAAAGCACGCACATTTGTACGAAGATCCGGGACTTCGGTTGCAGCAGCCCATTGTGCCGGTTGTGCAGCATTGATCCTGCAATGGGTAAGAGATCGTGATATTACACGTTTTATTAATGGAAACCAGATCAGGAATTATTTTATACGTGGAACGATACGACCGGGAACGGATCAGGCTCCGATCGAGAATATCGTACATGAGGGAAGCGGGTATGTCTATGCGAGAGAATATCCAAATCGTGAATGGGGATATGGAATATTGAATATCTATAATACATTTGACAGACTTCGTACCTGACCGGTTATATCATGAAAATTGTATCTAAAATGTGAAAATTGTAAAAGATTTATAATTTTTAACAAAATGGTTTTACAGAATTTGAGAGGTGTATTATACTATACATGTTTGTAAAAGAAATGTATAAAAAAATTAAAAAACTTATGAAAAATTGTAATGATTTCGGAGGATTTTATGGATAAAGATCAGGAATTACTGGATCCATTTCAGGATGATTTGGATATTTCTGAAGTATTGGATGATTCGGAGGATGAGATATATGATTCCGAAGATGATCCGGAAGCTTCAGAGGAAGACGAAACAGAAGAATACGAAGAAAACGAAGAAGCCGAAGAAGACGATTCTGATTTGAATGATAAAAAAGCGAAAAGAATTCGTGCTATTCATATTGCGGTCGTTGTACTTGGTGTATTGATCGTTTGTGAATATACTTTTTTCGGAGTGTTCTTCCATAATAATAAGAAAAAGTATGAAAAGGCGCAGAAAGCAGCTTCGGTCACGGAAGCAGAGGCAGAAGAAGATACGGAAGAGAATGTAGTAACGGAAGCCCCGCTTCCTACTACAAATGTAAATGATGACCGGACAAGCACGACAGCTGAGGCAACGACAGAGAATAGAACATATGAGCCTTCGACCACCTCAACAGAGAGCCAGAGAACAGAGAATCCGACTGAGGCTCCTACGACAGCATCAACAACAGAAGAAGTAACAACTGAGAAACCTACAGAGAAGCCGACGGAAGCACCTACAGAGAAGCCAACGGAGGCACCTACAGAGGCACCGACGGAAGCCCCTACAGAGAAGCCTACTGAGAAACCAACGGAGGCACCGACGGAAGCACCTACAGAGGCACCGACGGAAGCCCCTACAGAGAAGCCAACGGAGGCACCGACGGAAGCACCTACGGAAGCGGCTGTTGAGAGCGTAGAATAAGCAGAATATGAGTGAGGAACTACGTTGAAAAAAAATGAGCATTTAATTACTGTAGTCTATCCCGGCTCCATAGCGGAAGAAATGGAGATTGAAACGGGAGATTATCTGCTTGCAATAAATGATAAAGAGATAAAAGATGTATTCGATTATCGATACATGATAAAAGATGAATATATAGAGGTTCTGATTCGTAAATCCTATGGAGAAGAATGGCTGCTTGAGATTGAAAAGGATTATGATGATGATCTGGGTGTGGAATTTGAAAATGGTCTTATGAGCGATTATCGATCCTGCACCAATAAATGCATGTTTTGTTTTATTGATCAGATGCCTCCGGGAATGAGGGAGACACTTTATTTTAAAGACGATGATTCCCGTCTGTCCTTTTTACAGGGAAATTATATCACACTGACAAATATGACAGATGAGGATGTTGACCGTATTATAAAGATGCAGCTTGCACCGATCAACATATCTATTCAGACGACCAATCCTGATCTGCGGTGTAAGATGCTGCATAATCGTTTTGCAGGCGACCGGTTAAAATATCTGGATCGTCTGTTTGAAGGACATGTAGAGATGAATGGCCAGATCGTTCTCTGTAAGCATGTAAATGATGGAACGGAGCTTGAACGGAGTATCAGGGATCTGGGGAAATATCTGCCTTTCATGCGCAGTGTATCTGTTGTTCCGGCAGGACTTACGAAATACAGACAGGGGCTGTATCCGTTAGAATTATTTACGAAAGAAGAAGCGGGACAGGTCATTGATCTGATCGAGAGTTATCAGAAAAAATTTTATGAGCAATATTCGCTTCATTTTATCCATGCAAGTGACGAATGGTATATAACGGCCGGGAGGGATTTCCCGGAGGCGGAACGATATGATGGGTATATCCAGCTGGAAAACGGTGTCGGAATGATGCGCTTATTCTTAGAAGAATTTGATGAAGCATATCGGGAGATGCTGGATGCACCTGATTATCAGGTCAGGAGGGAGACTTTTCATCGAACGGTCTGTATGGCAACCGGTAAATTGACCTACAGTACGATCGATAATTTTGCAAATCGTCTGATGGAGGCGTTCCCGGGACTTACGATCCGGGTGTATTGTATCAGAAATGATTTTTTTGGAGAAACGATCACTGTTTCAGGACTGATCACCGGTATCGATCTGACAACACAGTTAAAGGAGATACAGGACGCAGGTGTTGATCTTGGAGAAGCCTTGCTTATTCCGTCGAATATGCTTCGTATGGGAGAAAAGGTATTTTTAGATGATATGACGGTGGATCAGGTAGAAGAACGGCTGGGACTGCATGTGGTTCCGATCGAATCAGGCGGTGCGGATTTCATTCAGGCAGTTATTGATCCTTCGTATTCCATGGATCGAAATAATGAGACATTAGGATATATTCAGGCATTTGATGATGACGAGAATTAATGCGTTTATCCGGGTTAACAGCAATAAAAATATGACAGAGCATCTTTTTCAGGTTGACATAAATCTGAAAAAGATGCTCTTTTTGGGTAATTGTAATTTCATTCTAAAGTGGTACAATGTGAGCACTAAATTGTGATACAAAAATAATAAGAAGACGAATGGAGGACACGCATGAAACAGCTAATGATTAAACCAACGATTTACAAGTATGATACATGTAAGAAATTTGCAGAAGAATTTCATATCGAAAAAGGTGATCTTGTTATCACAAACGAATATATCTATGAGCCATTCTTCGGGAAGTTAAATCTGGAATGTGATGTTATTTATCAGGAAAAATACGGAGCCGGTGAACCGTCTGACGATATGGCAGAAGCAATCTATAAGGATATTAAGGGGGAGCATAAGCGTATTATCGCGATCGGCGGAGGAACAGTTATTGATATCTCCAAGCTGTTTGCATTAAAGTATGTGTCACCGATCTTAGACCTTTATGATGGTAAACTTCCGATAGAAAAGGACAAAGAGCTGGTGCTGGTTCCAACTACCTGTGGAACCGGGTCTGAAGTGACGAATATAGCCATTCTGGCATTAAACAGTCGTGGAACTAAAAAAGGTCTTGCGGTTGATGAAATGTATGGAGATTCGGCTGTTTTGATACCGGAGCTGTTGACAGGACTGCCGTTCCGTTTCTTTGCAACCAGCTCGATCGATGCCTTGGTACATGCGGTTGAATCAAGCTTATCACCAAAGGGCAATGAATATACCAGAATGTTCGGTTATAAGGCTATTGATATGATCCTTCATGGTTATATGGAGATTCGTGATAAGGGTCCGGATGCAAGAATTCCGTTATTAGATCGTTTCCTTGTAGCTTCTAACTACGCCGGTATTGCATTTGGAAATGCGGGATGCGCAGCAGTACATGCCTTAAGCTATCCGCTTGGAGCAACCTATCATGTGGCACACGGAGAATCTAATTATGCCATGTTTACAGGAGTTATGAAGAACTATATGGAGATCAAACAGGATGGGGAGATCGCGAAGCTTAATTCTTTTATAGCAGATATTCTTGGCTGTGATGTTGAAAATGTCTATGAGTCTCTGGAGGATTTGTTAAATATCCTGATTCCGAAGAAGGCTTTACATGAGTATGGAGTAACAAAAGAGGATCTTGTCGAATTCACAGATTCTGTAATGACGAATCAGGGGCGTCTGATGGCGAATAATTTCGTAGAGCTTGATCGTGACAGGGTCTATAAGATATACAAAGAACTTTATTGATTCGAACAAAAATAAACCAACCCTTGCAGCCTGTATATTTTACGAAGCAAACCTATTCGATCGCCGGTCCTTAGTGAGACGTATTTACGTCGAACTTAGTACCGTTGCGTGAGAATCGAGCGCAAGCGTTTTGCGTAGTAAATATATACAGGCTGCAGGGTTGGTTTATTTTTGTTCGGATTTAGACATAATTCCCCGCGTTTCATCTTAGATTATGTCGAGATCATACAGAATTACTCCGTAGAGGCGAAAAGCTGTCGCAACTTGCGGAGAGTAGGATATTCCAAAGGCAGAACCAAGGTACTATAATGTTGTCCAAGGCAGAAGATCAGGAGGGACATTATGAATTATGTAAAAATAATGATGGTAAAGCGCGACAAAAGAGAAATCGAACAGTTAAGGGATATTATACAGTCAGTTGCAACGTATGAATTGGTGGGGATATGTGACAACGGACAAGATGCTGTCAGGGGAATTGCCGAAAAGAATCCGGATATTGTCATTTTAGATGAAGTCTTACCGGGAAAAGATGTACTTGAGATAGCAGAATCAGTAATACATAATAAAAATCTGAAAAATGTAAAATTTATTTTATGCGGCTCAAAGACACATAAACAATATCTGGATTTTATTTACTATAAGATCGCTGATCGTCTGATATTAAGGCTTCTCGATCTGCCATATGATGACAGAAAAGTCAGGGAAGTAATTGACGATGTTATGAAAGCAAAACGAAATGACAATTATCAGAATATGGTAGAGCCGGAGAATGACAGCACGGTTTTAGAAGCAGTCGTAACAGATATTATTCATGAGATCGGTGTTCCTGCTCATATAAAAGGATATCAGTATCTTCGGAGTGCTATATTAATGGCTGTTCAAGATATGGATATATTGAATTCCATTACAAAACAGTTATACCCATCGATTGCAGAGGAGTATGGGACAACCTCATCGCGGGTAGAGAGAGCTATCCGCCATGCGATCGAAGTTGCATGGGGCAGAGGCAGTATGGATACGATCAACGACCTGTTCGGATATACGATCAATGCAGGCAAAGGGAAGCCTACAAATTCGGAATTTATTGCACTGATTGCAGATAAGATTCGTCTGGATAATCGTCAGTTGATTCGAAAACCGGAGTATACCTTAAAAAGTATTTCCTAAAATATCGGGTTGCGTTACTATTTGTCGACAAATGTCGAAAAATGGCGCAAATTTCACTTCTCAGGGGTACATGAGGTAAACCTGAGAAGTTCTTTACAAATTGGATTTTGACAAATATACTTAGAAAACAGTCGATTTTTCAAAAAAAAATAGAATTAAGGGGGATTGAAGATGAACAATCAGGGTATAAGTATAATCATCGCAGATGGAGATTGTGAGGTGGTTGCAAAACAGCTGCTCGCAAATACATCAAGAGTTGACATTAAAATTGTCGACAAAGTAACAGATGGAGAAAGTGCAATTGAGTCGATCAGGAAGTATCAGCCGGATGTGGTGCTGCTAGACATCTGCCTGCCGGTAATGGATGGACTCGGAGTAATGGAAACGATTCGGGATTCGGGGGATTGTCCTGAAACGTTGTTTGTGGTAATTACTTCCGTGGGCTCACAGAGACTGATCCGTTGTGCATTTGATCTGGGCGCTTCATTCTATGTTCTGAAGCCTTATAATTCAGATCAGCTTGTTGCCAGGTTAAAACAGATGCATGAAAGAAAACAGGAGATACTTGCTGAGATGTCCAATGATCTGATCTGCATCCCGAATAAAAGTATGACCGATAATGTGGCGAATAACATCGAGAGTGATGTAACAGATATCATAAGAGATATCGGGATTCCCGCCAACATCAAAGGGTATCAGTATATCCGGGAAGGAATCATAATGGCGGTAAATGATGTTAATATGTTGAATTACATTACGAAACTGTTGTATCCGAGTATTGCAAAGAAGTATAAGACCACATCATCCAGCGTAGAACGTGCGATCAGACATGCAATCGAGGTTGCATGGAATCGTGGACAGATTGATGTGATCAACGATATTTTCGGATATACGGTAAATGCGGGAAAGGGCAAACCTACCAATTCGGAATTTATCGCTTTGATCGCGGATAAGCTTCGGATCGAGTATCGGAAAAGAGCTTAATTAACCCAAAATCAGCCTCTTGTTTATTGACGTATGAAGTGAGAAATGTGTATAATAGATAAGGTGCTGAACATAATAGCAATATGCAGACAGGGCACTTGGGTGCCCTGTCTTTTACTGCGTAGGAAAAGAATGCTCCGATTTGCAGAAGGAGTATTTAAAATAGAAGGACAAGGATGAAGGTATGATAGAAACAGTAGCATCAGCAGATATGCTGATCGATGAGGTAATGCGGGTAAAAAAGAATCATCTTGCACCTGATTTTGCCACAGGAAAAGAAAAACGATTGAGTATTGTTTCCGGTGTTCATGGAGATGAAGTAGCAGGACAGTATATCTGTTATGAGGTGATCCGCCGGATCAAAAAGGATTTTGACAAATTAAAAGGAATTGTGGATGTGTATCCGTTTATCAATCCTATGGGATTGGAAGCACAGGTAAGGGATGTACCGGTGTTTGATATTGATATGAATACATTATTTCCGGGTTCGACGGAAGGAACGGTCGGAGAATATACGGCGGCACTTGTGCTGCAGGATATTAAAGGATCGGATATCTGTGTCGATCTGCATTCCAGCAGCGTATATTTGAAAGAATTGCCACAGGTACGGGTGAATTCGGACATTGCCGATGATATTCTTCCGTATGCAGCCAGAATGAATACGGATGTTGTATGGGTGCATCCATCCTCTACCGTTATGGAAGGAAGCCTTGCATATTCGTTAAATGAGATCGGAGTAAAGAGTATGGTCGTAGAATCAGGTGTTGCACTTATGATCGATTATGACTATGCGGATCAGATCGTTGAAGGATTATTTTCATTGATGGAATATATGGGGATCTGGGACGGCTGCGCATATAATACACATATGCCGAAGATTGCCCGAGATACGGATGTTTCTTTTGTGAATGCGGAGAGCAGTGGTATCTTTATACCAAAGGTAAAGCACTCAGGCGTAGTCGAAAAGGGAGATGTGATCGGACAGATCGTAAATGTACTGACCGGTTCTGTCGAAGAGACGATCCTGTCACCAAGAAGAGGCGTGGTATTCTCACTTCGCGCTTATCCGGTGATCGAGGAAGGCTCGCTGGTTGCCAGAATATTTGGAGGTGTGACAAATAATGCGTAAAGAGATCATATATACGATGAACACCGCCTATCGTGGAGAATATTCCATTAAAGGCTTCAGCTTCGGAACAGGAGAAAAGGCAGCATGTATCATGGGAGCTATGCGCGGAAATGAATTCCAGCAGTTATATATCTGTTCCCTGCTGTCGAAAAAATTAAGCGAACTTGAGACAAGAGGAGCAATCGTATCGGGAAAACAGATACTGTTGATCCCATCTTTAAATTACAGTTCCTTTAATGTCGGTAAAAAATACTGGATCTCTGATAATTCTGATGTGAACCGTGCTTTTCCGGGAAATCCGGAGGGACAGGCGACCAGCAGAATAGCGGCAGCGGTTATGGATCAAGTAAAAGATTATGCGTATGGAATACAGTTTGCAAGCTTTTATATGGATGGAGAATTTATCCCGCATGTCAGAATGATGGAGACGGGAAAGCAGAGTACCAGTCTGGCCAATCTGTTCGGTCTTCCTTATGTTCTGACAGCAGAACCGAGGGCATATGATAAGGCAACTTTAAATTATAACTGGCAGATCGGAGGAACAGAGGCGTTTTCTGTATATTCCGGTGTGACGGAGAAGATTGACAGTGAGAGTGCGTCACATGCGGTTTCGGCGGTACTCCGATTCCTGACCAGAATGGGAATCATCCGGTACAACTGTCATGCGGGTTATATATCGACTGTTCTTGATGAGGAGGAGCTGCTGTCTGTCAAGTCGGATAAATCCGGTGGTTTTTTAAAGCGGTTTGTAAGTCCGGGAGATGAAGTGGTTCGGGGAAATGTTATTGCAAATGTTATAAATCCGATGACCGGAGAGATCGCAGCCGATATTTACGCACCGACAGATGGAATTATTTTCTATGCGCAGAATGCACCGATGATCTATCAGAATTCAGTGGTATTCAAGCTTATCCGCAGACTGCACAATTAAAGATGGCTGTTTTGAGGTTTATTCGGTAAACAGCAACAATTTGAAAAGAAAAGCTGAAAAAAGCTATTCAATGAATTTCAAAAGTGGTATCATAGGCGTTGTAAAACGCTTGTAATAATATGAATTCCCGGAATATGGGAAAAAACATATGATAAAAATGGAGGTTTTTATGAGCACAGTTAAGAGAGTTTATGTTGAAAAGAAGCCTGACTATGCAGTTAAGGCAAAGGAACTTCATGACGAGATCAAGAACTATCTGAATATCGATGCCGAGTATGTAAGAGTACTGGTTCGTTACGATATTGAGAATCTGTCTGAAGAAACATATAAAAAAGCACTGGTTACAGTATTTTCAGAGCCACCGATCGATATGATCTACGAGGGAGATAATCTTCCAATGGCAGATACAGATAAGGTATTTTCTGTTGAGTTCCTTCCGGGACAGTTCGATCAGAGAGCAGATTCAGCAGAACAGTGTGTTAAGCTTTTAAATGAAGATGAAGATCCTATCATAAAGACAGCCACAACATATATTTTATCCGGTAATGTAACGGATGAGCAGTTAAAAGCAGTTATGGAATACTGTATCAACCCGGTAGATTCCAGAGCCTGTGGTATGGAGATCCCTGAGACACTTGTTACCGAGTATGAAGAACCGGCCGATGTTATTGTCTTTGATGGCTTTAAGGATATGGCAGAGGACAAGTTAAAGGAGTTATATGATTCCCTCGGACTTGCGATGACATTTAAGGATTTCCTTCATATCCAGAAGTATTTCAAGGGTGAAGAGAAGCGTGATCCATCTATGACAGAGATCCGTGTGCTGGATACATACTGGTCTGATCATTGCCGTCATACCACATTCTCAACAGAGCTTACAAATGTTGAATTTGATGATGGTGATTATAAGGAGATGCTTGAGAAGACATTTGATGCTTACCGGGCAGAGATGAAAGAAATGTACAAGGACAGAGATGATAAGTTCATCTGTCTGATGGATATAGCCCTTATGGGTATGAAGCAGTTAAAGGCAGCAGGCAAATTAGACGATATGGAAGTATCCGATGAGATCAATGCCTGCAGTATCATCGTTCCTGTAGAAGTAGACGGTGAGACAGAGGAATGGCTCGTATTCTTCAAGAATGAGACACATAACCACCCAACTGAGATCGAACCGTTTGGTGGTGCTGCTACCTGTCTTGGCGGTGCGATCCGTGATCCGTTGTCAGGTAGAGGATATGTATATCAGGCTATGCGAGTAACCGGAGCAGCAGATCCTACAAAGTCTTTAAAGGATACTCTTCCTGGAAAGCTTCCACAGAGAAAGATCGTTACGACCGCAGCAGCAGGTTACAGCTCATATGGTAACCAGATCGGCCTTGCAACAGGACTTGTAAATGAAATATATCATCCGGATTATGTAGCAAAGAGAATGGAGATCGGAGCAGTTATGGGTGCAGCTCCAAGACGTGCGGTAAAACGTCTGAATTCTGATCCGGGAGATAAGATCATCCTTCTCGGCGGACGTACCGGTCGTGACGGTTGTGGTGGAGCAACCGGATCATCCAAGGCACATAACAGTCAGTCTCTTGAGACCTGTGGTGCAGAAGTACAGAAGGGTAATCCTCCAACAGAGAGAAAGATCCAGCGACTGTTCAGAAGAGAAGAAGTTGCTTCTATCATAAAGAAATGTAATGACTTTGGTGCCGGCGGTGTATCCGTAGCGATCGGAGAACTTGCTCCCGGTCTGGTTGTAGATCTGGACAAGGTTCCAAAGAAATATGCAGGCCTGGATGGAACAGAGCTTGCTATTTCAGAATCTCAGGAGCGTATGGCTATCGTAGTAGATCCAAAGGATGTAGATACGATGCTTAAGTATGCGGATGAAGAGAATCTGGAAGCCGTTGTTGTAGCAGAAGTAACAGAAGAACCAAGACTGGTTCTGACATGGAGAGGAAAAGAGATCGTAAATATCTCCCGTGCATTCCTTGATACAAACGGTGCACATCAGGAAACAGATGTTAAGGTAGAGATCCCTGCAAAGACAGATAATTATTTCGATTCTGTAAAAGAACCGGAAGATGTAAAGAAAGCATGGATCGCTACATTGTCAGATCTGAATGTTTGCTCACAGAAGGGGCTTGTTGAGATGTTCGACAGTTCGATCGGAGCAGGCACAGTAACGATGCCATATGGTGGAAAGTATCAGCTTACACCGACACAGACAATGATCGCAAAGCTTCCTGTTATGAAGGGTAAGACCGATACGATCACAATGATGAGTTATGGATTTGATCCATATCTGTCAAGCTGGAGCCCATATCATGGTTCCGTATATGCAGTTGTTACATCTGCAGCAAAGATCGCAGCAGCCGGTGGTGATGTATCAAAGATCCGTCTGACTTTCCAGGAGTATTTCAAGAGACTCGGAACAGATCCATACAGATGGGGTCAGCCACTTGCAGCTCTGCTTGGTGCATATGATGTTCAGGTCGGACTTGGACTTCCGTCTATCGGTGGTAAAGACAGTATGTCAGGAACCTTCAATGATATCGATGTTCCTCCGACACTTGTTTCATTCGCAGTTGATGTTGCAAGCTACATGGACGTGGTTACACCGGAGCTTAAGAAAGCAGGCAATGTGCTTGTTAAGCTTGATATAGAAAAAGATGAAAATGATATCCCTGTATACCGGAATGTACTTGCCATGTACGATCTGTTACATCAGGCAATCCTTGCAGACAAGGTAGAATCTGCTTACGCTGTAGGATTTGGTGGTATGATCGAAGCTGTCAGCAAGATGGCATTTGGTAATAAACTGGGTGTAGATATTGATACCTGTATTACAAAGAGAGAACTGGTTTCCAAGGATTATGGTTCAATCATCCTTGAAGTGAAGCCGGAGAATGTAAATACACTTGGTATTCCGGTTAAGAAGATCGGTACTGTAAATGACAGTGCAGCATTTACCTATGGTGATGTAACAGTTACAATGGATGAAGCACTTGCTGCATGGACAAAGACACTGGAGAAGGTATTCCCGACAGAGTCAGGTGTAGAACAGAAGAAGATCGAGACAGGTCTCTTTGATGCAAAGACCGTATATACAGCAAAGAATAAGGTTGCAAAGCCAAAGGTATTCATTCCTGTATTCCCGGGTACAAACTGTGAATATGATTCTGCAAAGGCATTTGAACGTGCAGGTGCAGAGGTTGAGACGATCGTATTCCGTAACATGACTGCACAGGGCATCCGTGATTCAGTAGATGCATTTACAAAGGCAATCAGCCAGTCACAGATCATCATGTTCCCGGGTGGATTCTCCGCAGGTGATGAACCGGATGGTTCCGGTAAGTTCATCGCAACAGCATTCCGTAATGCGAAGATCGCAGATGAGGTTATGAAGCTGTTACAGCAGAGAGATGGTCTTGCACTTGGTATCTGTAACGGATTCCAGGCACTGATCAAGCTCGGACTGGTCCCTTACGGTGAGATCCGTCCACAGACAGATGATTCACCTACATTGACGATCAACAGCATCGGCCGTCATCAGTCCAAGATGGTTTATACCAAGGTGGTAACAAACAAGTCCCCATGGTTAAAGGAAGCTGAGCTTGGCGGCGTATATACAATTCCAATCTCACATGGCGAGGGCAGATTTGTTGCAAGCAAGGAATGGTGTGAGAAGCTGTTTGCAAATGGTCAGGTTGCAACACAGTATGTTGATATGAATGGTAACCCGACAATGGATGAGTACTACAATGTCAATGGTTCTTACTATGCGATCGAAGGTATCACAAGCCCGGATGGTCGTGTACTTGGTAAGATGGGACATTCAGAGCGTACCGGTCGTGCGGTTGCAGTCAATATCTATGGTGACCAGAACCAGAAGATCTTTGAAAGTGGTGTAGATTACTTCAAGTAAGAGAATAGATTAAGATATTTTACAATAATCTAAAAAAGTGCATAATGCTTTTGACTGGTGTCGGTTTTGCAAATAGGCGAAGCCGACACTTCTTTTTGGGATAGGTGTTGGAAGGGGAATTTCTACGATGCGACCATCTTTCAGGTAGCTTTCAGAGAATTCCCGGACAACACTGGCGATTCCCATACCGATCGCTGCGAAGTCAAGCAGGAGATCCATGTTATTGATTTCAAGAAGCTGGTTACAGTGGAATGAATGTTCATTCAGGTAGTTATCAACATGGGTTCTGGTTACATTTGCTTCTTCTAACATCATAAGCGTAGAGTGACGGAAGATATCTCGGATATGTTCTTCAGTCAGAGATTCGGAATCCGAAACAGATTGCTGCACATTCATAAGCGGGATCAGGTTTCCTATGATAGAACCGGAAAATACCGGATAGCCGGCAGCCTTCGTCTGTGTATCGGCTGTTTCTTCGTCCGTTTCCGGATCGGCTTCCGTCTCCCGGTATGGGAAATTGTCGATATAATCACTATTTGCCACGAAAATATCATGGATGGAGCGGACATGGGAATAAGTGATATTTTTAGGCAGTTCTGTTTCACAGATCAGACCGATGTCGATTTCCTCATTTTTTAAGAGCCGGATCGTATTTTTGGTAGAGTGGCAGTCGATGCTGACCTTGATATTCGGATTATCCTTGATAAAGGGCTTCAGGTAGTCCAACAGGATATGCTTGCAGAGAGAGGTGCTGACACCGATACGGATATGACCGATTCCAAGTTCGTTATATTTTTTCAGACTTTCTTCGCCCTTTACAATGTTATCCAGAGCACGTTCGATATAGTCATACAGGATTGTTCCTTCTTCGGTCAGGGCAACGCCCCTGGAATTGCGGACAAAGAGTGCGATTCCCATGTTTTCTTCCAGATTACTGATCGCCTTGCTGACAGCGGGCTGGCTGATATAGAGCTGGTTTGCGGCGCGGCTGATGCTGCCGGTCTTAGCAACCGTATAAAACACGTTATAATAATTCAGATTATTGATCATGGCGTTCCTCCTAGTAAGATATGTATATTTAAAATTATTTAATCTGAACTTTGATTAACTTCTTTGATTTGCCAAAGCAGGGACATTTGAGTCCGCCGGTACTTGATGGTGCATATGCAGCATCTTAGTACCGTTGCAGGAGTAACTGAGACCTTAGCGAGGCTTAGCCGAGGTTAGTTCGAAGTTACACAGAGTGGAAACGAGCGGAAGCGTTCCCTGTTTGGTAAAGTCAAAGATAGTTAAATAGAGTTCAGATTAAATATCATTATAAATATAAGTTATATAATGTATTACTATTATATATTGTAATTATACCATCCAGTGTGGTAAAATCAATAAAAATATTCAATAACAAAATGCGTGAAATAGCGACAGTTATTTACAAAATAAGATTTTGGATCAGGAGGACAAAGCACATGGGTATGACAATGACTCAGAAGATTTTAGCTGCACATGCAGGACTTGACAGCGTGGAAGCCGGACAGTTGATCGAGGCAGATTTGGACCTTGTACTTGGAAATGATGTTACAACACCTGTAGCAATTCATGAGATGGACAAATTCAATAAGAAAGAAGTATTTGATAAGAATAAGATTGCACTTGTAATGGATCACTTTACACCAAATAAGGATATCAAGAGTGCAGAGCACTGTAAATGCGTCAGAGAGTTCTCGGCAGAGAACCAGATCAAGAATTTCTTTGATGTAGGTTCTATGGGTATTGAGCACGCTCTGTTGCCGGAGCAGGGACTGATCGTTGCAGGCGAGACCTGTATTGGTGCAGATTCTCATACATGTACATATGGTGCACTTGGTGCATTTTCAACCGGTGTTGGAAGTACCGATATGGCAGCCGGTATGGTGACAGGCAAAGCATGGTTTAAAGTACCATCTGCGATCAAGTTCAATATTGTAGGAGAGAAAGCGCCTTGGGTCAGTGGTAAGGATGTTATCCTTCATATCATTGGTATGATCGGTGTGGACGGTGCATTATACAAATCAATGGAATTTGTTGGTGATGGTATTAAGAATCTGACAATGGATGATCGTTTTACTATCGCAAATATGGCGATCGAAGCAGGTGCCAAGAACGGAATCTTCCCGGTGGATGAATTAACAGAAGCATACATGAAGGAACATTCCACAAAGGCTTACAAGAAGTATGAAGCAGATGCTGATGCGGTTTATGATGAAGAGTATACGATTGATCTTTCCACACTTCGTCCAACAGTTGCATTCCCACATCTGCCGGAGAATACAAAGACAATTGATGAAGTTGGCGATATCAAGATCGATCAGGTTGTAATTGGCTCCTGTACAAATGGACGTATTTCCGATATGCGTATTGCAGCAGATATTATCAAGGGCAGACAGGTAGCACCTGGCGTTCGTGTCATCGTGATTCCCGGAACACAGGAAGTATACTTACAGTGTATCGAAGAAGGACTTATGACGATATTTGTAAAGGCTGGGGCTGTAGTTTCTACGCCTACCTGTGGACCATGTCTTGGTGGACATATGGGTGTTATGGCTGCAGGTGAGAGAGCCGTATCCACAACAAACCGTAACTTTGTAGGACGTATGGGTCATGTTGATTCAGAAGTATATCTGGCAAGCCCGGCTGTTGCAGCAGCATCAGCGATCACAGGCAAGATCAGCAGTCCGGAAGAACTTGGATTATAAAGATAACATTAGAATAGTAAGTTTGGGTTATTAATAGCGTTATATATGTTGCATCAGAGTTGTTTAGCATTACCAATCAGGGGAATACGAAGTCGCCGGTCCTTAGATGGTGCGTAGCGGCATCTTAGTACCGTTGCAGACTGAGTTAAGCGGGAGCGACCCCAGATTGGTATGCTGGAACAGCTCAATGCAGATGTGTTATATATTAATAACCCAAACTTCATAAAAAAAAAGGAGACAGACTATGAAAGCATATGGTACAGTACACAAATATGGTGACAACGTAGATACAGATGTTATTATCCCTGCAAGATATCTGAATTCATCAGATCCTGCGGAGCTTGCAAAACACTGTATGGAAGATATAGATAAGGAATTTGTAAACAACGTAAAAGCAGGAGATATTATCGTGGCAAAGAAGAACTTTGGCTGTGGTTCCTCCAGAGAGCATGCACCGATTGCAATCAAGGCATCCGGTGTAAGCTGTGTTATCGCAGATACATTTGCAAGAATTTTCTATCGTAACTCGATCAATATCGGACTTCCGATCATTGAGTGTCCGGAAGCAGCAGAAGGTATCGAGAACGGTGATGAAGTAGAGATCGATTTTGACAGTGGTATCATCTACGACAAGACAAAGGATACCCGGTATAAGGGTCAGGCATTCCCTCCATTCATGCAGGAGATCATTAAGAATGAAGGTCTGATTAACTACATTAATAACAAGTAATGCACATTTGAATAACTCTATGCTATGCAAGCTTGCTTGCATATAGCATAGGAGTTATTCAAATGTATAGTGCGCAGCACAAACCGAGCCGAAAGGCGAGGTTGCATTACTTGGTAAAGAAAAGGCATATGCCAATAACTCTATGCTATGCAAGCTTGCTTGCATATAGCATAGGAGTTATTCAAATGTATAGTGCGCAGCACAAACCGAGCCGAAAGGCGAGGTTGCATTACTTGGTAAAGAAAAGGCATATGCCAATAACTCTATGCTATGCAAGCTTGCTTGCATATAGCATAGGAGTTATTCAAATGTATAGTGCGCAGCACAAACCGAGCCGAGAGGCGAGGTTGCATTACTTGGTGTGCATTACCTGGTGAAAGAAAGGCAGGAATAAAAGATGAAATGTAATTTGGCAGTGATTAAGGGTGACGGTATTGGCCCTGAGATCGTAACAGAAGCAATGAAGGTTCTGGATAAAGTCGGTGAAGTATATGGTCATACATTTGATTATGATCAGATACTGATGGGTGGATGCTCGATCGATGCAACCGGAGTACCGCTTACAGATGAGGCAGTAGCAGTAGCAAAATCAAAGGATGCCGTATTGTTAGGTTCCATTGGTGGAAATACTTCAACCTCACCATGGTATAAGCTCCCTCCAAACTTAAGACCGGAAGCAGGACTTCTTAAGATCCGTAAGGAGCTTGGTTTATTCGCGAACTTAAGACCGGCAAATCTTTATGAGGAGTTAAAGAGTGCCTGTCCGTTAAAGGAAGAGATCGCAGATCGTGGATTTGACATGATGATCATGCGTGAACTGACAGGTGGTCTGTATTTTGGAGCAAGAAGTACAGAGGAGATCGATGGTGTGTTAACTGCACATGATAATCTTGTATATAATGAGAACGAGATCCGTCGTATTGCGATCAAGGGCTTTGATATCGCAATGAAGAGAAGAAAGAAAGTTACATCTGTAGATAAGGCAAATGTTCTGGATTCCTCCAGATTATGGAGAAAGATCGTAGAAGAAGTGGCAAAGGACTATCCGGAAGTAAGTTATGAACATATGTTAGTTGATAACTGTGCAATGCAGCTTGTAAAAGATCCTGCACAGTTTGATGTTGTATTAACAGAGAATATGTTCGGTGACATCCTTTCCGATGAGGCATCCATGATCACAGGTTCGATCGGTATGCTTCCATCTGCATCCTTAAATGAGACGAAGTTTGGTATGTATGAGCCAAGCGGCGGATCAGCACCGGATATTGCAGGACAGAACAAGGCCAATCCTATCGCAACGATCCTGTCGGCAGCTATGATGCTTCGCTTCACATTTGACTTGGATAAGGAAGCAGATGCAGTAGAACAGGCTGTAAAACAGGTACTGGTAGATGGTTACAGAACATGTGATATCATTTCGGAAGGAATGACACCGGTAAGCTGTTCTGAAATGGGAGATTTAATTGCAGAACGCATAAAATAAAGGAGAGTATAGAAGATGAAGAGTGATAATGTAAAAGTTGGAATGCAGCAGGCACCACATCGTTCCCTGTTTAATGCACTCGGTATGACAAAGGAAGAAATGGAACGTCCGCTGGTAGGTATCGTATGTTCTTACAATGAGATCGTTCCGGGACATATGAATCTGGATAAGATCGCACAGGCAGTTAAGATGGGAGTTGCCATGGCTGGTGGTACACCTGTCATGTTCCCTGCAATCGCAGTATGTGATGGTATCGCTATGGGACATATTGGTATGAAATATTCATTAGTAACCAGAGATCTGATCGCTGATTCTACAGAAGCAATGGCAACCGCACATCAGTTTGATGCACTGGTTATGATCCCGAACTGTGATAAGAATGTTCCCGGTCTGTTAATGGCTGCAGCAAGAGTAAATGTACCAACCGTATTTGTATCCGGTGGTCCAATGCTTGCAGGTCATGTAAAAGGTCATAAGACCAGTCTTTCCAGTATGTTTGAGGCTGTTGGTTCTTATTCGGCAGGCACCATGACAGCAGAAGATGTAAATGAATTTGAATGTAAGGCATGTCCTACCTGCGGTTCCTGTTCCGGTATGTATACAGCGAATTCCATGAACTGCTTAACAGAAGCACTTGGTATGGGACTTCCTGGAAACGGAACGATACCTGCGGTGTATTCTGAGCGTCTGAAGCTTGCAAAGCATGCAGGTATGGCTGTTATGGATATGTACAGAAAGAATATTAGACCAAGAGATATCATTACAAAAGAAGCAATAATCAATGCCTTAACCGTTGATATGGCACTTGGATGTTCTACCAACTCCATGCTTCATATTCCGGCTATCGCACATGAGATCGGATTTGACTTTGATATTTCCTATGCAAATGAGATCAGTGCCAAGACACCAAACTTATGTCATCTGGCTCCTGCAGGTCCTACTTATATGGAAGATCTGAATGAAGCCGGTGGCGTATATGCTGTTATGAATGAATTAAAATCCGCAGGTCTGTTAAATGAAGACTGTATGACAGTAACCGGTAAGACGATCGGTGAAGCTGTTGACGGCGTAGCAAATAAGAATCCGGAAGTTATCCGTACACTGGATAATCCATATAGTAAGACCGGTGGTCTTGCAGTATTAAAGGGAAATCTTGCACCGGACGGTTCTGTTGTAAAGCGTTCCGCTGTTGTACCTGAGATGATGGTGCATGAAGGACCTGCAAGAGTATTTGACTGTGAAGAAGATGCGATTGCAGCGATCAAGGGCGGTAAGATCGTACCCGGTGATGTCGTTGTTATTCGTTATGAAGGACCGAAAGGAGGCCCTGGTATGCGTGAGATGTTAAATCCTACATCAGCGATCGCAGGTATGGGACTTGGATCATCAGTAGCCCTGATCACAGACGGAAGATTCTCAGGAGCCAGCCGTGGTGCATCCATCGGACATGTTTCACCGGAAGCAGCCGTTGGTGGTCCGATCGCACTGGTAGAAGAGGGAGATATCATCAAGATCGATATTAACAATACTACGATCACGTTGGATGTACCGGATGATGTGCTTGCGCAGAGAAAGGCTGCATGGAAGCCAAGAACACCAAAGGTAACAACCGGTTATCTTGCAAGATATGCCGCTATGGTAACATCAGGAAACCGTGGAGCAATCTTAGAGGTACCAAAGGCTGATAAGTAGAGAGTATTAAAGGAGCAAAAGGAAAATGGCAAAGAAGATATCAGGTTCTGAGATAGTAATTGAATGTTTAAAAGAACAGGGTGTTGATATTGTGTTCGGGTATCCGGGGGGCGCGATCTTAAATGTCTATGATGCCTTATATAAGCATCAGGAAGAGATCACGCATGTACTTACATCACACGAGCAGGGGGCAGCACATGCCGCTGACGGATATGCAAGAGCGACAGGTAAGGTCGGTGTCTGTATGGCTACATCCGGTCCCGGTGCAACAAACCTTGTAACGGGAATTGCAACTGCATATATGGATTCCGTTCCGATGGTTGCGATCACCGCAAATGTCGGAGTAAATATGCTCGGTAAGGACAGCTTTCAGGAGATTGACATTGCAGGTGTTGTAATGCCGATCACAAAGCATAGCTTTATCGTAAAAAATGTAGAAGACCTGGCACCGACGATCCGTCGTGCATTTAGGATCGCAAAGAGTGGAAGACCGGGTCCTGTCCTTGTTGATATTACAAAGGATGTTACGGCTGCAGAGACAGAGTATACATATGAAGAACCGGCAGTGATCGAACGTAAGACAGATACGATCCGGGAAGAAGATATAAATAAAGTGATCGAGATGATCAAAGTATCCAGAAGACCATATATCATGGCAGGCGGCGGAGTGATCATTTCAGGAGCTTCCGAAGAATTAAAAGAATTTGCTGAGAAGGTAGATGCACCTGTATGTGACACACTTATGGGAAAGGGTGCATATGATGGTACAAGCGAGCGTTATACCGGCATGATCGGAATGCACGGAACCAAGGTATCGAATCTTGGAGTATCCAGATCCGATCTTGTGATCGTGGTAGGAGCACGTTTCTCCGACCGTGTAATCGGAAATGCTTCCAAGTTCGCACCAAATGCAAAGATCATTCATATTGATATCGATGCAGCCGAGATCGATAAGAATATTCCGGCAAATGCAAGCATTGTGGGTGATGCTAAAGAAGTTCTGACGATATTAAACAGTAAACTTCCAACTCAGTCAAATCGTTCCTGGATGGCAGAAATCAAGGATTTAACAGAGAAAAATCCGGTTACATACGACATGGATCACTTAAATGGACCGGCAACTATCAAAAAAATCTATGAAATTACCGAAGGAAATGCTATAATCACTACTGATGTAGGTCAGCACCAGATGTGGGCGGCACAGAATTACACTTATAAGGAGCCAAGAACCTTCCTTTCATCAGGAGGACTTGGTACTATGGGATATGGCGTCGGTGCAGCTATCGGTGCAAAATATGGCAGACCGGATAAGACTGTAGTAAATATCGCAGGAGATGGATGCTTCCGTATGAACATGAACGAGATCGCAACAGCGGCTCGTTATAAAGTACCGATCATTCAGGTGGTATTAAATAACCACGTTCTCGGAATGGTAAGACAGTGGCAGAATCTGTTCTACGGACAGCGGTATTCGAATACAGTATTAGATGATTCTGTTGATTTTGTAGCAGTATCAAAAGCACTTGGTGCAAATGCAAGTAAGATCACATCGATCGAAGAGTTTGAAACAGAGTTTAAGAAGGCATTGACAGCAGATGGTCCGACCGTACTGGATGTTATGATCGATTCCGATGATAAGGTATGGCCTATGGTAGCTCCGGGTGCTGCGATCGACACCTGTTTCACAGACAAAGATCTTGATAATTAAAAATAACAATATTTAATAAAGAAGGAGATAAAAAATGGCAAGAGTATTTAACTTTTCAGCAGGTCCATCCATGCTTCCTGAATCTGTATTAAGAGAAGCAGCAGAAGAAATGCTTGACTACAGAGGAACAGGCATGAGTGTTATGGAGATGAGTCATCGATCGAAAGCATTCGATACGATCATCAAAGAGGCAGAACAGGATCTTCGTGATATCATGGAAATCCCTGATAATTACAAAGTATTATTCTTACAGGGTGGTGCTTCCCAGCAGTTCGCTGCAATTCCTATGAACCTTATGAAGAATGGTGTAGCTGATTACATTATCACAGGTCAGTGGGCAAAGAAAGCATACGAAGAAGCTAAAAAATATGGAAAGGTAAATGCTGTTGCTTCATCAGCAGATAAGACATTCTCCTATATTCCGGATTGTTCTGATCTTCCGATTGATGAGGATGCAGATTATGTATATATCTGTCATAACAATACAATCTATGGAACTACATATCACAAGCTTCCAAATACAAAGGGCAAGATCCTGGTAGCAGATATGTCATCTGACATTCTGTCCCAGCCGGTCAATGTATCTGACTATGGTATGATCTACTTTGGTGTACAGAAGAATGTAGGCCCGGCCGGTGTAGTAGTTGTTATCATCCGTGAAGACCTGATCCGTGATGACGTTATGCCTTTCACACCAACCATGTTAAAGTATAAGACACAGGCAGATGCAGATTCTCTTTACAATACACCACCATGCTACGGTATCTATATCTGTGGCAAGGTATTCAAATGGGTAAAAGAGATGGGTGGCCTTGCAGCTATGAAAGAGCACAATGAGAAGAAGGCAGCAATCCTTTATAATTTCTTAGACAGCTCTAAGATGTTCAAGGGGACTGTAGTAAAAGAGGATCGTTCTTTAATGAATGTTCCGTTTGTTACAGGTGATGAAGAATTAGATGCCAAGTTCGTAAAGGCTGCAACAGAAGCCGGTTTTGTAAACCTGAAGGGCCACAGAACTGTTGGTGGTATGAGAGCATCCATCTACAATGCAATGCCAATCGAGGGTGTTGAGAAGTTAGTAGAATTCATGAAGGATTTCGAAGAGAAGAATTCATAATAAAGGAGAATTTAAAATGGCAGTTAAAGTGAATTGTTTAAATCCGATCGCTGCATGTGGCATGGAGTTGTTACCGGATACATATGAAATAACGGATAATTATGCAGACGCAGATGCAGTTCTGGTAAGAAGCGCATCCATGCATGATCTGGAGCTTTCAGATAAACTCCTGTGTGTTGCAAGAGCAGGTGCAGGTGTAAATAATATTCCGCTTGATAAATGCGCAGAAAAGGGTGTTGTAGTATTCAACACACCTGGTGCAAATGCAAATGGTGTTAAGGAACTGGTTGTAGCAGGCCTGTTACTTGCTTCCCGTGATCTGATGGGCGGATACAACTGGGTAAAGGACAATGCTTCTGATGAGAACCTTGCAAAAGCAGTTGAGAAGCAGAAGAAGCAGTATGCAGGTAATGAGATTGCCGGCAAGAAGCTCGGTGTTATCGGTCTTGGAGCGATCGGTGCCAAGGTAGCAAATATCGCAGTCAGACTTGGAATGGAAGTATATGGTTATGATCCGTTTGTATCAGTTGATGCAGCATGGGGCTTATCCAAATACATCAAACATATTACAAATGTAGAAGATATCTATAAAGAATGTGATTATATCACAATCCATGTTCCTGCACTTCCTGCAACAAAGGGAATGTTGAATGCAGATGCATTTGCAATGATGAAGGATGGTGTCAGAATCCTGAACTTTGCAAGAGACGTTCTTGTAAATGATGAAGATATCAAGGCAGCACTTGCAAGTGGCAAGGTAGCAAAATATGTAACAGATTTCCCAAATCCGGCAATCGCAGGTACAGAAAATGTAATCGCATTACCACACCTTGGTGCCTCCACAGAAGAATCTGAAGATAACTGTGCGATCATGGCATGCAAGGAGATCAAGGACTTTATGGAGAATGGTAATATCAAGAACTCCGTAAACTATCCAAATGTAAATATGGGTGTATGCGGTGACACTGCCAGAGTTACGATCTGCCATAAGAATATTCCTAACATGCTGACACAGTTTACCGGAGTATTTGCAAAGCAGGGTGGAAATGTATCAGGAATGATCAGTCAGGCAAAGGGTGAATATGCATATTCAATCCTTGATATTGATAAGGTTCCTACAGAAGACGATATCAATGCATTACTTGCAATTGATGGCGTTATCAAAGTTCGTGCGATCTAAGAAAAAAGATTAGGAGATTAGTAAAAATGAGTGATAAACTGAAAGTCGGTATTCTTGGTGCTACCGGTATGGTAGGACAGAGATTTATAGCATTATTAGAGAATCATCCATGGTTTGAGGTTGTAACAGTGGCTGCAAGCCCAAGAAGTGCCGGAAAGACATATGAAGAGGCAGTTGGCGACAGATGGAAGATGGATACTCCGATGCCGGAGGGCGTTAAGAAGCTCATCGTTCATAATGTAAATGAAGTAGAACAGGTTGCTGCAACTGTAGATTTCGTATTCAGTGCAGTTGATATGTCAAAGGAAGAGATCAAGGCGATCGAAGAAGCATATGCAAAGACAGAGACTCCTGTAGTATCCAACAACTCAGCACACCGCTGGACACCGGATGTTCCTATGGTAGTACCTGAGATCAATCCGGAGCATATGAAGGTCATTGATTTCCAGAAGAAGAGACTTGGAAC
This sequence comes from Clostridium sp. BIOML-A1, assembly GCF_009874105.1. Lineage (NCBI taxonomy): Bacteria > Bacillati > Bacillota > Clostridia > Eubacteriales > Clostridiaceae > Clostridium > Clostridium sp. BIOML-A1. Next base: position 60,528 of record NZ_WWTL01000004.1, on the reverse strand, counting down.
AACCAGAGGCTTTGTAGCAGTAAAACCAAACTGCTCCATCCAGTCTTATGCGCCGGTTCTTACAGCATGGAAAGAGTTTGAACCATATGAGGTAGTTGCTACCACATATCAGGCAATTTCAGGTGCAGGTAAGACATTTAAGGACTGGCCGGAAATGGTTGGAAATATCATTCCATATATCGGTGGAGAAGAAGAAAAGTCAGAGAAGGAACCACTTCGTATCTGGGGTAAGATCGAGGATGGTGTGATCGTTCCTGCAACAACACCGGTTATCACATGTCAGTGTATCCGTGTCCCTGTATTAAACGGACACACAGCAGCTGTATTTGTTAAGTTCAAGAAGAATCCTACAAAGGAACAGTTGATCGAAAAGCTGGTATCCTATAAGGGCGTTCCTCAGGAACTTGAGCTTCCGAGCGCACCAAAGCAGTTCATCCAGTATCTGGAAGAAGACAATCGTCCACAGGTATCAATGGATGTTGACTTTGAACACGGTATGGGAATCAGCGTTGGCCGTCTTCGTGAAGACACTGTATATGACTGGAAGTTTGTTGGTTTATCCCATAATACAGTCAGAGGTGCAGCAGGTGGTGCTGTTCTTTGCGCAGAGCTGTTGAAGGCACAGGGATATATCACAAAGAAATAAATATATGATGGAAGATATCGCATAAGTAACTGTTAGCGAATAACAGAGATGCAGATATGTATCATATAAAGAAATAGAATAGGCATGGAATATGACGTTTTAGTTGTATTCCATGCCTGTTTGCATTAAAATGATAAATGAGTTAAAAGAAAGGAATGGATCATTAATTGACTTAGAGATCATATAGTGTTCCATAAATAGTATATAGTAATGCGACATTCGACGAATCACACATTTGTTGTCTGTGCTTATAAAGAGTCACCATATCTGGAAGAATGTATCCGGTCATTGGTAGCACAGACTGTAAGATCAAATATCGAAATCTATACATCAACGCCTAATGAACATATCAGAAATATTGGTGAGAAATATCATATTCCTGTATATGTAAACGAAGAAGCGGGACAGGGAATACAGGCAGACTGGAATTATGCATATAATCATGCAAAGACAGATTATGTAACTGTTGCTCATCAGGATGATGTGTATGAACCGGAGTATGTCCGCGCTTTCTTAAAATGTATAAAGACATATGATGATTGGAGCATATACTATACTGATTATACACCGATCAAGCATGGGGACAGTAGCAAGCGGGATGTAAACAGTAAAATCCGAAGGCTTCTTCGTTTTCCTGTAAAGAATCGTAGAAAGGCGAATAAAATCTGGCGGAAGAAATTAACTCTCTGTCTGGGTAATTCAATCGTATGTCCGCTTGTTACATATAACAAGAAACGACTTGGTGATACTGTGTTTACATCGGAATATGGGTTTAATCTCGACTGGGATACCTTCTACAAGCTGGCATGCCAGCCGGGAAGGTTCTTATATATGGATATGGTACTGGGACATTACCGCGTCCATGATGGCGCCACCAGTAAAGATTTTATAGAGAATCACAATCGCGAGATAGAAGACCAGAGCATGTTCGAGAAATTCTGGCCGAAATGGGTTGTGAAGGTGATCATGGTGTTCTACCGGTTGGCGTATAGGACGTATGATTAGCAGAAAGATAAGAGTAAGTATAATTGGAAATTATCATATAAAATCTATGAAAGTGAACATAAAAAAGTATGAGAGATACATTATATATTGTTGTACCTTGCTATAACGAGGAAGCAGTTATTGATGAAACAACAAAAAGATTAACAGAAAAATTGAAAAATTTAATTATGACAGAGCGCATATCGGAAAAAAGCCGCATTTTATATGTAAATGATGGTTCTAAAGATAATACATGGGCTATTATTGAGCGATTGTATAACGAAAATGAATTTGTTACCGGATTAACGCTATCCAGAAACAGAGGACATCAGAATGCATTGTTAGCAGGTCTGTTCGAGGCAAAAGAGCATGCGGACATGATTATATCAATGGATGCAGATTTGCAGGATGATATAGATGTTATTGATAAATTTGTAGATGAATATTATAATGGTTCTCAGATAGTTTATGGAGTTAGAAAATCCAGAAAGACTGATACGTTTTTTAAACGGACGACAGCGATAGCTTTTTATAAATTGATGCGTATGATGGGAGTTGAATTAGTTTATAATCATGCTGATTATCGCTTGATGAGCAAGAGGGCAGTAGAGGAACTGGAGCAATATAAAGAAGTAAATTTATTTTTACGTGGACTTGTACCATTGATTGGCTTTGAAAGTTCTGTTGTGGAATATGACAGAGGTAAGAGATATGCAGGGGAGAGCAAATATCCTTTAAAGAAAATGATCTTTTTTGCAATAGATGGCATAACATCAACGAGTGTTAAACCTATAAGAATGATTACAGCCCTTGGATTTATAACAGCATTCATTAGTGTAATATTTTTGATTTATGTTATAATAGGCCATTTAATTGGGCATACCGTATTAGGATGGACGACCATTATTGTATTAGTTTGTCTGTTTGGAGGTATGCAGATTATGTGCATTGGAATAGTTGGGGAGTATGTAGGAAAAATATATCTTGAAACGAAGAAAAGACCGAGATATATTGTTGAGGAGAAAAAGCTAAAATAAAGACAATAAATAAAAAACACTAAGGCTTTATTAGATTAAAACCTTAGTGTTTTTGTATATATTAATTCCATATCCTTAGGACACCTGTACGGACATATGGTTCTGAGAAGTAAAAATCGTAATAGTATAGCATATAACCATTCGATGAGCAGATATTCCAGTTATGAAATAGTTTCCTAAAATATTTTTCATGCCATGCACAGTGATAGACGCATAGTGCAAGTTGAATTGATTGTTTAGAAGAGAAAAGAAATGATCCGCCTTTGATAATGTCTGGTTCGCTTCCTTCGGCGTCGATTTTAATGAATAAATTATCATTTTCAAGATGTTTTTCTTTTATAAAATCATCAAGGGAAATGTGTGTATCATCAGAATAGGATGAAACAAATTTTTTAATTATGACAACTTTGTCTTTGTAGTTTTTGTATGTTTTTTTCAGTGCCTGAATCCATTCATTAGAACATTCAAAAATGTATACTTTCTTTACAGCGTCGATATAATCAATAGGGAAAAAACCTTCAGCACCACCAATATCTAAAATTACACTATCTTTTTGAGGATGAAATTCTTCTGTTGTATATCTGTGTGGTGAATGTTTATCCTGTTCAAGTAGTATATTTTTAAAGTAGCGTGCAGCACGGTATTTATTTGTAAATGCAGGTTTTAAATAAATATCAAAATTATGATAATTTGTAAAATATAAATTACTTGTCTTATCTTTTTTGATAGAAATATCAGAAGATTTGTATTGCTCTGTAAATTTATATGGAAATACATTTACTTTATTATCGTTTAAATATTTAGCTATTTTCATGTAGTCAGGGTTATCTTGTCTGGCTAGGTAATTGATTATTTTTTTCTTTTTTAATCGGCCGGATAATTCACATAAAATAAATTCCAAATCGTTTTGAGCTAGTTTATATGGTAATCTTTGCATAATGTATTACTCCTTTTCAAAGGTTATTTCATATACGTTAAATTCTGCACCGAAGTCAACTGCATCGGTAATAAGATTTAAGTATTTAATATTATTATCTTTAGACAAATAATTTAGATAACTATCGAGATAGAGAAGTTTTTTGTTTCCTAAGTTTAAGTTATGCAAGCGTTTATTAAGTATGATTGAACGTGTATTAACTTCATTGTAATTGTATGTAGACATATCAGAATAACTAGCACTGTCATTTGCATCTTCAGAACTATCAAGGAATTGTGTAGTATCAATAAATAAGTATGTTTTTTTCGTCTGATCAATTGACGACAATAAATTTGACTGATCAAAAAAAGATGAATTGGACATATATATAAAACTATCACATTTATATATTAATGGTGCGTATATTGTCATATGCCAACGACTTGGAGAAACAATTATTATATTTGAGTTTGTTGACAGATTTTCAATATAGTCGATATTTTTAGTTGTTGGAAAGAAATAAGAACATTGTTTTGTAGCAAGTATGATATCTATTGATAAACTTAAAACTATAACAATTGAAAATAAGGTCATGTATATTTTTGCGTTGTGAAATAGTTTGTTAAATAATGAAAAAGTAATGTAAACAAATAAAATGCTTATTATAGGATAAACAATAAAAAGATAACGTGTAGTGAAATTGGACATTAATGATATATCAACGCGATAACTGCAGATAACAACAATAAATATAAATGTAATTATAATTGATAGTACAAACCAATTAATTTTTTTAAACAGAGAAACGATTGTTTTTTCTTTCAGAAAGGTTTTGAAACGTTTCTTCAGTTTTATGAAAAACGTTTCTTTTCTAAATAGAAAACTAAAAGAAAAGAATAAAATGATTAATACTAATAAAACTACAGGAAAATAGAGCATAATACCTTTACTGTATGGAGAGACGATGGAAAATCCAAATATATCTACAAAAACCATATATATACAGGTGAAAAAGTAGTATTTAAAAATAATCTGGTCATAATTTTCAATATCATCAGTTGTAAATGCCTTATAGGATGTGTCAGTATCATCTACAAGATCTGATGCGTCATTATTATTAGTAAAAGCTTGAGCAGTGGATGTAGTATATTTTCCCTCATCACGGAATTTGAATGTCTGAACTCCGAGCATATGATCAAGTGTAGCGGGGAAGATAGCAATAGAAAGAGCAACTCCAAGGATCATGAATCCTGCATATTTAGCCAAGACATGCCATTCCTTTTTAACCATCCAACATATACACATAATGGCAGTAAGCATAAATGCATATGGAAGGAAGAAATGATGTGTTAAGGCTCCCAGACACGTAAATATTGCTAACTTGATATAAGTTGAGATTTTTTTTCTGGAAGCGGTATCATAGTATAATTTGGCGTTATAATAAGCGAGAATAACGGCAAACATTGTAACCATAGTATACATACGGATAAATATCACCATAGACAAAGTTCCGACATTAAATGTGTTAAAAATAACACCTAATATTCCAACATATCTGGATTTGGACATGATTAATAAAAGCCTATAAAGAAATATAGACATAATAATATAGCACACAATATTAATAATAAAGCCTAATGCGGGAATGTATTGGTCAACAAAAAAAGATGATAAAAAGTGTAATGCAAAGAAGTAAAGAGGTGGGTGCATATCACAAGCCATATTATAATATACAGAACCAAATGAAAAACGTTCTCCTTTCTGAACAGTTAAATAATTTTTAAGCACTTCACCGGAAAGCCATTCATTACAGTTTTTATCATAATTATCATCATCAGATGAATATATATATGGTTCATAATAACTATTTGCAAGTCCAAAACTCCATTCTTCGTCAGAATGCGTTCCCTGTTTTTCTACAAAAAAACCATAACTAAATCTACAAATTCCAGCAAGAATAACTAAACATAATATGATATATACTGTTTTGTTAGAGTTAAAAAACTTTTTCATGTAATCCTCCTATGATAAACGAATAACATAAATTTAACATATTTGAAAAGAGAATGCTATATGTGTGTATTCGTTTTATTTAATATTTGTATTAACATTTTTCTATATAAAATAAAAATAATGAGGGCTATTGATAAAACATATAGTATAAATGCAAACATAGGTTTAAATTTTAAATAAAATAGGAAGATGACTATAGAAAGGATGATAAATAAATAACGTTTCCAGGTATATTTAATAGAATTTTTCAGTTTGTAGCATAATACAGTTTCGGAAATTACATACCAAATTATAAATGTACATAAACTGGAAAATGCAATATAGGTTATATGGGATGAGGATAAACATATAAATAAATCAAGGCAGGAACATAAAAGGAGTGCAATAGAATTGATTGTTGTATATGCCCTGCTGCATTTTAATACTTTAAAGAAGTTGCAACTTACCAATAAAAGCAATGATCGGAAAATAATTGTACAATATAATATAGAAAGTATAGAGATACAATTTTTATATAAAGGCAGAAAATGTTCAATAAACATTTTCATAATATAAAAAGATGATAAAAGAAGAATAGTTACTATACACAGAATATTACTGGATATATTATAATATTTTAAATACTTTTTTGAGTCGATACGGGAAAGATACGGATAAATTAAATTTGATATTATAGAAACGATCATATATATGCCGGAAATTAGTGTAGCAGAAAAAGAGTACATTGCAAAATCTGTACTTGAATAAAAAATATTAACGAAGACACAATCAACGTTTAGTATTAGTAGTCCGATATGCTCGGATACCATAAATGCTATTCCTTTTTTTAAAAGAACAAATATATTTGCTTTTGAAGGTATTGTGTATTTGCCAAATACTAAGGTGCGATTTTGACATAACGAAAGAGTTGAACTAAACATAATAATGGCTGTTGATATAATTAAAGTATAAATATATGTTGTTTTAGAGAAAACAGCCATTGATATTATCATTAAAAGAGTCAGACAATAGTGCGATATTAATAATACCGCATCTTTGGTAAAATTTTTTGTAAATTGATTTATACTAGAAAAATAGCATCTAATATTGATTATAGGAATATTGAATGCTATAAATACAAATGTAATATATTGTTTATATGATAAGTGACTTTTTGATATAAATAAAATGGCAGACAAAAATATATAGGATAAAATTGTAATTATAATGAGTAAACGATTGTAATATCGGAAATGTTCCTCAGGTAAGGCATCAAAATTCAGACTACCATATTTGATGTAAATTCCATGAATTAATCCAAAAGATAACAGCCCAGAATAAGATGAATACAGTAAAAATGTACGATAAAGGGAATAATCATCTATATTCATTATTTTTGGAAGAAAAAGGCAGGTTAATACATTAACTAAAATTGTAGAAATGTTTGTAAGAACAACTGCAATAACATTTTTTTTATCTGAAGCTTTAATCATAATTATTTCCTTGATTATATGTATTGTTACAATTTATTTTAGCAGAAAAGACAAGAATAGCAATATAATTCTTGCTACCATCATACAATTGTGCTAAAATCAAACAGGATTGAGATAATGAGAAAATGGAGGCACACACATGAAGAAATTAATTTTAGTTACATCACCACCAGCCTGTGGAAAGACATTTATTTCCAAACAGGTGGCAAAGGCACTGCCTAATTGTGTATATCTTGATAAGGACACATTAATTGTTCTTTCAAAGCAGATCTTTGTAGTAGCTGGTGAGGAATATAACCGTTCATCCGATTTCTTCCAGAAGAATATCCGCGACTACGAATATTATTGTGTACTGGATCTTGCATTTGAAGCACTGGAATACAATGATACAGTTCTTATAAATGCACCATTCACGGATGAGATCAGAGATGATGAATATCTTGACAATCTCCGCGCAAAGCTTGCAGAAAAAGGTGCAGAGCTCTTTGTAATCTGGGTAAATACCAGAAAAGATGTCTGTCACGAAAGAATGATCAAGCGTGCATCAGACAGAGATACATGGAAGCTGGAGCACTGGGATGAGTATATCAACAGCCAGAACTTCAATCCACCGACAAATATCAAAGAACTCTTTATATTTGAGAATTCTTCCGATGAAGAGTTTAAAGCGTCTATAGAAAAGGTTGTTAAGGCAATCAGAGGTTGATAGGGATTTTGAGTATTGCAACAGGAATCAGCGATGTTTTCTGTTGCAATATTTATATAGAAGAGCAGTTGATTACGAGATCTTCAGATTGATTACATTTGTATAAAATTCATATTGAAGACAGATAAACAGAAATCAGGAGGAACAGGACATGGCGGTTATCAGAAGCTTTAAAGCATTCAGACCAAGACCGGATATCTGCGACAGAGTGGCAGCATTGCCATATGATGTATATAACAGAAAAGAAGCCTGCGAGGAAGTGCGTCGGGAGCCGATGTCATTCTTAAAGGTAGATCGCGCAGAGACATCATTTGATGACAGTGTAGATACCTATGCACCGGAAGTATATAAGAAGGCTGGGGATCTTCTGCATGAGATGATGGAGGATGGCACTTATATCGAAGAAGAAAAGCCGGTTTACTACATATATGAATTGATTATGGACGGACGTCATCAGACAGGTTTAGTTGCCTGTGCATCGATTGATGACTATATGAATAACGTGATCAAGAAACATGAGAACACCAGAGAAGACAAAGAACAGGATCGTATCCGCCATGTAGAAGCCTGCGGTGCGCAGACCGGACCGATCTTCCTTGCCTATCGTTCGATTGATATCGTAAATCAGATCATTGACCGGGTAAAGGCAGGAGAGAAGCTGTATGGCTTTACTTCCCCTGATGGTATTACACATAATGTATGGATCATTAATGATGCAAATGATATTCGGACAATTCAGAATGCGTTTGCCGGTATCAATGAGATCTACATAGCAGACGGACATCATCGTTCTGCTTCCGCTGTAAAAGCAGGACTGCATATGAGAGAGAAGCATCCGGATTATACCGGAGAGGAAGAATTCAATTATTTCCTGTCGGTTCTGTTCCCGCATGATCAGTTGATGATCCTTCCGTATAATCGTGTTGTAAATGATCTGAACGGCATGACGGATGAAGAATTTTTAAAGAAGCTTGAAGATAAATTTGAAATAGAAGCCTGCAGCGAAGCTGTATCACCGGAGAAGAAGGGCAGCTTTGGCATGTATATGGATGGCAGCTGGTATAAATTAACAGTGAAGGACGGCGCGGTTCCGGAGGATGTCGTCGGTTGTCTGGATGTATCTGTGCTTCAGGAAAATGTTCTGGCACCGATGCTTGGAATCGGCGATCCGAGAACGGACAAACGGATTCAGTTTGTCGGTGGTATTCGCGGACTGTCCGAGCTGGAACGATTGGTAGACGGCGGAAAGAAGGTAGCATTTTCCATGTATCCGACATCGATCACGGAGTTATTCGATATCGCAGATGCAGGCAAACTGATGCCACCGAAGTCAACATGGTTTGAACCAAAGCTTCGAAGCGGAATCTTTATCCACAAGATAGTATAAACAGAGTACACAAGAGGAGAATGGGTTATGACAAAGAACACAGAGATTTTCGTTCTGAATCAGGATGAGGTTATGGCGATTACGGGGGCGAGACATGGTGATCCACATCATATACTGGGGATGCATGTCTGTTTGGCTGATGTATACGTAAATGCATTTCTGCCGGATGCGGCAGAGGTTTATGTAGTGGATGAAAAAAATCAGACAGAATATCCGATGCACGTGGAATACGCCGATGGATTTTTTACTGTAAAGCTTGAGAATAAAAAGCCGTTTGCATATCAGTTGAAGATTGTTCGGAAGGTATGGGATGCAGACGGAGAAGAAGCAGATGAAGCGATCATGATAAAGGATGCGTATAGCTTTTCTTATTCTGCGGATCTTGAAAAAGTAATGCAGGTGGTAAACGGAGAGGATGACATTGAATCAGGCTTCCGTATCAAAGAGTTATTTGGTGCAAGAAAGATGAACTTTGATGGCACAGAGGGCGTGGCGTTCTGTATTCAGGTTCCGGGCTGTGTCAGAGCCAGTGTGGTTGGTGATTTCAATAACTGGGACGGCAGAGTGAATCCGATGCGGAAGATTGACTATACGGATTTATTTGAGCTCTTTATTCCTTATGATATTGACCGGACCAGATACAAATTTGAAGTATTATATGAAAATGGTGCAACAGACATTTTCTCAGATCCATATGCAACGGCATTTGAACCGGTTCCGGGTAATGCGTCCTTATTTACAGAGCTAACCTATGACTGGACGGATGCAGCATATATGGCTGACCGAAAGAAGAAGGATATCAGCATGGAACCTGTGAATATTTATGAGGTTCATATGCAGACATTTAAGACCGGTAAAGATGGAGAACAGCTTTCTTACCGGACATTTGCAAAAGAGATTGCGGCCTATGCAAAGAGTATGAAATATAATTATATAGAGCTTATGCCGATCATGGAATATGCGGAGGATGATACATGGGGATATGATACGACGGGTATCTATGCGCCGACATCCAGATTTGGAACACCTGTGGATTTTATGGAAATGGTTGATTATCTTCATGCAAAAGGCATCGGTGTGATCCTTGATATGGTACCGGTCATGGATATTGATTGCATGACTTACTGGTTGGAGATGTATCATCTGGATGGTATCCGTCTGGATAATAAAGAGTTGATCCGCTCCTTCCGTAAGGTGACAGGAGACAGATATGCAGATGTTATGGTAGATCTTACATGGAATACCACAGGGGTTGCAAAGCTTACGGAGTATATGAAGACTGCACCGGATCGCAGGGAGAATTTTGTAGACTATGTATCCGCTGTGACCGGATTTATTTCAGAAGATGAAGAAGTGAACGCATTATCACATGATCAGGTGGCATATGGTCAGGGCAGCTTCATAGAGAAGATGCCGGGCGGCTATGAAGACAAATATGCGGATCTTCGTACATTTTATGGCTTGAATATGTTCCTCCCGGGTAAAAAACTGATGTTTATGGGACAGGAGCTTGGAATGTTTGGCGGCTTTGATGGCTATCATGTTATTGATTGGAGTGTTCTGGAGTTTGAAGCAAATAAATATCTTCAGAAGTATGTAAAGGATCTGAATGCCTTATATCTTACAGAGCCGGCATTTTATGAAGCGGACAAGCTTCCATTTGTATTTGCAGGAGAGCAGGAGCCACATACCGTATGCTTCACAAGAACAGACAGTAAGGGTTCTGTCTGTTATGTAGTTGCGAACTTTGGAACTTCAGATCAGAAGAACTATGTATTACAGACCGGAGCTCCGGGAACTTATAAAGAGATCTTCTCCAGTGATGCTGCAAAGTATGGTGGAGAGGGGAATAACAACAAACAGCAGAAGGTGACGAAGGACGGAAATATCGAGATTGTTCTCCCGGCACTTTCAATCACAGTATTGAAGAAGGTGAAATAATTAAGTGATAGGTATAGCATTGACGGAGAAGCTGGCAGATACTACAGAGTCAACATCAGAAACGGCATCGGAGATCGTACAGGATGCAGAACAAAAAGCTGGATTGCTCAGACAGTATATGACAGATCTGCTGGATTGGTGCATGTCAAAGGTTGGAAGCCTGGTAGTGGCGGTTATCTTTATGGTGATCGGATTTCGGGTTGTGAAATGGATCATCAAGCTGATAAAGAGAACCTTTGACCGTTCCAATATGGATGTCAGTGTCGCAGGATTTTTACTGTCTGCCATCCGTATTCTGATGAATTTTATAATATTGATAACAGCGGCATCCATTGTCGGTTTTCAGGTTACTTCATTTGTCACATTGCTTGGAACGGCGGGTGTGACGATCGGTCTTGCGTTGCAGGGCAGCCTGTCCAATCTTGCCGGTGGTGTGCTGATCCTGATATTGAAACCATTTCATGTAGGCGACTATATCATCGAGAATAATACCAAATGTGAAGGTGAGGTTGTATCGATCGATATATTCTATACAAAGCTTAAGACGATCGATAATCGTTCCGTAGTCATACCAAACGGAAATATATCGAATACATCACTTGTGAATGTTACTTTACATGATAAGAGACGGGCAGAGATCAAGATAGGTGTCGGTTACGAAGAAGATCTGGACAAGGTAAAGCGTGTGGTACTGGATGCGGTAAAGACAGTTCCGGGATATCTGGCGGACGAAGCTGTGGATTTCTTCATTGATGAATTTGCCGACAGCAGCATTATGATATGTGTTCGGTTCTATGCGAAGATCGACCGGTACTGGGATTCCGTCTGGGCAGCCAGATGGAATATCAAGAAAGCATTTGATGAAAACGGCATCGTTATTCCATACAATAAACTGGATGTCAACCTCGATTCTTGCAAAAAAACAGATAATCGAGTATAATAATCGGTTGTGATATGAAAACTAGATAATTGTGTTATAGTTTTACTATATTCGAGTTCAATAGACATTACCAATCAGAGGACGCTTTCGCTCGTTTTCCCGCTGTGTAACTTCGAACTAACCTCGGATAAACCTCGGTAAGGTCTCAGTTAGGTCTGCAGCGGTACTAAGATGCCGCTTATATGCGCCATCTAAGGACCGGCGACCTCAAATGCCTCTGTATTGGTAAGTCATTAAACTCGAATAAGCTAAAAATATCACACAATTATCCGTAGATATAATAGATTAGGAGTGATTTAGAAATGACAAAGATTGATATTATTTCCGGTTTCTTAGGTGCCGGAAAAACAACTCTGATCAAGAAGCTGATCGAAGAAGGTTTTAAGGGCGAGAAGCTTGTGCTGATTGAGAATGAATTTGGCGAGATCGGTATTGATGGCGGATTCTTAAAGGATGCCGGTGTACAGATCACTGAGATGAATTCCGGTTGTATCTGCTGCTCCTTAGTTGGAGATTTTGGTACGGCTTTAAAGAAGGTTATTACAGAATATGCACCGGACAGAATCATTATCGAGCCATCCGGTGTTGGTAAGCTTTCAGATGTTATCAAGGCTGTAAAGGATGTTGCAGAAGAAGTTGAAGTACAGCTTGACAGCTATACAACAGTTGCAGATGTATCCAAATGCAAGATTTACATGAAGAACTTTGGTGAATTCTTCAATAATCAGATCGAGAGTGCAAATACGATCGTATTGAGCAGAACACAGACAGCTTCTCAGGATAAGATCGAGAAGGCAGTTGCCATGATTCGCGAGCACAATGCAGAAGCTACGATCATCACAACTCCATGGGATGATATTGATGGTTCTAAGATCAAAGAAGCTATGCAGAATCATAAATCCGTTAAGGACGCTTTATTTGAGGATGAAGATGAGCATGAGCATCACCATCATCACGACCATGATGACGAATGTGGTTGTGGCTGTCATGACCATGATCATGAACATCATCATCACGACCATGACGATGAATGTGGCTGTGGCGATCATGATCATGAACATCATCATCACGACCATGACGACGAATGTAGTTGTGGCTGTCATGATCACGATCATCACCATCACCACCATGCAGATGAGGTATTTACAAGCTGGGGTAAGGAAACTCCACATAAGTTTAATGAAGATAAGTTAAAAGAGACTCTGGATGAGCTTGCTAACACAGAGGAATATGGTATTATCCTTCGTGCAAAGGGTATCGTTCCAAGTGATGGTACAGACTGGTTATACTTTGATCTTGTACCGGGTGAGTATGAGATCCGTAAGGGAAATCCGGATATCACAGGTAAGTTATGTGTGATCGGAAGCAAACTGGCAGAAGACAAGCTTGCAGAGCTGTTTGAGGTATAGGAGAAAATGATGGCAAGACAACAGGAAACAGAGATTCCGGTTTATGTATTTATGGGCTTCCTTGATAGTGGTAAAACTACATTTGTGAAGGAGACATTATTAGACCGGGAATTCACCGGAGGCGCAAAGACCCTGCTTCTTGTATGCGAAGACGGTGAAGAAGAATATGACGAGAAAGATCTGAAAAAGAAAAATATTTTTCTGGAATTCATAGAAGAAGATCAGTTGAACACAGAGCACCTGTTAGATCTGCAGGACAAATATCAGCCGGAGCAGGTTATGATCGAATACAATGGTATGTGGAAGCTGGATAAGATCTTTGATATCCGTGTGCCGAAGGGATGGACCGTTGTCCAGGTATTATCCTTTGTAAATGCTGAGACATATGATGTATATCAGCAGAATATGAAAGCAACTATGATGGATCAGGTTAACAGTGCGGATATGGTAGTATTTAACCGTTGTGATGAGAATTCCAAGCGTGCAGAATGGCGCAGAGGGATCAAGGCAGTCAACAGACGGGCACAGATCATCTTTGAGATGAAGGATGGTTCGATCGCACCGGATGTGAATGACGAAGAAGATCTGCCATATGATGTAAAGGCTGACGTGATCGAGCTGAACGATGAGGATTTCGGTATCTGGTATGTGGATGCCTCCGATCAGCCGGATCGTTATGTCGGTAAGAAGATCCACTTCCGTGGCATGGTATTCAAGCCGAAACAGTATGGTAAGAATGCATTTGTACCGGGACGTTTTGCGATGACCTGCTGTGTAGAGGATATTACATTTGTAGGCTTCAAATGCTATTACGATGGCTCTAAGAATCTGGTTGACAGACAGTGGGTAGATGTAACAGCAACGATCAAGAAAGAATACTATCCTGATTTTGAGGGAGATGGTCCGGTTCTCTATGCAGAGAAGGTTGTGCTGACCGGTCCGCCGGAAGAAGAGGTTGTATACTTCAGTTAAAGGAATAAAGTAAAAAGAATAAAATGCATTTGACTTTTTGAGTAGATACAAGTAGTATAAATGCAGGCGTATAAAAAGCTGCCGTCAGGCAGCTTTTTATATTCAGGTCTGACTTGCTCCCGTGGAGAGACGGCAGGGATGTCGAAAGGAGCAGATGCAGATGTACAGTAAAGTAACAAGTGGTGGAGTCCTTGGCGTAGAAGGACTTCTGATCCAGGTAGAAACAGACATTAATGATGGTTTACCAATGTTTAATATGGTAGGCTTTTTGTCTGCGTGCGTAAAAGAGGCCGGAGAACGAGTGAGAACAGCCCTTAAGAATTCCGGCTTTCAGATACCTCCTAAAAGGATTACGATCAATCTATCACCGGCAGATATCCGTAAGGAAGGAACTGCCTATGATCTTCCCATTGCCATAGGAATTATGGTATCTATGGGGATTATTCCGTCTGAAAGAACAGAAAATATTTTAATCTTAGGCGAACTGGGGCTTGACGGCAGAGTAAATGCTGTGTCAGGAATACTCCCGGTTGTTCATCATGCAGTAAAACAAGGTATCACACGCTGTCTGGTTCCTGCCGATAATGCTGAAGAAGCAGCATTGATCCGCAATATGGAGGTTATACCGATTCATACTCTATGTGAAGCGGAAGCATATCTGAATGACAGGATTGCGATCGAACCGGCGTATGTGGATGTTGAAGCCCTGCTTGATCAGGAAGAAAATGATGAGACAGGAGATTTTGCGGATATTAAAGGGCAGGAGATATTAAAACGAGGAATGGAGATTGCGGCTGCCGGTATGCATAATATACTGATGACAGGCCCTGCCGGTTCAGGGAAATCCATGATCGCCAAATGTCTGCCGACCATTCTTCCCGGACTTTCGTTTGAGGAAAGTATCGAGATAACAAAGATTTACAGTGTGGCAGGTCTTTTGAAAAAGAATCAGTCGATCATTACCGGACGCCCATTTCGTTCTCCGCATCATACGGTATCGGCCATTGCTCTTGCCGGGGGTGGAACGATCCCAAAACCGGGTGAGATCAGTCTCAGTCATAATGGGGTGTTGTTCTTGGATGAATTGCCGGAATTTAACCGGAATGCTCTCGAGGTTATGCGGCAGCCGTTAGAGGATCGGGAGGTTACGATTGCAAGGATTCATGGCAAATATGTATATCCTGCGGGCTTTATGCTGGTAGCAGCCAGAAATCCATGTCCCTGTGGTATGTATCCGGATCTGAATAAATGCACCTGTTCGTACAGACAGATCCGGCAATATAATGCAAAGATCAGCAGACCGTTATTAGATCGAATCGATATCAATGTAAACGTACAAAAAGTTGCTTACGAAGACCTTCTCGGAACGAAAAAAGCAGAGACATCAGCACAAATTCGAAAGCGTGTGCTGGCTGCACAGAAGATACAAAGGGAACGCTATAGATCAGAGAGCTTTCATTTTAATTCACAGTTAGACGGCAGACGCACACAGAAGTATATCAAGTTGGGATCGGCGGAAGAGGCGATGATCCGTGATGTATTTGAGGAGACAGATCTGTCGGCGAGAGGATATAACAGAGTGCTTAAGATAGCGAGAACTATCGCGGATCTTGATGGAAGTCCCGAGATCAGGGAGATACATCTGAAAGAGGCCTTGTTTTTCCGATATCAGAATCTTCTTGAGGATGGTGAGACGGGAAGAAACAGATCTTACGGAAAGGGGGCTTTCGGATATGGATCTTGACTTACTCCATTTATGGCTTGGGATGTTCCCTGATATAACGAATATGACCATGGGAAAGATCCTTGCGTATTTTGGCGGGCTGCAGGAGCTGTGGGAAGCACCTGACCGGGAGGTTCAGGGAGCTTTGACAGAGATACAGGGAAGCAAGATTTTGGAACTTCGGGATGAGAAGAAGATAATAGCATATAAAAACAGACTAAAAGAGAGAAATATTACATATATATATCCCGGACACCCTTATTTTCCGGAAGAATTACTTAACATTCCGGATTGCCCAAGGCTGTTATATGCCAGAGGCAGGGTGGAAGAGCTTGCATTAAATCGTCCGGGGATTGCTGTTGTAGGAGCCAGAAAGGCTTCCGCATATGGAAAGGAGATCGCGAGGTCATTTGTTTCTAAGCTTGCGTCATATCAGACCAATATCATCAGCGGGTTGGCTGCCGGTATTGATGGAACGGCGCAGCGGGCGGCGGTAGAAATAGAAAATGGATTTACCATTGCGGTACTTGGATGCGGGATCAATATCTGTTATCCGAGAGAGAATTATGATTTGTATGAACGCATTGAAAGAAGCGGTGTGATCTTGTCGGAATATGGGCTGGATGTGGAACCGGCAAAATGGCGGTTCCCACTTAGAAACAGGATCATCAGTGGCTTGGCAAAAGGGGTTCTGGTTGTGGAAGCGCAGAAGAAAAGCGGTTCACTGATAACGGCAGATCAGGCACTTGAACAGGGACGGGAAGTATATGCGGTTCCTGGACGAATCGGAGACAGGAACAGTGAAGGCTGTAATCAACTGATTCGGCAGGGGGCAATGCTTGTAACAGATGCAGCGGATATAATAGACGAACTGGGACTCTGTAAAAAAGAAGAAATTGCACAAAAGAAAGACATGGTATGCAGGGAACAGCTTGATTTACCGGAGCAGGAGATCTTTGCCTGTTTGGGTAGGGATGTTGTATATATAGAAGACATCTGTTCGCGGGTTGATCAGCCTCCGGCACTTGTTCTGAGCACTCTGTTTGACATGGAGAAAAAGGGATATATCAGGCAGCCGATGCGTTATTATTTTACTGCTGTTTTTTTTTAGAACAGGAAGCTTGATGCATTTTGATAAAGAAGGTAATAAAATATTCACTTGCATGGCAGGAAAAAATGGTGTATAGTTTGTGTCGTTTAAACGAACAGGAAAGGAAAGAGTACATGGCTAAATATCTTGTTATTGTAGAGTCTCCGGCGAAAGCCAAGACGATTAAAAAGTTTTTGGGCAGTAATTATGAAGTGATTGCGTCGAATGGTCATGTGCGTGATCTGCCTAAAAGCCAGATGGGCATTGATGTTGATAATGATTTTGAACCGAAATATATAACGATCAGAGGAAAAGGAGATATACTTGCACAGCTTCGAAAAGAAGTAAAGAAAGCTGACAAAGTGTACCTCGCAACTGACCCCGACCGTGAGGGAGAAGCAATCTCCTATCATTTATCAAAAGCACTGAAACTGGATGATAAGAAGTACAAGCGAATTACCTTCAATGAAATTACGAAAAATGCAGTAAAGAATTCAATTAAGCAGGCACGCGATATCGATATGGCACTTGTGGATGCACAGCAAGCGAGACGTGTATTGGACAGACTGGTTGGTTATAAGATCAGTCCGCTTCTCTGGGCAAAGATTAAGAGAGGTTTAAGTGCCGGACGTGTACAGTCTGTAGCATTAAAGCTGATCTGTGACAGAGAAAAAGAGATCAATGAATTTATTCCAAAGGAATACTGGACACTTTCTGCTATGCTGGCACCGGAAAAGGCCAAGAAAAGCATTGAATTCAAATACATGGGAAATGGGAGCGATAAGGAAGAAATATCTTCCAGAGCGGAACTGGATCATATCATAGAAACGATCGGAAAGCAGTCTTTTAAGATCGCATCGATCAAGGACAGTGAGCGTCATAAGAAAGCGCCACTTCCATTTACAACCAGTACGTTGCAGCAGGAAGCTTCCTCCAAGTTGAACTTTGCGACATCCAAAACGATGCGTATCGCACAACAGTTATATGAAGGTGTGGAGATCAAGGGCAGAGGTTCCATCGGTCTGATCTCTTATCTGAGAACGGATTCTACCAGAATATCAGATGAAGCGGCAGCAGCAGCCAAAGATTATATCATAAAGAATTTTGGAGAAGATTATACAGCGGGAATACCTCGGGCAGACAAACCGGGTAAAAAGATCCAGGACGCGCATGAAGCAATCCGTCCGACGGATATCACACTGTCACCGGCAGCTATCAAGGATCAGTTAAGCAGAGAACAGTTCCGTCTGTATCAGCTGATCTATAACCGCTTCCTTGCAAGCCAGATGGCAGAGGCAGTATACAGCATTAAGACCGTAAAGGCAGAAGTAGCAGGCTATCGGTTCCAGACCTCAGTATCAAAGATTGCATTTGCAGGATTTACAACGGTTTATAATGTGGACAATGAGAAGAGTGAGCATATTGCCGGCATTAAGGATCTGAATGAAGGAGATCTGTTAAAATTAGAAGATTTTGACGAGAAGCAGCATTTTACACAGCCACCGGCAAGATATACAGAAGCACTTCTGGTAAGAACCTTAGAGGAGCTTGGCATTGGAAGACCAAGTACTTATGCACCGACGATCTCAACGATATTGAATCGTCGTTATATCACAAAAGAGAATAAGAAATTATACGTAACAGAACTGGGAGAAGCCGTTAATCAGATTATGGAACAGGCATTTCCGGTTATTATCGACGTGAATTTTACAGCGAATCTGGAGTCCCTTCTCGATAAGATCGGTGAGGGTGCTATCGAATGGAAAGTTGTAGTAAGAAACTTCTATCCAGATCTCGATGCGGCGGTTAAGAAAGCCGAGAGTGAGTTGCAGTCCATTAAGATTGAGGATGAAGTAACGGATGAGGTATGTGACGAGTGCGGACGCAATATGGTCGTTAAGTATGGTCCACACGGTAAATTCCTTGCATGTCCGGGCTTCCCTGATTGTAAATTTACGAAGCCGTTCTTTGAAAAGACAGGAGTTCCTTGTCCGAAATGTGGTGGTGACATAGTAATAAAGAAGACCAGAAAGGGCAGAAGATACTATGGATGTATCAATGCTCCTGAATGTGATTTTATGTCATGGGCGAAACCATCAAGGGAAAAATGTCCGGTATGTGGCAGTTATATGGTTGAAAAGGGTAATAAGTTACTTTGTTCAGCAGAAAACTGTGGATATTCCAGAGATAATACCGAAAAGGGAAAATAGGCATAAGTGATCGGATGAAGTTGTCCGGCCTGCCATATAAAAAAAGTTGTTTTTAAATATTAAATCTCTCGTTTGACAGGAAAGGCTATTGTTATCTCATGACCATTGTGATAGAATGTCAAATAGTGTAGATTTTTTATGCAAAAACAACTTTTTTGTATTTTACATACGGAGGAACAGAAATGAGTGTTCAATTATTAGATAAAACACGAAAAATTAACAAATTATTGCACAATAACAACTCGCATAAGGTTGTTTTTAATGATATTTGTGATGTTTTAAGTGATATTTTAAAATCAAATGTACTGGTTATCAGTAAAAAAGGTAAGGTTCTGGGAATTAAGAACCGTGAAGATATACCTGAGATCCATGAACTGATCGAGGATAAGGTCGGTCTGCTGATCGACAGTATGCTGAATGAGAGACTTCTCCTTGTATTGTCAACAAAGGAAAATGTAAATCTGACTACGCTCGGATTTGACAGTGATAACATAGAGAAATATCAGGGACTTCTACTTCCAATCGATATAGCAGGAGAACGGCTTGGAACGTTATTTCTGTATAAGCTGGATGCACAGTATGATATTGATGATATTATTCTCGGGGAATACGGAACAACGGTTGTAGGACTTGAGATGATGCGGGCTTTAAATGAAGAAAATGCAGAAGAAGATCGTAAGATCGCAATCGTGCGTTCGGCAATCAGTACTTTATCATTTTCAGAATTACAGGCGATCAAGCACATTTTTTCGGAACTGGATGGAAAAGAAGGAATTCTTGTTGCAAGTAAGGTCGCAGACCGGGTCGGAATTACCCGTTCCGTAATCGTAAATGCACTTCGAAAGTTTGAGAGTGCGGGTGTTATTGAAGCAAGATCCTCGGGCATGAAGGGAACTTACATTAAGGTTCTGAATGATGTTGTATTTGACGAATTAAAAGCCGTATAAAATTTTGCAAAGGAGAGTAAAGAAATGATATTACCAATCATAACATTATTAGTTGGCGTAGCAGTTGTAGGTGTAAGCTTTTTTATTCTGGATAGTCATGATTTTAAAGAGGAAGATGAGATATATAATGAAAGCTCAGAAGAGTTAAAACGAAAGATTACGGAATTATGTGATTCCCTTCTTGAGCAGAGCAAGACATCATTAGACGAATACAGCGAAGATGTCCGCAAGAAGACAGAAAAGGAACTGAAGGAACAGCTTGAAAAATGGGCATCCAAGTTGTCTGAAAAGGCAAAGAAAGAAATGATCGATTATATCAATCAGAGCCTTGCGGAAGCCTATGAAGAATACAATCCTGATGCAGAAGAGAAGCCTGAAACGGTCACTTATGAAGAACTCCTTGAAATGGAAGTAAAAGAAACCGAAGAAGAGATTGCAAGAGAAAAAGAGAAACAGATAGAGAAAACGGTTTCTGAAGAAAAAACGGAGACAGAACATCCTGAGAAAAATGAGAAGCCGGAAGATATCGAAGAAGAGCCGGATGAGAATTCTCTCGGAGCATTAGAGGCAAGCGAGACGGAGACAGTTATTTCCGGAGATGCGGTTGCAAATGGTGATATAACCGAGACTGTACCGGAACAGGATGTTGAAGAGAACGCGGCAGAAGATGATGCGGAGGAACCAAAGGAAGAAGTAGAGGAAGCTGTTGCAGAAGAAGCTGTTGCTGAGGAAGCCGAGGAAGAAGCGGCAGAGGAGAAATCCAATGTTGTTGCTTTTAAGAAAGCAGAAGAATCTGCTGTTGAGTCAGAGACAACCGAGACCGCAGAAGAAACGACAGTCGCAGAAGCAACCGGAACCGAGCCTGTACAGAAGCCAGAACAGCCTGCAGGAGGCAACCGCTCAAGAAAGAAGAACCGCAAGAAGAGCAGAACAAACAGAAATCAGAATCGTGTACAGGAGGCAAAGAAAGAAGCTCCTGCGCCGGAAGAGATCTGGGATGATGAGAAGAATATCGATGAAGAGGTGGCAGAGCTTTACAAGCAGGGATTTGGGATCATGGAGATTGCAAATCAGCTTGGAATCGGTGTTGGTGAAACCAAGGTGATCATTAAAAATATTGAGAATCAGAAGCAGTAAATGAAATTGTTTTATACGATAGGAGAAACGGCAGTATGAAGAAAAAATATTTTTTCAGAGGATTAGGCTTTGGACTTATCATCGGTGCGCTTGTCATGATGGTTGGTATCAAGTCCGGAAGCTTTGCAGATACAAAGAAGAATGATCCGTCAAAAGAAGATGTGGTAGGAGTTGTTGCATCGGAAGAGGCTACTGAATCAGCGAAAACGACAGAGACTGCAACGGAAACGACAAAAGAGGATGCAGCTAAGGCAACGACGGAAGTGACGACAGAAGCTACAACAGAGGCGACAAAGGAAACCACAACGGAAAATACAACCAAGGCAACCACGGAAGCCACAACCGAAAGTACAACCAAGGCAACGACAGAAGCTACAACAGAGGCTACGACAGAAGCAACTACGGAGGCTACGACAGAGACAACTACAGAAGAAAAGAAAAAGGGTGGTTCGATCACGATCAGGCCGGGTATGTATGCAGAGGCAATCTCTCAGGCATTATATGATATCGGAATGGTAGACAGTGTACAGGATTTTTATGATTATCTTGTAAGCTCCGGTAATTCCATGAAACTGATGTGTGGAACTTTCACATTCAAGGGTGATGAAACCTACGATGAGATGATCACTATTATGAGAGATGGACGATAGTTATAGCATGAATTAAAACAAAATATGAGATAATGAGCATTGCGCTGGAATGTGCTCGCACATACCAGCATAATGCGAAAAAGACATGGAACTGTTAAGTGACATGAGATTATAAAAAGAAAGTGCTTGCATGCACTTTCTTTTTGTGTTATTATCGTTTTTGTGTGTGGGCTTGTATATAGCAGGCTCATAAAAATAATATACATGCTGGTTGATTCCTGAAGTGGTGCCTATAGCTCGGGTGACTCGGTGAAAGAGAGATCAGCAGAAGAATATAACCATGGAGGTAGAAAAAATGAGCGTTATTTCAATGAAACAGTTATTAGAAGCAGGTGTACATTTCGGACACCAGACAAGAAGATGGAACCCTAAGATGAAGCCATACATCTACACAGAGCGTAATGGTATCTACATCATCGACCTTCAGAAGTCAGTAGGAATGGTTGACGATGCTTACAATGCAATCGGTGACTGCGTAGCAAATGGTGGAAAGATTCTTTTCGTTGGTACAAAGAAGCAGGCTCAGGACTCAATCAAGAGTGAAGCAGAGCGTTGCGGTATGTACTATGTAAACGAGAGATGGTTAGGCGGTATGCTTACAAACTTCAGCACAATCCAGACAAGAATCGCTACTCTTAAGAAGTACGAAGCTATGGAAGCTGACGGAACATTTGATGTTCTTCCTAAGAAGGAAGTTATCCAGATCAAGAAAGAGATGGAGAAGCTTCAGAAGAACCTTGGCGGTATCAAGGAAATGAAGGAAATTCCTGACATGATCTTCGTTGTAGATCCTAAGAAGGAAAGAATCTGTATCCAGGAAGCTCATTCACTTGGAATCAAGCTTGTAGGTATTGCTGATACGAACTGTGATCCGGAAGAATTAGATTACGTTATTCCTGGTAACGATGATGCTATCAGAGCTGTAAAGCTTATCGTTTCAAAGATGGCAGATGCAGTTATCGAGGCTCAGCAGGGTGCTGATGCAACAGATGCTGAAGAAGTTGCAGATGAGGAAGCAGCAGTAGAAGAGTAATATTTTTAGAATATAAACACTAGAATTTTGGAGGTTATTACGATGGCTATTACAGCAAGCATGGTAAAAGAGTTAAGAGAACTCACAGGTGCTGGTATGATGGATTGTAAGAAAGCACTTACAGAGACAAATGGTGATATGGACGCCGCTGTAGAAGTACTCAAAAAGAGTGGTGCAGCTAAGGCTGAGAAGAAAGCAGCAAGAATTGCAGCAGAAGGTATCGCTAAGGTTGCAATCGATGGTAATACAGCAGTAGTTGTTGAAGTTAACTCAGAGACAGACTTCGTTGCAAAGAATGCAATTTTCCAGGAGTTTGTACAGGCAGTTGCAGATAAGGCACTTACAGTAGATACAGAAAAGGCCGGAGATGGCGAAGACGTTGTTTCAATCCTTGATATGAAGGCTGATCTTGATGATAAGATCCTCAAGATTGGTGAGAAGATCTCCATCAGAAGATTTGAGAAGGTTACAGCAGATGTTGTTGCTTCTTATATCCACGGTGGTGGAAGAATCGGTGTTCTTGTAGCCGGTAACGGTGCTTCAGATGATGCAGCTAAGGAAGCACTTACAAACATCGCAATGCAGATCGCAGCTATGAATCCACAGTACATCTCAAGAGACGAGATCTCAGCAGATGAGCTTGCTAAGATGAAAGAGATCACAATTGACAGTGCATTAAATGATCCGTTCTCACTTCCAAAGCCGGTTCTTTCCAAGTTGATCGAGAAGGCTGTAGCAGGTGTATGGAGCGCAGAAGATGTAGCTATCTACGAAGAGAAGAAGTCAAACATGAACTTCTTACCTAACTTCCTTTCAAAGGAAGCTAAGGCTCAGTTAGCAGAGATTGCTTGTGCTGATAAGGAAGAGATCTCAGGCAACAAGATCTTCTCAGGACTTGTTGAAGGACGTATCTCCAAGCAGATGAAGGAAATCTGTCTTCTTGATCAGGTATATGTTAAGGCTGAAGATGGCAAGCAGACAGTTGCAGCATATCTGAAGTCTGTAAATCCTGCTCTTAAGATCGCTAAGTTTGTTCGTTTCGAAGTTGGTGAAGGTATGGAGAAGAAGAACGAAGACTTCGCAGCAGAAGTTGCTAAGCAGATGAATGTATAATTTTATTTGTTGAATAATAAAGAATTTTAGGCCCTTGAAAACATTATGTTTTCAAGGGCTGTTTTACAAATACGCAAAAAAGAAGCGGAGAAGATAACGATTATGAATGATACAGGGAATAAGCAGAAAATATTAAGATTACTGGAAATAGCAGCCGGTGCATTTGGTCTGTTTGTTGCTTTTGGCTGGTCTTTCTTTGATATGCTTGTTCGTTGCAAAGGGAAAAAACGACAGAAAAAAAAGAAATGGTTTCAACTGTCTCATATAAAGAAAAATCATCCAAGAGACAAATATGAAAAAGAATATGAAGAAGGAAAATTGTGGTGTGCTGAACAGCAGATGAAGGATTGCTTTATCAGAAGCAGAGATGGACTGTATCTGCATGCTTATTATCTTCCGGCAAAAGAAGCGAAACGTTTTGTTTTGTTAAGTCATGGATATAAAGGTAGCGGTTTTGGCGATTTTGCATATACAGCACGTTTCCTTCATGAGAATGCGTGTAATTTATTGTTTATTGATCAGAGATGCTGCGGTTTGAGTGAGGGTGAATATATTACATTTGGTGCAAAAGAGCAATGGGATGTACAGCAATGGAGTTATTATATTGCTGCAAGAAACAGAGAGAAGCTCCCGATCTATCTTTATGGAGAATCCATGGGGGCTGCGGCGGTGCTTATGGCTTCCGGACATAAACTGCCGGAAGAAGTGAAAGGCTTGATTGCAGATTGTGGATTTTGCTCGATGAAACGGCAGCTTCAGGATATCGCAGCTAACTGGTTTCATTTGGGTTGGGTAGAACTGCTTTTGTTCCGTGTAGATCTGTTTTGTAGGATGTTTGGAAGATTTCGTATGAGTGATGCTGACACGATAGAAGCAATGAAGAAAAATAAACGTCCGGTTTTGTTTTTTCATGGGGAGGCAGATACCTATGTAGTTCCGGAGAATTCTGTATATAATCATGCATTATGCAGTGGTCCCAAAGAACTGGTCATTATACCGGAAGCACGGCATCTATGCGCGCCATATGCAGCTCCGGAGCTTTATCGACAAAAGCTGCTTGATTTTTTTGAAAAATATGATAATTAAAATAGAATCATCGGAAGTAACAGGATCCCTCTTAAGCAGATAAGGTAAATGCCGAATCTGTTTAAGGGGGATTTTTGTATCAGGATAATTCTGATCCATAGATTACTTTTAAAGTTTCGGTCAATTTCATGTAAAGTGTTTGTTAAGTTGTACAAGGGGTGGAATTCAAAAATGAAATGTGATAAGTTCACAAAAGAATAAAGAATACAGGAGGTTATCCATAATGATGAAACAATATCCCTTAACAGCAGCACAAAAAATGCATGATGACTGGATAAAAAAATATAAAACACAGCAGGTGTCCGGTGTCAGTGTTGTGGCATCTTTAAAAGCAGAACTGGATTTCGGACTTTTAAAAAAATGTATTCAATTGGAATATGAGAGATATGGATGTATGCGTATTCGTTTTACGAAACGTGATAAAAATGGTGATGTGAAGCAATATCTTGCTGAAAAAGAGACCCGTGACATTCCTTTAAAAGATTTATCAGGAATGCGGATGGAAGAAGCAGACAATCTAATGCAGCAGTGGGCATATGAGACATTTGACGGAGATGATATTCCGCTTTGCGATGTAGTGATGGTAAAACTGCCGGATGGATATAATGGTTTCTTCATCCATATGGATCATAGATTGATTGATTCCTGTGGACTGGTTGTGATGATCAATGACCTGATGCAGTTATATACGCATTATAAATTCAATACACCATATCCGCAGAAGTTAGCTGATTTTGAGGAAGTGCTGGTTAAAGATCTGAATCGTGCAAATAATGAAAAACGGTTTGCCAAAGATAAAAAGTTCTGGGATGATCAGCTGGATGCATGGGGGGAACCCCTTTATTCTGATATCCAGGGTTCAGATGTACTGGAAGCATCAAGAAAGTTACATAGGAATCAAACACTCAGAGCTGCCGATATAGAATTAGATCAGTTGTTTGTGGCAGTAAAGGATTATCAACTGGAGCCGGAGCCAACGAAAAATCTGATAGATTTTTGCATGAATCATCAGCTTTCAATGACAAATCTGTTGTTGCTTGGTATTCGTACATATCTGTCAAAGATGAATCATGGACAGGAAGATATTACGATAGAAAACTTCATTTCAAGACGGTCTACCCATGATGAATGGACCTCTGGTGGTAGTCGGACTATTATGTTTCCATGTAGAACTGTGATTTCCGCAGATACAGATTTCCTGTCGGCAGCATATGAGATCCAGAATATGCAGAATCGGATCTATATGCACAGTAACTATGATCCGGCGTTGATCAGAGAGGAAATGCAGAAACGATATCATACACCGAAGAATACAGCCTATGAAAGCTGCTACCTTACTTATCAGCCGATGCCGGTAAAATTGGATAATCCTCATCTGGTACAAATTCCACAGCATGCAAAATGGTTTGCAAATGGTGCAGCTACAAAGAAAATGTATCTGACAGTATCTCATACAGATAATGGTGGTATGAATTTTTCATATCATTACCAGACTGCACATTTGGCAGAACATGATATGGAATTGTTATATTACTACATGATGCGGATACTGTTTAAAGGAATCGCGGAACCTGATATGAGCATCGGAGAAATCATGGAACAGGTATAAAATAAAACATATAAAGGAGAAATTATTATGACACAGGAAATGCAATTTAAGAAAATCATAGCACAGTATTGTGATGTTAAGCCGGAGGAGATGACAAACGATATGAAGTTCAGAGAAGATCTGGGCTTTAGTTCGCTTGATTTTATGTCTTTCTTGGGAGAGATTGAAGACACATTCGACATTGAACTGGAGGAAGACGATGCACTGCATGTATTCACAATCGTAGAAGCACTTGATCTGTTAGAGCGGTTACAGCAGGAAACTGTATAATCAGAGAATATAAGTATATGATCGCAGTAAGTATGTGCGGAGGTATAATAAGATATGTTAATTCGTGATATTTTGGAAGAAAGCGAAAAAAAGTTTTCAGAAATAAAGGCAGTAAAATGGTTGAAGAAAAAGGAGATCTGTGATAGAAGCTACCGGGAGCTGATGGAGAATGCCAAGTCTGTCAGAAAAGGATTGTGTGAGGAAAGCTTTCAGGGAAAGCATATAGCATTGATCGGTAGTAGTTCTGTGGAATGGATAGAAGCTTATCTGGGAATTATAACAGGTCAGGCAGTAGCCGTTCCTCTTGATGCAGGACTTCCGGCAGAAGATCTGATAGATCTTCTGAATCGTTCAGATGCGGAAGCACTCTTTTTAAGTCCTAAAATTCAGACCTTGTCGGAACGGATATTGGAGGAATGTCCAAAACTGAAAAAAATCTGGATATTACAGGAAGAAAACATCGAAACAAATCAGAAAAAAGTTGCATCTGTAGCAGAATTAATGACATCAGGTATAAATGGTACAGATGATTTTGCAGCACCGGATCCGGAAGATATTGCTACGATTATTTTCACCTCCGGAACTACAGGAAAAAGTAAAGGTGTTATGCTGACACAGAGAAATCTGGCAGAAAATGTAAAATCCGTTAATTATACTGCGGATCCCGGAACCATAGTATTAAGCGTTTTACCGATTCATCATGCATTTTGCCTTGTTATGGATTGGCTCAAAGGTTTTTCCTTTGGAGCAACGGTATGTATCAATGATTCTCTGTTGCATATGGTAAAAAATATGGGCGTCTTTCATCCTGATATTATGCTGATGGTACCTTTGATGGTAGAAACAATTTACAAACGTCTTTCGGCAATGAACCCTTTGATCCCAAAGAAAATAGTTGCAGCCAAGGCATTTGGGGGAAAGCTGAAAACAATATTTACAGGTGGAGCACATCTGGATCCGTTTTATATTGAGAAATTTGCAGAATATGGTGTAAATATTTATGAGGGATATGGAATGTCGGAATGTTCGCCTGTCATCAGCAGCAATGTACCGGAAGATCATAAGGCCGGTTCTATAGGACGACCGCTTTCCAATGTTGAGATTTCTTTTGAGGATGGTGAGATTCTGGTACGAGGCAGCAGCGTTATGAAGGGTTATTATCAGATGCCGGAAGAGACTGCAGAAGCCTTAAGAGGTGGATGGCTGCATACAGGAGATAAAGGATATCTGGATAAAGATGGATTCTTATTTATAAATGGAAGAATAAAGAATCTGATCATTCTTTCAAACGGAGAAAATATATCACCGGAGGAAATAGAAAATAAGCTGGCTCTTGGAAAGTTGGTGGGGGAGGTGATTGTGACAGGAGAGAACAATGGTCTTATTGCAAGGATCTATCCGGATCAGGATGCTGTCTCGGCAAAACGGATGAATGAGGAAACAATCAGATCAGAGCTTCAGGCATTTATCGACAGTTATAATAATACGCAGCCGACCTATCGTCGGATTACGGGGTTGGTTATTCGTAAATATCCATTTATCAAGAGTGCGACTAAGAAGATAAAAAGGCAGGAAGTTCTGATTGATGAAGCACTTTAAGACAGATAAGGAAGTATACCTGTGAGAAATGACTGTGTCAGTATTCCGACAATGATTTCTTCGGAACTCTTAAAATTTTCTCTTGTCCATTTATGGAGAACACCCAAGGTACTGCCAATGCTGCATGCGATCATATATGAGACCTCTTCTTTGGAGTGCACGGAAGACGTTGTTTTCCGGGTGGCATCTGTTACATAGCGGTGGAACATAGTTAAAGCCTTTTCAAAGAATTCATCGCCTCTCGGACTCCGGAGAATATTTGCCAGAAACGGATTCGTTTTGGTATAATTACAAATTGTCAGAAAGAAAGATTTGCATATATCCTGATTATTTTCAGGATGAAAGTCTTCCATGAGGGTGAAAATATCCTGGATAGTTTTATCTTCAACAGCAGTTATAAGAGCTGGAATATTTTCGTAGTGGTTATAGAATGTACTGCGAACAATTCCGGCTCTTTTTATGATGTCTGTCACGGTTATTTTATCTATTTCTTTTTCTTTTAATACCAATAAAAATGCATCACAAATGGTATCTTCAATAAAGCAGTAGCGTTCATCGGATATTTCATGCAACATAGTGGTCTCCTTTCTGATGTATATTTATTTTATCACAGTTTTTATATAACCGGGTAAAAATGTAATGAAAATAGTGCCTTTTTATATATTTATGTAAAAAAGTTTATAATATCTTTATTTCCCTTACGAAATATGGTAACATATAAAAGTAAATTCGAAAATAGAGGAAAAGCAGATGAAGTACAGATGCGTGGTTTCAGATTTGGACAGAACGATTTTAAGACGGGATGGGATTTCCCATAGAACAAAGGAAGTTCTTGAAAAACTGGCAGATAGCCACGTTATTTTTATTCCGGCAAGTGGAAGATCTGTTTATTCCATTCCAGAATGCATCCGGGAGATTCGGGGTATCCGGTATGCGATCACATCCAATGGGGCAGCAATCTATGATTTATCAGATGATCATTCAGTATATAATTTAAAATTACGACCGGAAGTACCGGAGCAGATATTTGATCTGGTTACGGATAAAGATGTATTCTTTGAATGTTTTATAGACGGTAGAGGATATACATCTGAGATGTATTATGAGAATCCAATGAATTTTGGAGAGTCAGAGGATATCAGTGCTTATGTAAGAAGCACCAGAACGCCGGTGCCTGATATAAGGCAGTTTATTTTACAGCATAATACGGAGTTGGATTCGATTTCAATTGTAGGACCGACAGAGAAAAAATACCGTATCATGCATGAATTAACGCAAAATATCCATACTGTTTATGTAACATCCGGAGCGCCGCGGCTGATCGAGATATCTGATCGTCATTCCGGCAAACATAATGGGTTAAAGGAAGTTTTACGATTCCTTGGAATATCAATGGAAGAAACAATTGCTTTCGGCGATGGAGATAATGACAGTGAGATGTTAGCAGAAGCCGGACTTGGAGTTGCGGTTTTAAATGCGACAGAGCGTTGCAAGGAAGCGGCAGATCTTGTGATCGGTGATTATCTGGATGACAGTGTAGCCGATTTCTTAGAGAAAATGGTGCTGTGAGGTACATTCATAAAAAGTGTTTTGACAGCAGGTACGTTTTCTGAAAGAAACAGTGCTGTAACGGCACACAGAGTTTTGATTATAAAGCATGGCGGATATCTGTAATGAGGGGCAGGTAGACAACCAATGCTTTTAATAAGAATAAACAAAAGAAAGGAAGGGAAATATGGATAAATTTTTCCACATTTCAGAGCGCGGT
The DNA here is from genome assembly GCF_009874105.1 of Clostridium sp. BIOML-A1. Classification (NCBI taxonomy): domain Bacteria; kingdom Bacillati; phylum Bacillota; class Clostridia; order Eubacteriales; family Clostridiaceae; genus Clostridium; species Clostridium sp. BIOML-A1. Next base: position 29,870 of record NZ_WWTL01000004.1, on the reverse strand, counting down.
TCTAATGTTCGTACAGAGATTATGGCCGGACTCACAACATTTTTTGCCATGGCATACATTGTCCTGGTAAACCCAAATCAGGTAGCAGCAGATGGTAAGGCTGGATGGCTTGTTGCAGAAGGCGCAAGCGCAGCAGAAGTAGGCAGGGTTTGGAATGCAGTATTTATCGCATCCGTTCTTGTGGCTGTTATCGGTACACTTCTTATGGCATTCCTTGCCAGAATGCCGTATGCACAGGCATGTGGTATGGGACTGAATTCATTCTTCTGTACCTCATTTGTATCCGGTGCATTCTTTGCAGGCTGCAGCGTGATTGAAGGTTATCAGTCAGGTCTTGTTATCATCCTGTTATCAGGTATCGTATTCCTGATCCTGTCTGTAACCGGACTTCGTAAGTACATTGCGACAGCCATGCCGGAATGCCTGAAGAAATCAATACCGGCCGGTATCGGTTTGTTCATCGCATTGGTTGGTTTAAAGGGTTCAGGTCTTGTACAGGCGAATAAGTATACACTGGTACAGATCTTTGATTTCCATGGAGCAATTTCAGGCGCAGAGACACCGGCAGATGCATGGAAAGCAGTTATTCCACCAGTTGTAACTATCATCGGTATTATCCTGATCGCAGTTCTTGCAAAGTTAAATGTAAAGGGAAATATCGTAATCGGTATCATTGTTTCCACAGTTCTTTATTATGTATTTAATCTGGAGACACCATCTTTTGATGTATCCAGCATCGGTCAGTCTTTCAAAGACTTTGGCGAGATCGGTTTCCTTGGATGCTTCAAGGCGGATGCATGGAGAAATGCATTTGAAAGCCCATATGTTGGTGGCGTATTCTCAGGTATCATGCTGATCGTAGCATTCTGTCTGGTAGATATGTTTGATACGATCGGAACCTTATACGGAACCGCATCACAGGCAAATATGTTAGATGAGAATGGTGACCCGATCAACTTAGATAAGAGTATGATGTGCGACTCTATCGGTACAGCAGCAGGTGCTATTCTTGGTACATCGACATGTACAACCTTCGTTGAGTCAGCATCCGGTATCGCAGCAGGTGGAAGAACAGGTCTTGCAAGTTTAGTTACGGCAGCCTGCTTCGCAGTATGTCTGTTCTTAAGCCCGATCGCAGGTGTGATTCCAACATGTGCAACAGCTCCGGCATTGATCTTTGTAGGTGTATTAATGGCTAAGAATTTTGCCAAGATCGATATGGATGATATGCGTTCAGCAGTTCCTGCGTTCCTTACCTTCCTTATGATCCCATTAACTTACTCTATCTCAAATGGTATCGGTGTAGGATCGATCTCATATGTTTTGATCACCTTATTCACAGGTAACTACAAGAAGAAAGATATCGTTGTAACGATCATCGCTGCGTTATTCGTTGTGAAGTTTATCTTTGTTACAATGTAGGAAGGTATCTTATTTCTAATGAAATGGATTCTTATATTATCATGTAAAAGATACATTTCGTTTTCTGTTCGGTTTGCACGCTCATTAGCCAGCAGTCGCCCAGACTCGTCCTTCGGACTCAGACATGGGCTTGATGCTGGCAGCTAGTGCAAAGCCTCACAACGAAAACTGCATGAACATCTTTGTACATGATAATATAAGTAATCATTTCATAAAGAAATAAGGTATTTTATTTTTGAAACAGGCAATAATTTTTTTGTTGTTGTGCTGCCAAAGACAGAAAACGTCTGCCCTGAAAACTATGTTCTATAAGCAAACCTGTTCGAACGTCGGTCCTTAACGAGTCACCACAGGTGAGGAGTTTAGTACCGTTACGTGAGAATAGAACGCAAGTGTTTTGCGATAGAACATAGTTTTCAGGGCAGACGTTTTCGTCCGTTTAACCATAAAAAATATGCACCAGAGTGGAATCGAACCACCGCACACGGCTCCGGAGGCCGTTGCTCTATCCACTGAGCTACTGGTGCATGACTTATATATAATACAATATTTCCCTGAAATAATCAAATAGTTTCTTGTATTTCTTAATAGTTTTGGTATGTCCTTGCAAAATCAGTTTTGGAATGGTAGAATTTTGTCGATATAAAATATGAAAAGGAGCATAGGAAAATTGAGAAATAAAAAAAGCAGTTTTCTTGGTGATACATATATAAAAACCAAAAACGGAGAAATCGTGATCCGGGCAGGAATGAAAGTCGTAATCGGATGGATAGTATTTGCATTATTGTGTGTCGGTTATGTATATGCATTTTTTATCAGAGAACCAAAGGCTGAGCCGGGCGCAGATAATACTGTCGAGCTTGCGATTCCGGAAAATGCATCATATAAGAAAAGCAATGTTTCAGAGATCAATGATCTGGTAAGTAAATATCTTACAGCAAAAGTAGCCTGTGATCAGGCAACACTTCAGTCGTTAGTTACAGATCCGACAGAATTTGATGATATGTCAGTGTTGGAAAGTTCTGCCAAATATCTGAAAGGCTTTGAAGATACGACCTGCTATCTTGCAGATGGCTATGCAGAAGACGAGTATGTAGTGGTAGAATTGTCCTATATGGATATTGCAGATGTAGAATCAAAACCGCTTGATATTGTGACCTTCTATATTATAAAGGATAAGGATGGTTCCTATAAGATTGATAATGGGGAACTGTCAAATGCGCAGCTTTCTTATCTGAATAGCTTTAAGGCATCAAAGGATATTCAGGATATCTATGTTCATGTAAAGGAAAATACAGAATATCTGTTGGATACCGATAAGACATTCCGGGCATTTTATGATCTGATCAGCAAGCCGGCTACAACAGAGAATACTGCAGCTACACCGGAAGATGCACAGTAAATGGAAGGTGTTATCCGGTTTTGTAAATAAGAGAAACGGGTTCGGTGTAATTTGGTAGATATGAAGTAATGTAAAAGTTCCGTAAAAGAATCCTTATGGTATGACAGGATTCCGGTACGGAACTTTTCTGTGTTGTTATTTATATAGAAGTTATAGGTGGAAGTGCCGTTATCTGCTTAAATGGCATTTTCTTCATTTTCAGGAGATACAATACCGATGTCGATTCCACGGGTCTGTACCGGAGTGGAGAATACGATCTGTGTTTCTGTATTTCCGAATCGCTGTAGCTGTCCGATAAAAGAATCCAGCTCCATCGTACTTGGGAAGCAGACCTTTATCAACATGGAGTAAGCACCGGTCACGCAATTACATTCCAGCACATTCGGACAAGCATCGATAAAAGGATAAAAAGTCGGTTTCTGTTTCGGATCGAGTGCCATGTGTATAAATGCGGTAATGTGATACCCCAGAGCTTCCGGGTTGATGCCTGCATGGTATCCGGTGATCACACCTGTTTTTTCCAGCCGGTCGATTCTTGCGGATACCGCAGGAGAGGAGAGAAATACTTTATTTGCCAGATACTTTAAAGGGGTTCTGGCATTGTGCTGTAATAAATGTAATATTTTCTTATCGATATTATCCATATATTCACGTCCTTTATAAAATGTTATAACTTAAGCTTCTAAATTTAAATACAAAAAAAGGTGCGTTTCCGTAGAAACACACCTTTGCGTTTGCTTTATTATACGTCGGGAAAAGAGAAAAAACAAGCCCCGAAATTGAAAAGTTGTAATTGTTTACTTTTAATGGCCAGAATGGTATGATTAAAAAGATATGGTTATAAAGAAAACAGATAAAAAAGAGCGGCGAGAAAGCTGTAACAGAGAGACAGAACAGGAAGGGTCATGATATGGCAGAAGGTATTCGAATCAATAAATATCTGAGCGAAGCTGGTATTTGTTCCAGACGTGCTGCAGATGAATATATATTAAAGGGCAGGATCACAATAAATGGGAAGCCTGCGGAGATGGGACAGAAGATAGAGGCAAATGACAGGGTAATGGTTGATGGAAAGCCTGTAAGAAAGCGTGAAGAGACAGTTATTCTTGCATACAATAAACCATTGGGACTGACCTGTACGGCAAGTCATGATGATCCGGATAACATCTTCGATCATATAAAGTATCCGATCCGATTGCAGTATGTAGGAAGATTAGATAAGGATTCACAGGGATTGCTGCTTCTGACAAACGATGGAGATCTGTCAAACAGTATCCAGAAGTCAGTCAATAATCATGAGAAGGAATACCGTGTCCGCGTGAATAAGCCGATCACGGATGAATTTTTAACACAGATGGCGGCAGGTGTTCCGATTCTTGATACGGTGACAAAAAAATGTCGTCTGTATAAGATCGATAATTATTCCTTTAAGATCATAATTACACAGGGGCTGAATCGCCAGATCCGTCGAATGTGCGAATACTTTGGATACAAGGTCGTAAATCTGAAACGGCTTCGAGTGATCAATATTCGTCTGGGGAATCTGAGACCGGGTGAGTACCGCCATTTGACAAAGGAAGAAGAAACAGAACTCAGACGTTTAGTGGAACGAAAAGAAGAAGTAAAAACAAAGCGGGAAGAAGCACAGCCGGATAATAAAAATGAACAGAATGTTGTTGGAAACAAGAGGTATGTCAGTTGGAAAAGAGAGACAGGATCAAAGAATTAGTTGAAAAACTGAATGAGGCATCAAAGAAATATTATCAGGAAGATACCGAGATCATGAGCAATCTGGAATATGATGCCTTGTATGATGAACTGGTAGAACTTGAAAAAGAGACAGGAATCGTAATGTCGAACAGTCCGACGGTTCATGTTGGATATGAGATTGTAAGCGAGCTTCCGAAAGAGGCTCATGAGCATCCAATGCTTTCTTTGGATAAGACCAAGAGTGTGGAAGCACTGGCAGCATGGCTTGGCGCACATCAGGGTGTGATCTCATGGAAGTTAGATGGTCTTACCGTTGTCCTTACCTATGAGAATGGTACGCTTGTAAAAGCAGTAACCAGAGGAAATGGCTTAGAGGGCGAGGTTATAACGAACAACGCAAGAGTATTTGCAAATATTCCGAAAGAGATTCCATATAAGGGTAAGTTGACGATCCGTGGAGAGGCAGTTATCAAGTATTCAGATTTTGAGAAGATAAATGAGCAGATCGCAGATGCAGATGCAAAATATAAAAACCCGAGAAACTTATGCAGCGGCTCTGTCAGACAGCTGAATAACCGAATCACAAAAGAGAGAAACGTGCATTTCTTTGCCTTTAATCTGGTGGATGGAGAAGATGTGGACTTTAAGAATTCCTTTTCCTATGAATTAGACTGGCTGGAGCAGCAAGGCTTTGATGTCGTAGAGCATTATCTGATCGATGCTGATAAGCTTCCGGAGCGTGTTGCCCAGTTTGCAGAACAGATCGAGAAGAACGATTTTCCATCGGATGGTCTGGTACTGGTGTTAGAAGATCTTGCATATGGAAAGAGTCTCGGTAGAACAGCGAAGTTCCCAAGAGACAGTATGGCATTCAAATGGGCGGATGAACAGGCAGTGACCCATCTGCAGTATGTGGAGTGGAGTCCTTCCAGAACGGGACTTATCAATCCGGTTGCGGTATTTGATCCGGTGTCCCTTGAAGGAACAACAGTCAGCCGTGCAAGTATCCATAATGTCAGTATCCTTCGGTCGTTGCAGCTTGGGATTGGAGATGAGATCTCGGTCTATAAGGCAAATATGATCATTCCGCAGATTGCCGAAAATCATACCAGAAGTGGAAATGTACCGATCCCGGAATCCTGTCCTGCCTGTGGTGGCCTGACAAAGATCGTGACGGAGGGAGAGGGTGTAGATCAGGTAGAGACCCTTTATTGTACCAATGAATTCTGCCCTGCAAAGAAGTTAAAATCATTTGCGCATTTTGTAGCCAGAAATGCAATGAATATTGACGGTCTCTCAGAAGCCACGATTGATAAATTTATCGAACAGGGATATCTGGATCATTTGGATGATCTCTATCACCTGAATCGTCATGAAGAAGAGATCGTTGAGTTGGAAGGCTTTGGAGAGAAGTCTTATGCGAAGCTGATCCAGGCTGTTGATACATCCAGACATACAACGATGAACCGCTTTGTCTATGGCCTTGGAATTCCGGGTGTCGGAGATGCAACAGCGAAACTGATCTGCAAACATTTTAAAAATAACCTGGATCAGATCATGCATGCGGATGTAGAAGCATATACAGAGATTGATGGAATCGGAACAGTGATCGCGGAGGAAATTGTAAGATATTTTAAAAATCCGTCGAATTGTGCTATTATAGATAAGTTACTTCATGAATTAGAGTTTGAAGCAGAGACCGAGACTGTACCGCAGACACTTGCAGGTATTACCTTTGTAATAACCGGAAGTCTGGAGCAGTTTGCAAACCGGGATGAGATGAAACAGTATATCGAAGACCGGGGTGGAAAGGTAGCAGGTTCCGTATCATCAAAGACCGGATATCTGGTCAATAACGATGTGACCTCTACGTCTTCAAAGAATAAAAAAGCACAGAGTCTGGGAATACCGATTATTTCAGAGACACAGTTTCTGGAACAGTTTTCCTGAGAATATAGAAACAGATAAATGGCAGTTGAAACAGAAAGGACTTGATAGAAAATGCCAATTAGAGTAGACGATGATTTACCCGTAAAGAAAATACTGGAGGATGAGAATATCTTCGTGATGGGTTCAGACAGAGCCATCCGTCAGGATATCCGTCCGCTTGATATATTGATATTAAATCTGATGCCTTTGAAGCAGGATGCAGAATTACAGCTTATGAGAAGCCTGTCAAATACACCGCTCCAGGTGAATATTTCCCTGATCCGTACGATGACATACGAATCAAAGCATGCGCCGAAGGGACATCTGGAACGGTTCTACACTGATTTTTCCAGCATCAAAGACCGAAAATGGGATGGATTCATCATCACGGGAGCACCGATCGAGAAGATGGAATTTGAAGATGTGGAATACTGGGATGAATTAAAAGAGATCATGGACTGGTCAGAGAAAAACGTAACATCCACGATCCATATCTGCTGGGGCGCGCAGGCAGGTCTGTACTATCGGTACGGGGTGCAGAAGCATGAGTTGGATAAGAAATTATCAGGAATCTATATGCATCATACCTTCCACAGAAAGACACCGCTTGTTCGTGGGTTTGATGATATCTTCTATGTACCGCATTCCAGATATACAGGTGTCGATAAAGATGAGATCGTAAAAAATCCGCATCTGGAGATCGTAGCGGAGTCCGATGAGGCAGGACCTTATCTGATCATTGGCGATGAAGGAAAGAATATTTTCGTAACAGGACATCCGGAATATGATATTCTGACGCTGGATAAAGAATATAAGCGTGACCTTGCAAAGGGGCTGAATCCCGATATTCCGGTAAATTATTATCCGGACAACGATCCGAGCAAGACACCGATCAAATCCTGGCGTTGCCATGCCAATACTTTATATGCAAATTGGCTGAATTATTACGTCTACCAGATAACCCCATATCTGTGGACAGAGAAGAAAGAAAACAAATAATATCTCCACAGCTAAAGACATTGTTATATTTTGTGATTTTCGTATTGCTTTTCGGGCAGATGGAGATTACACGGAGATTTTACATGATTATATGGAGATGAAACAGATGAAAAAACAAATGAGACTATTGCTGTGTTGCCTTATATTTGTATTGATGGCATCCGGTGTGTCATTTACCGCAGAAGCAGCAACACCAAAGAAAACGAAACTGACGCAGGATGAGGAAACACATACATTTTCAAATGCAAAGGATGGATCATTCCGGTATGATTATGCTGTAAAGTCTGATTATTACAAAGGCGTGGCGGTCGATGAGAGTACAAAGATCCGTTATATGCTGATCGATTACGGTGACAGATTATGGGCAGTTGTAGCAGATGGAGACAGTGAGTGGACCGGTTCCTATGATACTTCTTCTTATCTTGCCAATATGTCCACAAGCTTTAAGCCATCTACAACGAAGACGGTACTTCAGATCAAGAAGAATAAGACGGGAAATAAATATCTGGAAAATGGTTTTTATTATGCAGATGATTATTCGATCCTGACAACCGGATTTTCCATGGATACTTATTATATCAATGGGGCAAAGGCAAAGGGCGTAAAAGAGATCGACGGTGTTTATTCCTTCTTCCAGAAGGGAAAACAGGTGACAAAGACCGGTTGGTACCAATCCGGCAAGACATATGTCTATGTATCAAAGAAGCAGGTGAAATATCGTTTTAACGGTCTCGTTTGTTATCAGTACAAGGCAAGTGGTAAGAAGCGTGTTACAAACAAGTTTCTTACGATCAATGATGTAGAGTATCGATTTGATAAAGCCGGGAATCTGGAACAGGGCTTTCAGGAAATAGCCGGAGAGTACTATTATTTTCAGGATGGACGCGCAAGAACCAACTATTATAAAAAAGTTGGAAAATACGGCTATTATTTTGGAGCGGACGGAAAAGCGGTAAGAAATACATGGGTGAAGTTTAAGAAGATAGATCGCTATTTTGCGGCAAGTGGACATAATACCAGAATCTTCTATGCGGCTGATTATACAAAGGCAGATAAAGCCGGAAGATATATGCTTTATAAGAACAAGAAATGGTCATATGCGGCAGATGGAATCCATAAGATCAATGGGGTATATTATTACTTTAAGAAGTCGAAGCTTGGAACAACGTCCTGTTGGTATGATAAGAATGACACAACCTCTTATTATATGAAGAAAGGCACGGTTCTTTACAAACGTGTTTACAAAGATAATACATATAGATTTTATCAACTGATAAATAACAAATGGAAGAAAGCAAAGAATATCTGGACTCCTGCAAAGAAAGGCGAGATTCATTATTATAATGAAGATGGAGTGCTGCAGTACAAGTATTTTACCGAAAAATATAAGACCGGTGCTTATCAGAAAACAATGTGGTGTCATAACACAGATACAAACAGATGGCAGAAAATGAAGAATATGCTCGTGTCATACAAAACATATTATTACTATGCCGGTTTGGACGGCAAGCTGTTAACAGGGGAAGGCTGGCATACGATAGATGACTGGTCAGCAGTGTATACAGATGCTGCAGGCAAAGTGTCCAAGTATATATATTATGATGCGGAGCAGGATTGTTCTGTCTATAAGCAGGGAATATATCTGAATGAACCTGTGACCGGGCTTGTAACAGTACAGATAAATGGTAAAGATGTATACTATCTGATCGGTGAAAGCGGAACCGCAACGACCGGTAGTCAGGAGATCGGTAATTATATCTATGATTTTGATCGTTATGGAAGAGCATATACAAGACGGCTTGAGGGCACACTCTATTGGAATACCGATGAATGGATGGCACGAGTGATCAATACATATCTCGGTAAGACAAATATCCCATGTAATGTATTTGCCGATCAGGCATATGCACTTGCCGGCGGAGATAATCCTGTTTTTAAGTTGGCTGTGAAATATACAGATGAGGTGACAGGTGGTATTATTCTGGATCGTATGTATACAGGAACGGAATGGGGCGGTACTGCGACGATTTCAGCTAAGCTGACACTTTCAGATGGTACGAATTGGTTAGAACCTGATTCAGTTGTACTGAATTCGAATGTAACACCATTTTCATATGATGCACTTACTCCGGGAGATATGATCATATATTATAAGGGTAAGAGTAAAGAAGCCAGCCATGTATCGTTATATCTTGGTAAATTTGAAAATGCACAGGCAGTAAAGGATTATCTTGTGAAGATAGGAATATCCAAGAAGAAAGCAGAAGCTTGTGTAAAAGACTGGGGTACTTATTATGGAAATGACGGAACCTACTGGTGTATCCATGGCGGCATGGGTAAGACGAGTCAGGTGTATATCAGTAACAGCGTCTATTGCATACCAGCTTCTAACAATACAAATACATATGCAAGAAAGATTGTAAATGTTATTGATTAAAGAATATATGTAGTTTTATGTTATATTTTAGAAAAAGCATTAGATGACAGATTTGTTGATGTTGTGTATAACAGACAACATCGGAAGTCTGTATCTAATGCTTTTTATTAGATTGGAATTATAAAGTACAGACAAAAGGGGAGGGACATTTACTCCTCGGAAGATAATTCTTCCCATTGTTCATACAATGTGTTCAGCTCTTCTTCTACGGAGTTTCGTTCTTTCGTCAGATCATTTAACAGTGCAACATTTGTTGCATTTTCAGGAACCAGAAATTCTTCATCAATTTCAGCCAGATGATTTTCAAGCTGTTCGATCTTGTCTTCCAGTTTTTTCAGATCATTTGCTTTTTTACGAAGTCTTGCCTGTTCGGCTTTGTTTTCCTTCCAGGAGAGCTTTGCCTGAGATTCCGGCTGCTTTTCTTGAGAGACAGTATCAGAAACCGGTGCAAATGCCTGCTTTCCGGTGGAAACCGGCTGGACTCTGTGACTTTCGTAGTAATCATAGTTTCCGATATAATTCGTCAACTTCTTGTCCTTTAATTCGATGATCCTTGTTGCTGTCTGATTGATAAAATATCGATCATGAGATACATAAAGGACTGTTCCCGTATAGCTTCGTATCGCTTCTTCAAGGATCTCCTTGGATGTGATATCCAGATGGTTGGTCGGCTCATCGAGAATCAGGAAGTTTGCAGATGAGAGCATCATTTTAGCAAGGGATACACGACCTTTTTCGCCACCGCTCAAGTCTGCAATCCGCTTGAATACATCCTCTCCGGTAAACAGAAAGGCGGCAAGAACATTTCTGATCCTGGTATTGGTCAGATCAGGGTAGGCGTTGCTGATTTCGTCAAATACAGTATTATTCATATTCAGAACCTGATGCTCCTGATCGTAGTAACCGATCTTGACACGGGAGCCTAAGATTACGGTTCCGGCATCCTTTGGAACAAGCTTGTTGATGATCTTTAAGATCGTAGTCTTACCGGTTCCGTTTCCGCCGATCAGGGCGACATGCTCACCTCGTTTGATCTCCATATTCAGATCGGAGAACAGATTATACTGTTCAAATGCTTTGGACAGTCCTTCAATCGTAAGTACATCTTCACCGCTGATAACGGATGGTTCCAGTGTCAGCCGCATCTCGCTGTTTAATTCGGTTGGCTTGTCCAGACGTTCCACACGGTCTAACATTTTTTCACGGCTTTCTGCCCGCTTGATCGATTTTTCACGGTTGAACTGCTTGAGCTTTGTAATAACTTCTTCCTGATGTCTGATATCTGCCTGCTGGTTTAAGTAGGCTTTCATCATATTTGCCCGGATCTCAGCACGTTTTTGAGAGAAGTAGGTATAGTTTCCGTTATATATGGTGCTATGACCACGATCGAGTTCTACGACCTTTGATACGATCTTATCCAGAAAATAACGGTCGTGGGAGACGAGGATCACACTTCCCTGATAGCCTGTCAGAAAGGTTTCAAGCCAGCTGATCGAATCCATATCCAGATGGTTGGTCGGCTCGTCCAAGATGATGATGTCCGGTTTCGTAAGCAGAAGTCTGCCGAGAGAGAGACGGGTTTTCTGTCCGCCCGATAAGGTATCGGTATGACGATCGAAATCTTCTTTGGAGAAGCCAAGTCCCCTTAATACTCCGGTGATCTCGCTTTCATAGGCGTATCCGTTTTTATATTCAAATTCATGGGTATAACGATTATAGGTCGAGAGAGCAGCGTTCAGTTCATCACCGGTCAGTGTTGTCATATCCTGTTCCAGTTTGCGGATCTTATCCTGAAGCTCGATCACGGGCTTCATGGCATCCTCCATCACGCCGTATACCGTATCGTCATAGAAAATATCCTGATGCTGGGAGAGGTAGCCGATCGTACGGTCTTTAGATAACACAATCTGCCCGGAATCTGCTTCTTCTTCCTGCATAATGATCTTTAATAATGTTGTTTTTCCTGCACCATTGATACCAACGATCGCCATTTTCTCCTTATCTTCAAGATGAAAGGATACATTATCGAGAATTACGTTGGTTCCGAATGCTTTACTTATATTTTGACAATCGAGAATCATAAGATTCCTCCTACTTATTTTCTTGTATCTTGTCAGATCTCATAACATTATATCGGTGTGTCAGGAAATAAGCAATATCCAATGAAATAGATTTTTAATAAACGGGTCCGATTTTCACATAAAATTTAGAAAAAGGTTATGCCATAAAAATTGACTGACAAGGGAATAAAATGGTATCATAATAGTGTATTTTTGTGCGTTTTTTACGGGTGAAAGTTATTTGAAAAGCAGGTGGTTACATGGAACGTAATAATGAGTCTTTTGCACTGATCAGTGACAAAGATATTCAGGAATTGAATGATGTAAGAACGAAGCTGGAACAGACATTGATGACGAAGCTCAGAAATGCCGGAATCTATTTTCACAGCATGTCGAGAGTAAAGACACTGACGTCATTACAGCGTAAGTTAGATACAGGAAAATATGGCACGGGAAAAGATGATAAGAAGATACAGGATCTGATCGGTATCCGTATTAATTTATTTTATACAGAAGATATCAGGATCAGTGAAGCACTGCTCGAAGACACCTTTATGGTAGATAATTGGTCAAAGACAGCATGGGAAGAGAACCGGTTTGAAGCCCAGAAGTGCAATGGTGTATTTAAGATCCCAAGCAAATATCTGATCAATATATCCGATCAGTTGTGGGAGCAGCCGTTTGACCGGACCTTTGAGGTTCAGCTCAGAACGGTTCTGTTTGAGGGTTGGCATGAGATCGAGCATGAGATGCGGTATAAGTATAAAATGGATGAAGGCTTCGATGATAACAGAAGCAGTCTGTGGGACGGACAGGAGAAGGATGCCCGCATGATGAACAGTATTATCGCAAACCTAGAGCTGTGCGACTGGTCAATCGTGCAGATCTTCGATAATCTGGCCAGAGACCAGTATATCAAGAAAAACTGGGAAAATGCGATCCGAAGCAAATACCGGTTAAAGATTACACAGGATAAGATCAAGCCTGAGGTCCGTGCATATTTTGATGAACATCCCGAGGTGGTAGAGAAGTTCTGGGCGGTATCCAAGCAGCAGCTTGTAAATATTCTGCTGAATAAAAAATATCAGAAGGTATTGTCGCCGAATAGGGTAATCTACCTCATTAATAAAGAAGTGGTAAATGACGAATTCATATCAGCACAGCTTGACAGAGAACAGTTCGGCAGGGTGTTGAACAAGGAGATCAAGCAGGAGATCCGGCCGCTGGTATCGGATCTGGTATTTGACCAGACGATACGGATACGGGATGACGGATTTGACCGGGCAAGTGAGATCATATACGAATGGGCGTACCAGCATATCTCCCTGATATTTGGACAGATGCCAAAAAAAATGGAGTCTGTTTCTTATGAAGTGATGGGGTATAAGTTAAAGGTTGTTGCAGAGAAGGAATATTTTCTAATGGATATGCAGACGATCAGCAATGAAGAAGCCGGTATGATCTGGCATGTGGTTGCAGAACTCCGAAAAGAAAGCGATGGATTGTATCTGACCTGCCGTCATATCTGTGAGAATATCTATTCCAGAGAGCGCCGGTATAATCGACCGAAGTTTATGCGGGATATATTTAATCAGGTCGGATTCCTGGATGCGGGTGTATTTATGGATGAAGACACCGAAGCGGTTCCGATATCCGCGGACCAACTTAAAAATCTTCTTTCGCATGATGGTAGAAGTCTTCCGGTGATCCTTGTAGATAAGCCGGAGCAGATTCCGGATTGGGCGCAGGATTTTGACGGATATACGATCAATGCAGAGGTTCTCTGTAAATCATTAGCCGGTATCTGTCATGTGTTCCTGGGAGATGAGAGCTGCATCAGCCGGATGCAGGAGATCTATGGAAATGAAAGTATTGATGGTGCAGTGTTCTACTGGGGCAGAGACGACGAAAGCCCTACGATATTTACACAGGAAGCTATCCGCAAAGCCTGTTTTGAGGAGGTAAATCACAGCGTCGATGAAGACGAGGAATACGAGAAAGCTTTCCGATATCGACTGCGAGAACTGGTCTGTCAGGAATTCCATTAAAAACCGGGTTGCAAAGATCAGAAAATGGATGTATGATTTGAGCGGAACAAATTTGAATGAAGTGGAGACAATATACAAATGGAAATCAGAGATATAAATGAAATACGGTCAGCAATCAAGTACATGGACTACAAGCCTGTAATGCTGGCAAAGTTTTATGATATTAAGAGCTTATTGTTCAAGGAGATCTTAGAGAACGAAGACTATTACAAGGTTGCCAGCATATTACCGAATCCGGGAAATGACAACAAGATTGTAAAATGTGTCAACATTCTGGATAAGAAATATATGGCAGGACGTGAAGTTGTAGACTGCACGAAGACACCGGGAGCAATACCGGCCGAAGCAGCAGAGGTTCTGAAAAGCATTCGTGCGACGGAAGATCCTGTATCCGTAAAGCTTTCCTTCGGTAAAGAAATGAAAGCTGAGGTATATATGAATATTCCAAGAGGTAACAGCCTTACGATCTCAGATATGACGATCACACCGGAGACAGAGCTCACAGTGATGAATCTGTATAATACATATTATACAGAGGGCTTTACACTTGCACTTCACTTTGATGATTTTGCAGTTGCAATCGAGCCATCTGCTTTAGACGGAATTAAGGGTCAGGGTGATGTATTTGTCTATGCGATGACGAAGAATGCCATTTATAAAGATTTTGGAAGCAGATATTTTGATATAGCTGCGATCCTGAAATATTACAGAGGATAGAAAAAGCTGCGGAGCGAGGAGCTTTGCGGACAGAGACAAAAAGAGAGCTGGAACCGTGGTCGGCAACAGCTCTTTTTATTTACACGGGTGATGTTCCTGTGAATAAGTTTGCAAAGTGCGTTTAAGCCTGTAGTGGCTGTTATATATGGAGGAATAAATGCTTTGAAGAATAAACTTGCATTATTATCAGGCATATTGTGTATCGGGCTGGTAATTGCGTTTATCTTTTATACCGGAAAGGATAATCAGAAAAAAGAAGGGTATACGACGACCGGATTTGCCATGGGAACTGCAGTTACGGTATCGGTCTATTCGGATCAGGGTAGACAGGATGCGGATGCAGTGATCGACTGTGTAAGCAGACTGGAGCGTGAACAGATCTCATGGCGGATAGAAGGCTCAGAGGTATACCGTGTGAATCATGAATATAAGGCAGGAGAGCCTTATGAGATAAGCTATGACCTTGCATATGCGGTCTTACAGGAAAGGGAGGTAAGCGAAGCGGGGGATGATCTGCTGGCACTCACGATCCGACCGTTAGCATCCTGCTGGGGTATCGAAGACGGAAAGAAGCAAGTACCGGAGACTCAGAAGATAGAAGAAGCCTGTTCGGCAGTTGACGATTCGAAAGTGCATATCGTAGATGAACAGGGGAAAGAGCTGACACAGGTAAGTGATCTTTCAGAGAATGGAACATGGTATGTGCTGTTTGATGAAGCAGGCTTAAGCCTTGATTTCGGTGCGATGGGAAAAGGCATTGCCTGTGACCGGGTGGCAGAAAACCTTGAAGAAAATCAGGTGGAAGGCGCTTGTGTGGCAGTCGGCGGCAGCGCCTTATGCTACGGCGCAAAGCCGGATGGTTCCGTTTTCCGGATCGGTATTCGAGATCCGAGAGGAACTGAAAATGATATGATGGGAACCATAGAAGTCCGGTCAGACAAGCATCCGGTCTATATATCAACATCCGGAGATTATGAGAAGTATTTTATTCAGGATGGAAAACGGTATCATCATATCTTAAATCCAAAGACCGGATACCCGGCAGACACCGGAACGATATCAGCGACAGTGATCTGTGAAAGCGGAGCATTAAGTGATGCCTTATCAACGATGTGTATTCTGCTTCCTGTGGATCAGGCACTTAAGCTTGTAAAAAGCTTTGACGCAGATGCGATTCTGATTGATGAGGATAAGAATATACATATGACAGAGCAGGCAGGAAAACAGTTCACGATAACAAATGGAGACTATAAAGTAAAATGATTAAAAAAAGAGATATCATTCTGGCACTTATGATGATCCTTTTAGGAATTGCCGGTTATGGAGTTATCCGGCTGGGTCAGAAAAAAGGCAGTCAGGTTGTTATATATGTAGATCAGAAAGAAATCGGCAGATATGATCTGGATACAGATACCACGAAAGAGATTCAGACCGCAAAAGGAACAAATACGCTGGTGATAGAGAATGGCATGGCGTATGTAACAGATGCAGACTGTCCGGATCAGGTATGTATTCGTATGGGGAAGATATCGAAGACCGGAGAGAATATTGTCTGCCTGCCGCATAAGCTGGTGATTCAGGTGGAAGGTGATGTTGGACAGGAATCAGAATATGATAATCGATAAGATCCGTTCATAGTATAGCAGGAAAGGGATAATAGAAAGAAAAGATGGGCCAGAAACAAAAAACTTCCCAAAAAAAATCTACAAATAGAAAGAGACAGAAAAAGACGCACAACAGCGCAGGAATGATAGCACAGCTTGGAATGTTTATTGCGGTTGCAATGGTGTTTTCATATATCGAATCCTTTATCCGAATCGATATCGCGGTACCGGGAATCAAGATCGGACTTGCCAATATTGTAACTATTGTAGTGCTGTGCAAGCTTGGACTTGCGGATGCGGTTTTGGTATCCGCGCTCCGTATCTTCCTGTCGTCTTTATTATTTGGCAATTTTACCGTTATGATATACAGTCTTGCCGGAGCAGCAGTCAGTATGCTGTTTATGTGGATCTCCGTTAAGCTCGGATTCTTTTCAACAACGGGAACGAGTATTCTTGGAGGTGTCGGACATAATGTCGGTCAGCTTATCGTTGCATATCTGGTGATAAAGAATCAAAATATCCTGATATATGCTCCGGTTTTACTGGTCTCCGGAACGATCGCGGGAGTTCTGATCGGTCTTGCGGCAGCATTTGTCATACGGGCGGTTGGCGGTCAGATTGGCAAGTTTTAGGGTTGTTTTTGACCCTGTGAAGTATTATTATATGATTAGTTTTTCTCGATAACAGAGAATGAATTGATAAGAATAACGAGAGAAAGAGGTATGCAGATGGGTTTATTAACTTTTTCGGGTGGTATTCATCCATATGAAGGCAAAGATCTAACAAAAGACAAGCCTGTCAGAGAATATCTTCCAAAGGGAGAGTGTGTTTATCCGCTCAGTCAGCATATAGGTGCACCGGCTGTTCCGATCGTAAAGCGTGGCGACCGTGTACTGGTAGGACAGAAGATTGCAGAGGCAGGAGGATTTGTTTCGGCAAATATCCATTCTTCAATCTCAGGAACGGTAAAAATGATCGAACCGAGGATGACAAATGGCGGTAATAAAGTAAATTCAATCGTAATAGAGAATGACGGTTTATTTGAAACGATTGATTTCTCTGAGAATGTGAGAGATCTCTCTACACTCTACAGAGAAGACATCAAGGATATGATCAAGGAGGCAGGTATCGTCGGAATGGGTGGTGCAGGTTTCCCATCTCATGTAAAGTTGTCGCCGAAAAATGAAGATGATATCGAATATATCATTGTAAACGGTGCGGAGTGTGAACCGTATCTGACATCTGATTACAGAAGAATGTTAGAGGAGACAGAAAAGCTGATCCTTGGACTTCAGATCTGTGTAAATCTGTTTGATAAAGCAAAGGGAATTATCGCGATCGAAGACAATAAGCCGGAAGCGATCGCAAAGATCTCCGAGCATCTGGCTGATAACGATAAGATCGAGGTAAAGGTCTTAAAAACCAAATATCCACAGGGCGCGGAACGTCAGTTGATATATGCAACGACAGGAAGATATGTGAATTCCAAGATGCTTCCGGCAGATGCGGGCTGTATCGTACATAATACAGATACGATCGTTTCCATCTATGAAGCGGTGATCGAGGGTAAGCCACTGTACACCAGAATCGTAACGGTTACAGGTGATGCTATCGTTAATCCATGTAATCTGCTGGTTCATAATGGTACAAGCTGTCGGGAGATCATAGAAGCAGCAGGCGGTTTTAAGGATGGCAAGCTGCCGGAGAAGATCATTGCGGGTGGACCTATGATGGGTAAAGCGATGTTCTCACTCGATGTTCCGGCAGTAAAAGGACTGTCGGCACTTCTTTGTATGACACATGATGAGGTTCAGGACTGGGAGCCATCTGCATGTATCCGTTGCGGAAGATGCGTGGATGTCTGTCCGGGAAGAATTATTCCGTCAGATCTTGCAAAATATGCAGAGCATGGCAATATAGATGCATTCTTAAAACATGATGGTATGGAATGCTGTGAGTGTGGCTGTTGTTCTTATGTATGTCCTGCCAAGAGACATCTGACACAGACAATAGCAGGAACCAGAAAGAACATTCTGGCAAGTAAGAAGAGGTAGGAGGTGGAGACATGGAAGAAACAACATTGAAGATTTCCGCATCTCCGCACGTCAGAGATCGGAAAACGACATCATCCCTGATGCTGGACGTAATCATTGCGTTACTGCCGGCGAGTGTGTTTGGTGTATATAATTTTGGAACAAAAGCATTTGTGCTGATCTTAACCTGTATAGCATCCTGTATCTTTTTTGAATGGGGTGTGGAAATGCTCCTGCACAGGAATAGTACTGTAAAAGATTTCAGTGCAGTCGTAACAGGCCTGCTTCTGGCATTGAATCTTTCACCGGAGGTTCCGGTATGGATGGCGATACTCGGAAGCGCATTTGCTATTATTATAGTGAAGCAGTTATTTGGTGGTCTGGGTCAGAACTTTATGAATCCGGCACTTGGAGCCAGATGTTTCCTGTTAATATCATTTGCGGGAAAGATGACTACATTTACATATGATGGAGTCACAACAGCGACCCCACTTGCGATATTAAAGAGTGGCGGAACAGTAGATGTATTAGATATGTTTATCGGAAGAATCGCAGGTACGATCGGTGAGACATCTGCAATCTGTCTGTTGGTCGGTGGTTTATATCTGATTATTCGTAAGGTGATCAGCCCGATCATCCCATGCGTTTATATCGGAACATTTTCTGTATTTATATTCCTGTATTCCCTTGCTTCCGGTATGGGCTTTGAGCCATTATATCTGGCAGCGCACCTTTGCGGTGGTGGTCTGATGTTAGGTGCTTTCTTTATGGCGACCGATTATGTGACCTCACCTATTACGAAGAAGGGCAAGGTTGTATTTGGTATTATCCTTGGACTCCTGACCTTCCTGTTCCGAATCTATGGCGGATCGGCAGAAGGTGTATCCTATGCGATCATTATTTCGAACCTTCTTGTTCCGTTGATCGAACGGTTTACACAACCGAAGTCATTTGGTAAGGGTGCTGAGCTTCAGAAGGAAGAAGGCGGATCGGCAGCAGACGGTAAGAAGATGGATAAGAAGTCTATCGTGATCGCAACGGTAGCGATCCTTGTCATTACACTTGTTGCCGGCGGTGTGCTCGCATATGTACAGCAGATCACAAAGAAGCCGATCGAGCAGGCAGAACAGCAGGCAAAGGAGGACGCATACCGGGAAGTATTTACAGAGGCGGATAACTTCCGGACGGTAGATGGCTTCGACAGTGAGACTGCAGCTACATGGCTTTCGGATAAAGGCTATAAGGCAGATATAGATGAGGCAGTAATTGCCTGTGATAAAGACGGAAATGCACTTGGTTATGTATTTGTTATTACATCCCATGAGGCATATGGCGGAGATCTTCAGCTTGCCCTTGGTGTGGCAGAGGATGGAACTACAAACGGTATCTCCTTCCTGTCATTAAGTGAGACAGCGGGCCTTGGTATGCAGGCAGATACAGATGAGTTTAAATCACAGTTTGCAGGAAAAAATGTAGCACAGTTTAAATATACAAAATCCGGTGCAGCATCGGATGAGGAGATCGATGCATTAAGTGGTGCGACGATCACGACAAATGCAGTTACAAATGCAGTAAATGCAGGACTTTCCTATGCAGATTATCTGAAAGGAGGAGCAAACTAATGGGTAAATGTACAGAACGTTTATACAATGGTATCGTGAAAGAAAATCCAACCTTTGTACAGATGCTTGGTATGTGTCCGACACTTGCGGTTACATCATCAGCGATCAACGGGGCAGGTATGGGACTTTCTACAACGTGTATTCTGGTATTAAGCAATGCGTTTATCTCACTGCTTCGTAAGGTGATACCGGAAAAGGTCAGAATACCATCTTATATTGTTATCATTGCTTCCTTTGTAACGGTTATTCAGTTTTTAATGCAGGCATATCTGCCGTCCTTAAATGACAGTCTTGGAATCTATATTCCACTGATCGTAGTAAACTGTATTATTCTTGGACGTGCAGAGAGCTATGCTTCTAAGAATAAAGTCCTTCCGTCAATCTTTGACGGACTTGGAATGGGACTTGGATTTACGATCGGTCTTACTCTGATCGGTATGTTCCGTGAGTTGATCGGAAAAGGCTGTGTATTTGGATTTCAGATTATCGGAGAAGGCAACCTCCTTCAGAAGACATCAGGAATAGGAAAAGTAATCGGAGATGTGCTTGCAACATATACGCCGATCACAATCTTTGTACTTGCACCGGGAGCATTCTTTGTACTTGCTTTTATCATCGCAACGATCAACAAGAGAAATGCGAAGAAGGCAGCAAAGGCACTTGCAAATGGAGATGAGATCCCTGTAAGCTGTAAGCCGGAAGCCTGCATGGGATGTGCAAACATTATGTGTGCCGGAAGAAAGGCTGCTATGCAGGATACTCAGGCTAATGCACAGACAAATGCCGGCAAGGCATCCGTCGCACAGACGCCGACAGCACCGGTACCACAGTCGAAAAAGGTTGTGATCCCGGATAAGATAGCAAAGAAGCCGGTAGAGCGGGAAGAAGGACAGCCGGCACAGCAGGCACAACCAGTGCAGTCAGTACCATCAGCGCAGCAACCGGTTCAGGAGATGCAGTCGGCACCGGTCGTACAGCAGACTGCTACTCAGAGTACAATGCAGCCGCAGATGGCAGCTTCATCAGAGCCTGAGATGACAGTTCCGGTATCACAGGAGCCACAGATACAGGCAGCACAATCAGCGCAGCAGCCGGTTCAGGAGAAAACAGCGTCAACTGTACAGCAGACTCCGGTTCAGGTGGCGAAAGAGATGTCTGACAGACCGAGAATCCACATCCCGGTAAATCTGAACAGAGTACCACATGCAGTTGTACTCGCAGAGACAGACAATCCGGTTTCAGAGTCAGAGAAGGCGGAAGCCGTATCGGAAGAATCCGATACGGTGGACACATCAAAGCTTGTAAGACCGGATGTTGCAAGTGCAGATCAGGTAAACAAATATCAGGAATTTGATGAAAAATCTGCAGATAAAAAGAATAAGAAAAGGGGAGGTAGAAAATAATGCATATTTTATTATTGGCAGTTGGAGCAGCCCTCGTAAATAATGTAATATTAAGCCAGTTCCTTGGACTGTGTCCTTTCCTTGGTGTATCAAAGAGTGTAAACACAGCGACCGGTATGGGCGGAGCCGTTATATTTGTTATGACGATCGCTTCAGCAGTAACGAGTATTGTTTATTATGGAATTCTTTCTCCGTTGGGATTGGATTATCTGAATACGATTGTGTTCATTCTTGTAATAGCAGCATTGGTACAGTTTGTAGAGATGTTCTTAAAGAAGAATATGAAGTCTTTATACGAGTCACTCGGAGTATACCTTCCATTGATCACAACAAACTGTGCAGTTCTTGGTATCGCACTTTCGAATGTGCAGAATGAATATACGATTCTTGAGAGTATTGTAAATGGCTTTGGTTCAGCAGTAGGTTTTGCGATCTCAATTACGATCCTTGCAGGTATCCGTGAGAAACTGGAATACAGTGATATTCCGGAAGCATTTAAGGGTACTCCGATCGTTCTGATCACATCAGGTCTGATGGCAATAGCGTTCTTTGGCTTTGCCGGATTGATATAAGGAGGGATCGTTATGGATATTACAACAATTCTGATCGCAGTTGCAGTTGTAGCAGGCGTTGGTATTATCATTGGTGTTCTGCTTGGTGTAGCTGGTGAAAAGTTTAAAGTTCCGGTAGATGAGAAGGCAGTTATGGTGCGGGAACTTCTTCCCGGAAATAACTGTGGTGGATGCGGATATCCCGGCTGTGATGGTCTTGCAGCAGCCATTGCAAAGGGTGAGATGCCGCCATCTGCATGTCCGGTTGGAGGAACCGCCGTTGCAGAGGCAATCAGTGCAGCACTCGGCGTAGAGAATACAGCAAGCACCAAGTATGTAGCCTTTGTCAAATGCGCAGGTGACTGTGAGAAGGCAAAGGATGTTTATGATTACGTTGGACCAAAGACCTGTGTTCTTGCACAGAACAGTCCGAATAACGGACCAAAGGGCTGTACATATGGCTGTACAGGATATGGTTCCTGCAAGGCTGTTTGTGAATTCGGTGCGATTGATATTATAGATGGCATTGCAGTTGTAAATGAGGAAAAATGTAAAGCGTGCGGAAAGTGTGTAGATGTCTGTCCAAGACATCTGATCGAGCTGGTTCCGTATGATGCCCCTCATCGTGTCAGATGTAATTCAAAGGAAAAAGGAAAAGAAGTAAAGGCAGTTTGTTCAGCAGGTTGTATCGGCTGTTCACTCTGCGTCAGATCCTGTGAATTTGATGCGGTATCGGTAGATCAGAACCTCGCACATATTGATTATGATAAGTGTACCCATTGTGGCGCATGTGCCAGAAAGTGTCCGGTCAAGATCATAAGCTGATCAATGTGAGCGGATTCAGAGCCTGACTGCTGTGACTGATTCATAGGCAGATCGGTGCAACCGATAATTTATATGTCTAAATATATTCTCTGTTTCATATTATGATACGGAAGGTGGATTTTGTTGAAAAGGGAATATAGATGAGGTTTTGTGAATTAAAAGAAAAAGAAGTAATAAACTGCAAGGACTGCCAGCGACTTGGCTTTGTTGCAGATATTGAATTTGATCCCTGCTCCGGAAGAATTGAGACGATAATTGTTCCTGAGCAGGGAAAAATTTTCTGGTGCTTTGGATCTTGCGAGGAGTATCGCATTGATTTCTGTAATGTAGTAAAGATCGGGCCGGATATTATTTTAGTTGACATTCCTCCACGAATATGTAAAAGTTAGTAGCAGAAAGAATAGAGGGGATAAAATGATGTTCCCTGATTTACGGAGGCAAAAACATGAGATGTCCATTTTGTTATGTTGATGATACAAGAGTTATAGATTCCAGACCGGCGGATGACGGCTGTTCGATCCGAAGAAGAAGACAGTGCGATGCCTGTGGCAGACGTTTCACAACGTATGAAAAGGTTGAGACGATCCCGCTTATCGTAATCAAAAAGGATAAGAACAGAGAAACCTATGACAGGAAGAAGATTGAATCCGGTATCATAAGATCCTGCCATAAAAGACCGGTATCAGCGGAACAGATATCCAAATGCATCGATGATATCGAGAACGAGATCTTTAATCTGGAAGCAAAAGAAGTAGAGAGTACGACGATCGGTGAGATCGTTATGGATAAGATCAAGGATCTGGATCAGGTAGCTTATGTAAGATTTGCTTCTGTATACAGAGAATTCAAAGATGTGAATACATTTATGAATGAGCTGAGCAAATTATTATCGACAAATACCGACAGGAAATAGACGGGAACAATCATGGTAGATTCTTATAATACAATACTGACACCGGGCACCGATGAGATCGTTGAGAAGAAATCCAGATTTATCGGTTATGCACAGCCGGTTTCTTCGGAAGAAGAAGCGTATGCATTTGTCGAAAGTGTCAAGAAGAAACATTATGATGCACGACACAACTGTCATGCATTTGCGATTGGAAAAGAGAATACCCTCTATCGTTTTTCAGATGATGGAGAACCGCAGGGAACCGCAGGAAAGCCGATATTAGAAGTGATATCGGGAAATCAGGTAACAGATATCTGCATTGTGGTTACAAGATATTTCGGTGGTACTCTGCTTGGAACCGGAGGACTTGTCCGGGCATATACAGAAGCTGCCAAGCTTGCCCTTGCAGACGCCGGCATTCACCAGATGCAGCGCATGAAGCTTATGGATATCACCTGCTCCTATAATGATTCCGGCAAAGTACAGTATCTCTTATCAACAAATGAGATCAGTATAGAGAATACAGAATATGGTGCAGATGTAACTTTCCATACAGCAGTTCCTGTCGCCGATGTAACCATGATCGAAAAAAAGATTACGGAAGCAACAGCAGCCCGCGCTGTCATCGACGAAAAAGGCGAGAAATTCGTATAAACAGAGCTCATTCTTTTTGCGCCAATTAATTTAAAGCAAATATAAAATAAGCTTGCCTGTGACGCTATATGATTAATTATGACATTTGTATAAGTTTCGTTATGAGCCTTGCACTAGCTGTCAGCACCAAGCCCATGTTTGAACCCGAAAGGGTGAGTTTGGGCGACTGCTGACAAATATGCTGTGCTAGACGAATAGAAACGATACAACATCATAGTTAATCATATAACGTTACAGGCAAGCTTATTTTTGTTTCCCCTAAAAAAAGGTCGGCGGAAAGAGGTAGGACAGATACCGCAGGATCGGCGCATAATCCTCCAGATGCAGGAAGATCGGCGAGAAGATCAAAGTGCAGATTACAAGAACCGGAAGAGCCGATACAAACGGCTTATAATGTCGGAAGATAAGCAGACAGATAAAAGTGAACAGCAGACACAGCAGTATATATCCGAACATCTTTAACAGAAATGGCAGGATGGCTTCCGGCTGCTCATATAAGTAGAGCGTAACTACACTGACCAGCCATACCGGTGTTATATTAGCAAGAATACCGGTCAGACAGAAACGCAGTCTTTTCCGTTTGGATACTCTGTCATAGATGTGTTCATCCTGATCCTTCAGATAGACCAGCAAACCGACCAGAGAAGATAAGAACAGAAGAAAACCGGTAAATTCATGAACCGGGAACAGATCTACGCGGTCGGTTGTTCCGTGATAGGCTCCTGTATTATTGACAGATAACCGGAAGACAGAATCACTGTTCATATAATTTCTGTATTGATCTTCCAGATATGACTGGAAAGAACTCCGATAAAAGTCTTTTGTGGCAGAATTCGATGCCAGATAGTTGACGGCAATAGCCGGCGAGAAAGCATCCAACAGCCGGTCAAATAATGTTTCGGAAAAAATTGACTGGAACATCGAAGATGGGGAAGTGTATAAGCGGATGTGGCAGTTCTTGATATCATGTATAAATGCGTCAGAAAACCCATTGTCAAACGCAAATCCACAGTCATATCGCCCGGATGCAACCTGATCCTTTAATTCCTCCATAGAACTGCATTTCTCGAAAGTAAAGCAGTCCTGATGTCCGGAGAGCTCCTGCTCCACCTGTGCCAGGTAACTGTTTGATTCTTCCATATAATATCCACAGATGAATACCGTGCTTTTTTCTTCCACCGGCAAATTTTTTATATAGAATGCCGTGAACGGAATGATCAGCAGCAACAGAAGATTGATGAATTTTTTTGAAGTCCGTTTTAACAGGATTCTGTATTGACGTAACAGCATAAGCAGTTGTCCTTTCATCGATTAATGGTAAAACCCATTACATAAGTGGTTTAACAGTTGATAATACGGGGTATGTTCAGCAAAATTCTGGATGAAGTCAGGCAGAAGTCTGACCGGAACAATACCGCCTCCGATATAAGCCAGTAAGAAAGCTGTCAAAAATAACAGCAGGCATGCCCCGGAATATCCGGTTGGCAGATACCCGATCAGCAGGATAACGAATCCGATAAACAGGATCGCGGGTATTCCGGCAAAGAATCCCGATATATGAAACTGCAAAGGGGCAAAATGACCGATCGTACCTCCGGTCATACAGCTAAAGAACAGTATCGTATAGATCATAAATAATGTGATCGTAAGTGTCAGATACTGACTGATTATAATATGCGCTCCGGTGATTCCATGAAGCTTCAGACGAAGACGTAATGTATCAGAATTCCCTTTTATAAAAGATAAAAAGACGATTCCGCTGAAGAACAGCAGAAGCAGCAGCCCGGATACTATATAATACTGATAAGGGGTATAAGCTCCGGTAAGCTGTAAGTCTTCTCTGATATAAAGCTCTGTCCTGGATAAGACATAATCCATGTAGAGATTATCGGCATCCGTTGCGATTTGTTCTAGTGCGGTATCCGGAAGCCCCATTTGATATGCCCCCTGATAAATGATCGTAGTTGCAGCCTGTGCAGTAGCAAGCATTGATGAGGTGGATTTGAATACCTCATTTAGAGTGTAAGTATCTAAAGTACCATCCTGATTATAAATGACCGTGATCGGATTGTCCTCTCCGTATATAATGCTGTTGATGATATTATCGGGAATGATGATCAACGCCTTGATTTCGTCGTTTTCAAGCATCTGTCTGCCGTGATCTTCGGAAGCTATCTCGATGAAACGGCAGGTAGTCCGGTAGCTGTCCATTTCACTTACCATAGAATATGCCATCTTGGCATAAGGAGAAGAAGCATCGGCAACCAACCCGACATTGACCGGTTCGATGGTCTGTTCATTATATAATAACCGGTTTGACAGCAGAACGACGACAGAGAGTCCGACTGCCAGAATGAGAGTGATCAGGACAAGCGGAAGAAAACGCTGTTTTATTCTTTTAAGGTCTGTTAGAAATAATCGAAAAAACATAAGAACATTCACATCCAATCTGAATCAGGCACGAAGCATGGTCGCATAATCTGTACCTTTTGCTTCCTGTAGTAAACCATCCTTTAAGATATAGATGCGATTACAGATGGAGAGCGCATCTTCTTCATGTGTTGCAACGATAATGCTGCCACCATTTCCGGTATATTCCTTCAGATAGTCCAGAATTCCTTTTTTACAGAGAAGATCTAACGCAGCAAGTGGTTCATCCAGTAATAAAAGATCCGGCTGCTCCAGCATACAGATAGCAAGGCTCAGACGTTTCTTCATACCACCGGACATTGTACTTACCTTCTGATGGAGAAAAACATCTACACCGAGTCTTTTTAAGATAGAGAGGCTGTAGGTGCTGTTTAGCTCGGTAGATCTGCCGGAGTACCAGAGCTTCAGATTATCCAGACCGGACAGCTCCGGAATCAGTGGATTTTCCTGTGGAAGAAAGCTGACCGTTTTATCCGTTTCGTCAAAAGAATAAGTGCCATGATCCTGTCGGAGTCCGCCGGACAGAATACCAAGCAGCGTTGATTTTCCGGAACCGTTGATTCCCAGAAGTCCGATACATTCACCGGGTGCAACTTGCAGGGAGATATGATTTAGTACCATTTTCTTTTTATAATTTTTCCCGATATCATTTACAGTAAACATATTAATAATCCTCTTCAATAATCTGAAAATCCAGATAGTCGAATTCGATCGCTTCTACGAAATTATCATGATCGAAACGTGTTCTTGCGTGGAGAATAAAATCATTTTGATTTTTCTTCAGCCAGATCGGTTTTGCCAGATCAAATTCATAGCACATTTCCTCTAATGCTTTATATACCTTTTTTGTTCGTGTCAAAGATGCATCATCTATACAGACAACCGTATCCTTTACCAGGTGGTTATCCTTCATTATTTTACCCCATACTCGGAACATAAGTTAAAACCTCAATTTCTATATAATATATGTAAAAATATTGTATACCATAAAAATCATTCTGTAATCTGTCATTAAAAACTGTATTTCAATTTCCATATGAAGTCAAGCATAAATAGATGTAAGTTGTTCAAATTTTTTATACACGAAAAACACATTTCTTCTACATGGAAAACACACTTCTTACACAATTACAGATTATAGTATAACCTGTAAATAAGAAAGAGAGCAGTAAACAAAAGAAAGCTGCTGTTACATAGAAAGAAAGGATGATTGATTATGGATGAGAATTTTAGAGAAGAACAGGATTGTCAGTTCGACTCAGAAGGTCAGACACAGGAACAGACACAGACAGCTTCCGAACAGACGACTGAACAGATGAATATGCAGAATGAGAACAGCTCCTATAGACAGACCTATGGAAGCAGCAACGCATATGAACAGACCGGTTCAGGACAGAATACAAATGCATATAACCAGCAGAACTCACAGAACAGCATGTATCATGGAACACCGGGACAGAATATGTATTTTGGCGGTGCATTTTACTCCAGTAATCAGCATGCAGGATATAACAGTCAGACCGGCTATACATCAGCTTATACGAATCCTTCAGGAAATACAGCACAGGGTACAGGTGCTTCCACGCAGAATGTGACTGGTTATTCCGAAAATGTTAATAAAGCAATGCAGAAAGCTGCTGAGAAGGAAAAGAAAAAATCAGAAAAAATGGTACGCTCAGCAAAGAAGAAAGCAGATAAAAAAGCTAAGAAAGAAATGAAGAAAACAAACGGTGGAAGAAGTACAGGAAAGAAGGTGGCAACGACTATAGCTGCGGCAGTTGTCTTCGGACTGGTTGCAGGCTGTGTCTTCCAGGGTGTCCGGTATGGCAGCGATAAGTTCTTAAAGAAAGAAAAGCAGACGGTTCAGATCGGATCAGATACAACTACAAGCTCCGCTTTGCTCGATGCAAATGCCTCCGGAAGCACCGGTGACGGCAGTGTAGCAGATGTAAGTGCAACTGTAATGCCATCCATTGTATCCATAACAGGAACATATGTAACAACATATCAGTACTGGTTTGATACCTATGAGCAGGAGCAGTCAGGAGCAGGCTCAGGTATCATAATCGGAAAAGATGAAACAAGCCTTTATATCCTGACGAACTATCATGTAGTAAAGAATGCAAAAGAATTATCAGCAGGATTTATAGATGGTGAATCAGCCGGTGCAGAAGTAAAAGGCTATGACGAATCAAATGATGTAGCGGTTGTAACCGTTCCGTTAAAGAAGATCAAGGACGACACATTAAGTCAGATCAAAGAGATCACGATCGGTTCATCCGAGAACTTAAGAGTCGGAGATCCATGTATCGCCATTGGTAACGCACTTGGATATGGACAGTCGGTAACAGTAGGATATATCAGTGCTCTTGACCGTGAAGTTAGTGTAGATGACGGAACTGTAAAGGTTCTTCAGACTGATGCAGCTATCAACCCTGGTAACAGTGGTGGTGCTCTTGTAAATATGAAGGGCGAACTGATCGGTATGAACACAGCGAAATATGTAGACAGCACAGTAGAAGGAATGGGCTACGCACTTCCTATATCCGATATACAGGATATCATCAACGATATTCTTGCAGGCAAGAGTACAACCAAATCAGGATCAACATATCTTGGCGTAACCGTTAAAAATATCACATCTGAATATGCAGAAGGACTGAATATGCCGGAAGGAGTATATGTATATTCGGTAAGTGAAGGATCTCCGGCAGAGAAATGCGGACTTCTTACAGGTGATATCATTGTAGGTATTGATGGAAATGATATTTCAGACAGTACAGATCTTCAAAGTCAAATAGCAAGTGGAAAGGTTGGCGATGAGATCGAGATCGAATTCTACAGAAATGAAAAAGGTGAATATGTTAAGAAGACTGTAAAAGCAACGCTGGAAGCAAAGACAGAAGATTTGACCCAGAATAACTAGAAGTTTTAATATATACAGATAGAGAATATCAGACGGAAGCCTTGAATATGGGCAGTTATATATATAAGTATAACAGCCATATTTGGGGCTTTTTTCAGGCATAATAAAAAAATGAAAAAAATGTCAAAGAAAGTGTTGACATCTGACGTCTGATTTAGTATTATATCAACTGTTCGCGGTACGAAACACCGAACGAACAAAGATCA